>NZ_AP028067.1:634679-952019 GCF_030297155.1 Vibrio sp. FE10 | reverse complement strand
TTGAGTTTCAAGCTCAACCTCAGGTTCACTGACCGATTCAATCTCTGGTTCTTCAATGTTCGTTTCGTCTTGCTGAGCTTCAACGTGCGAATCTTCAGCTATTGGTGACTCAATTGTCGGCTCAACAGCTTGTTCAACATATAGCTCAAGAGCTATTGATAAATCAGGCTCAGGGAGATTCCAGTCTTGAATTTCAGGCTCTACAGAAAGCTGAACGGATTCAACGGCAGCATCATAGATTTGCATGTCTGCGTGTTGAGCAATTTTCTGCGTATTTTGATCCATTAATTCATCAAGATTCAGTTCATCAACCACATTCGTCGCTTCTAAGCGGCTCAGCAGTTTTTGTACATCCTCAAGGTTTGGAACCTCAAACTCCGCCTGTCGCAACTCGGCGTAGGTGGAGTAACTTGAACGTTTTGGCTCTGGCTCTGGCTCTGGCTCTGGCTCTGGCTCTGGCTCTGGCTCTGGCTCTGGCTCTGGCTCTGGCTCTGGCTCTGCAGATGATGACTCATCGTTAGACTCGTCAACAAAAAATTCGTCAGAATCCAGAACTTCATCGCCTAACAGCGCAGTAAAGTAATCATCAAGTGCTTGTTCACTCGATAAACTTGGTCGCGCCATGGTTGATTCTTTATTCGCGCTCATTTATCGCCAGCCTTTCGAGATAAATAAGCAACTGTTTGTAAGCAAATACACCACGACTACCCGATGCAAAATGAGATGCTGGTAAGCGCTTTAGGCTTGCATCTCTAAACTTAGTGTCAATAGGGACAGCAGATGTCCAAACTTGATTTGGATAATCTTCTTTCAGCTGAGTTAACGTCTGTAATGAAGCCTTGGTTCGCTTGTCATACATCGTCGGTACTACTGTCACTTTAAACGGCGTTTTACGAGATTTTTGCATGATAGTCAGAGTGCGAATCATGCGTTCTAACCCTTTCATTGCCAGAAACTCAGTCTGTACTGGGATGAGAATACGATCACTGCCTGCCAATGCATTCACCATCATCACGCCAAGAATCGGCGGGCAATCGATCAACACATAATCATAGTCATCTTTCAAAGCGGCAAGCGCACGCTTTAAAATTAATCCCATTCCACTGCGATTACCCATCACACGGTCTAATGTCGCGAGCGACATATGTGCAGGGATAATATCAATGCCTTCAACTTCAGTTTGCAATGTCAAAGGTCTTACCGTCTGAGCAGTAAACTCTCGCAACTGAAACAGATCAAACAAACTCGACTCCACCGTATCTGAGTCGTAACCCAGATAAGTGGTCAGTGATGCATGCGGATCGGTATCAACCAACAGAACACGGTGCCCTTTCAAGGCAAGCAAGCCTGCCAAAGTCACTGTCGTGGTTGTTTTACCAACACCACCTTTTTGGTTTGCAACACTCCAAACAATCATGTCGATTTACCTAAGCTAAGCCAACTTCAACCAGGATCCTTTCCGCAATACGGTCTAGAGGTAGGTCTTCAGTAGAAATGCCAGCTTTTGCTACAGCTTGAGGCATACCATATACAACACAGCTATCTTCGTCTTGCGCCCAAATCGTCGAGCCCGCAGTTTTTAACATACGCGAACCTTCTCGACCATCAGCACCCATACCGGTCAGTATCATAGACAAGACTTTGTCACCGTAAATCTTTGCAGCAGAACCAAATGTAACATCCACACAAGGCTTGTAGTTCATTCGGTCGCCACCATCGATAATTCGTAAGCGAGCAGACCCTGCACGGCCATCAACCATCATCTGTTTACCGCCGGGAGCAAGGTAAGCCACTCCTGGTTTCAACACATCTCCGTCTTGCGCTTCGCGAACTTCAATTTTACACAAGGTATTCAGTCGGCTTGCAAATGCAGCGGTAAAGGTTGCTGGCATGTGCTGAACTAACACGATCGGATGTGGATAGTGAGCTGGAATGCGAGTCAAAATCTTTTGTAGTGCAACAGGACCGCCAGTCGACGTACCAATGGCAGTTAACTGATACTTTTTACCTGATGCTCTAAATTTTGCAGTCGATGCGACAACAGGCTTCGCAGCAGGTGTTGCCGCTGAAGTGGTTTGACGCAGCGATGAAGCTGTTGACGCAGTTGCTGCTGCCGTTGCTCGAGGAGCAACAGGTGTACGACGCATGAACGCGCGCTTAGCGGCAATTTGAATCACACGCTGTTGAAGGAGAGCGACTGCATCGTCCCGGTTTCGAGCGATGTCTTCGAACTTCTTAGGTAAGAAATCCAGAGCTCCGGCATCCAACGCGTCCAATGTTGCTCTAGCACCATCATGCGTTAACGATGAAAACATCAAAATAGGCGTTGGAGACGCGGCCATAATTTCACGAACGGCTGTGATGCCGTCCATGACTGGCATTTCGATGTCCATAGTAATGACGTCAGGTCTAAGCTTCTTTGCTTTTTCAACCGCTTCTTTACCATTTACAGCTACATCGATGACTTCTAGGCGAGCCTCTGAGTTGATGATCTCGCTTACGCGACGGCGGAAAAAGCTCGAATCATCAACGACTAATACTTTAATCGCCATATTTATCCTTAAATTAAATTCTTGATGCTGCAGCGTACTGCTTCAACAAGTCAGGCACATCCAGAATCAATGCAATGTGTCCATCACTTGTAATTGTCGCGCCTGCCATACCTGGCGTACCTTGCAACAACTTATCAAGTGGCTTGATAACGACTTCTTCTTGGCCAATCAGCGTATCAACAACAAAACCAACTCTTTGGCTGCCAAGCTGAACAATAACAACGTGGCCATGTCCTTTACGTAGTTCAACAATACCGGCTTTTGGTGCCAGCCAATTTTGCAAGTAGAACAACGGGATAGATTTGTCACGAACGATGATAGTCAACTGGCCATCAACCACGTTAGTGCGGCTAAGGTCTAAGTGGAAAATCTCGTTTACAGAAGCCAATGGCAATGCGAATGGGTGACCCGCAACACCGACCATCAAGGTTGGTAGAATCGCAAGTGTCAGTGGAACCTTGATCGTAATCTTGGTGCCTTGACCCATTTCAGAATCGATATCGATCGAGCCATTCAGTGTATTAATCGCTGTTTTCACAACGTCCATGCCTACGCCACGGCCAGAGATATCTGAGATTTGCTCTTTGCTTGAGAAGCCAGGTGCAAAAATAAGATTGAAACACTCTTTGTTTGATAAGCGAGACGCTGCGTCTTCGTCCATCAGGCCACGTTTAACCGCAATAGCACGAAGCTTATCAGGGTCCATACCGCCACCGTCATCAACGATAGCCAATTCAATATGGTCACCTTCTTGCGAGGCAGATAGGATCACTTTACCTGTTTGTGATTTGCCAGCCGCAATACGAGCTTCAGGCATCTCAATACCGTGGTCCACAGAGTTTCTCACTAAGTGAATCAGTGGATCGGCAAGTGCTTCTACTAAATTCTTATCAAGATCCGTTTCTTCACCGCGCATTTCAAGAACAATATCTTTCTTCAAACTACGAGCAAGGTCGCGGACAACTCGTGGGAAACGACCAAAAACTTTCTTGATCGGCTGCATACGAGTCTTCATTACCGCACCTTGAAGGTCTGCGGTAACAACGTCTAAATTCGAAACAGCTTTCGCCATTTCTTCGTCGTTGCTGTTTAAGCCTAAACTCACCAGTCGGTTACGAACCAATACCAACTCACCCACCATGTTCATAATGGTATCGAGAGTTGATGTATCAACACGAACCGTTGCTTCCGCTTGTTGCTTCTTCGCTGGCGTTTTAACTTCAGCCTTAGCTGGAACATTCGGCTTAGGTTCAGCTTTAGCAGCAGGTTTCGCAACAGCTGGGGTTGCTGGCTTAGGCGTGACTTGTGGTGCAGGTGCAACAGGAGCCGCTGTTACATCAGCAGGCTTAGTTGCAGCATCCAGCTCTTCAATCGACGGGCCATTGCCTGAACCATGTAACTGGTCAAGTAACTTCTCAAACTCTTCGTCCGTCATCAGGTCATCGCCTTCAGACATCGCCGAAACTGGAGCAGCAACAGGAGGTGGTGGCGGTGGTGGCGTTGAACTTGCCGCTGTCGGGCTATTACCCGCACCGTGCAGTTCATCTAATAACTTTTCAAATTCGTCATCAGTAATATCACCACTGTCAGCAACTGGCTGAGGAGCAGCGGGCGCTGGCGGCGGAGTTGGTGCAGAAGCGGCTGTTGGTGAACCACCTTTACCATGAAGTTCATCAAGTAGGCGTTCAAACTCATCTTCAGAGATATCATCCACTGAAGATGCACTGATGCTAGAGCTTTCTACAACAGGCTCAGGCGCAGCAACAATAGGTTCAGGGATGACAGGGGCTGGCGCGACTTCATCTGCAGCCTCTGGTTTACAGAGACGATGAAGCTCATCCAATAAAGATTGGTCAGCGGGTACTAAAGCTTCCTGATCTTGCACGGCTCGAAACTGTACATTAACTGTATCGAGAGCCTGCAGCATCGTGTCCATCAAGCCTGATGTTACGCTGCGTTGACCGTTTCTTAGAATGTCGAACACATTCTCAGCACCATGACAAGTATCCACCAGCTCAGTCAATGCTAGGAAACCAGCACCACCTTTTACTGTATGGAAACCACGGAAAATAGCATTTAATAGGTCTTTGTCGTCAGGGTTATTCTCAAGCTCTACCAATTGTTCTGATAGGAGTTCAAGGATCTCTCCTGCTTCGACTAAAAAGTCCTGAAGAATATCTTCGTCTAAATCGTAGCTCATACGTTACCTTTAAAATCCAAGACTGGATAACAAATCGTCGACTTCATCTTGAGATGCCACAGCGTCTTCGCGCGCTTCTGGGTTCATAATTGGACCCTCAGGAGCAATAGATGCTTTCTTCTCTTTTTCTGGAGTTGGCTCTATTTGATTCGCACCGAATACCGTGAGAATCTCTACCAAACGTCCTTCAACCTCATTTACCAAGGTAATAACTTTGCTAATGATCTGCCCAGTTAAATCTTGGAAATCCTGAGCCATCAAGATTTCAGTCAGTTGTCCACGTAGTTCAGTACTATCGCCTTCTACTTGGACAAGTAATCCATCAATGCGGTGACATAAAGCTTTAAATTGTGCCAGCTCAATGCGGCCATGCATCAGTTCATTCCATTGAGGCCTTACTTGAAGTAAACACTCGTGTAGGTTGTCTGCTATTGGCATACAACGATCGACTGCGTCCATCGTCTTGTTTGCTGCAACTTCCGTTTTATCAATGACATATTGAAGGCGATCCCTAGCATCAGGGATTTCATCATTTGCGATAACGCTGATGCGTTCATCGAAATTGAATTGAGCCAAAGAGTCATGGAGGTCGCGAGTCAGACTACCTATTTCTTGAAGCATTGGATTGTCTTGAAGACTAAAATTATCTTCATAAATGCTTCTAACAAGAGAATCAGCACCTTGCTGCTCATCGTTTTCAAGCAGCTCTACTAATTTTTTTGCTTGTTCTAATGAAATCATCCTGAGTTCGGCCTTACTCCGCATACTTTGTGACGCTTCGACTATTGAGGTAAACAACACACTTAACCGTGAGTGTTTCTCTAGAAGCGCCTAAAAACAGGTTATTATTGACGCTTATAAGCGATCAAAAATCTTATCAAGTTTCTCTTTCAGAGTTGCCGCTGTGAAAGGCTTCACAATGTAACCATTAACACCTGCTTGAGCAGCTTCGATGATCTGTTCACGTTTCGCTTCGGCCGTGATCATAAGCACAGGAAGGTGCTTAAGTTCTGCGTCTGCACGAACGTGTTTTAACAGGTCAATACCTTGCATACCAGGCATGTTCCAGTCGGTTACCACGAAATCAAATTCGCCTTTTTTCAGCATTGGTAACGCGGTCAAGCCATCGTCTGCTTCTTGAGTGTTGTTGAAACCTAAATCGCGTAGTAGGTTTTTAACAATTCGGCGCATCGTTGAAAAGTCGTCAACAATGAGAATTTTCATGTTTTTGTTCAAATTAGCCTCCACTGAATAAAACCAGTGTTGTTAGTCGTTCTGTGTCCAAGCACTTAACTTAGTGCGTAGACGCTGCATAGATTGGCTCAGTATTTGGCTGACACGAGATTCGCTGACACCTAACACTTCCCCAATCTCTTTTAAATTGAGTTCTTCGTCGTAATAAAGTGAAAGCACGAGGCCTTCCCTTTCCGGAAGTTGTTTTATCGAATCGATCAAAGCTTGGCGGAATGACTCATCTGCAACCCCTTGAAAGGGCGTATTGTCTTGAGAATCTTCATTCGGAGATATGACATCATCTGAGACGCCTAAATCTTCGATACCGACCAATCTTGAGCAGTTAATATCGGTCAATGCACTGTGGTACTGATCTAAACTGAGCCCCATGTGTTTGGCCACTTCGGCATCACTTGGGTCTCGATTCAGAACACTTTCCAGTTCTGCAATCGCACTGCTGATTTCTCGATTATTTTTGTGAACCGATCTTGGCACCCAATCCCCACGGCGAATGTCATCCAACATAGCCCCGCGAATTCGAATACCAGCATACGTCTCAAAGCTTGCGCCTTTCGTACCATCATAGTTTTGTTGTGCTTCAATCAAGCCAATCATGCCTGCTTGAATTAAGTCATCAACCAATACATTAGGCGGCAATCGCCCCAACAAGTGATGAGCGATACGTTTAACCAACACAGAGTACTTCTCAAAAAAAGCCTGCTGGCTATTGAGATTTGCATGCTGATCGTAGGTAAGCGCTTTATTCACCAAATGGTT
The DNA here is from genome assembly GCF_030297155.1 of Vibrio sp. FE10. Taxonomy (NCBI): domain Bacteria; kingdom Pseudomonadati; phylum Pseudomonadota; class Gammaproteobacteria; order Vibrionales; family Vibrionaceae; genus Vibrio; species Vibrio apostichopi. The sequence goes on along the minus strand of NZ_AP028067.1, from coordinate 945,257 downwards.
CCTCTACAAATTCAGTACGGTTCAGCAGCCTTTCAACAAAAAATTCCAAATGCCCGCTTGGCGTTTTTGGTATTGGCCACGTCAATGCTTTATTTGCTAATGAACTGATTGCCAATGCCGCAGGAGAGCGAGGGAACGCATCTACTACGATTTTCTGTCTCTTGACTGATTGACGTACTTTATCATCTAAAGGAATACATGCTACGAGTTCGAGGCTCACATTCAAGAAACGCTCTGTGACCAAAGTCAACTTTGCAAATAATTCTCGGCCTTCGCGATAGCTTCTGACCATATTTGCAACGATTTTGAATCGCTGAACTTGGTGCTCGCGGCTCAACAGCTTAATCAAGGCATAAGCATCAGTGATCGAAGTTGGTTCATCACATACCACAACCACGACATCTTGCGCCGCTCTTGAAAAGCTAATCACCATGTCTGAGATGCCTGCTGCCGTATCGACTAACAAGATGTCCATCTCGTCTTCAAGAGAACCGAACGCTCGAATCAAACCAGCATGTTGAGCATGTGAAAGTTCAGTCATGCTCTGTGTACCCGATGTCGCTGGAATTATCTTAATTCCGTGCGGCCCTTCGACAATCGCATCCTTAAGTTCACACTCACCCGCTAAAACATGCCCTAGATTTCGTTTAGAACGAATACCCAGCATGATATCGACGTTAGCCAATCCTAAATCGGCATCCAGTACCATGACTTTTTTGCCTTGGCGAGCCATGCAAATAGCCATACCTAACGTCACATTAGATTTACCTACCCCACCCTTACCGCCAGTTACAGCGATAACTTTCGTGATTGAAGGCTTGGTTAAGCGACGGAGGCCGCTAGCTTGATCATGTATCATATTTTCATTCATATTTATCCGCCGCCTAGAGTCCTTCAGAATCGCTATTCCAGTAATGAGGTTCATTCTCTGTAGATTTCTCTAATAACTCATTCGCCTTAGCAATCATGTACTTTGGCTGAGCTATAACGATATCCTCAGGAACTCGTTGACCATTTGCTATGTAAGCAACTGGTAATGCATTTTGTATTACCACACTGATGAACTCACCCAAACTGAGCGATTCATCCAGCTTAGTCAGGATACATCCTGACAACGGGATTCTTCTAAAGTGTTCAATGGTTTCTTGCAGCACTTTACGTTGCGCGGTTGCCGGCAACACAAGGTAGCTATTGATAACGGAACCACTCTCTTGCATCAATGTGTCTAACTGCTCAGATAGACGAACATCTCGCTGTCCCATACCTGCAGTATCAACCAGAATCAGGCGACGATTACGTAATTGATATATTACATCGGCCAGTTCACTAGAATCTTTAGCAACTCTTACAGGACAACCCATAATTCGACCATAAATCGATAACTGCTCATGTGCACCTATGCGATATGTGTCTGTTGTCACTAGTGCGACGTTATCTGCGCCGTACTCCATTGCTGCACGGGCTGCGAGCTTAGCAACGGTTGTTGTTTTACCTACGCCAGTCGGACCAAGTAAGGCCACAATACCGCCGCGTTTTAAAATATCTTTTTGTGTCACTGATATTTGATCAGCGACCAGAGCAAGCAAGGCTTTCCATGCTCGTGCTGGTTTTGTGTCTTCTGGAATGTAGCAGGCCATTTGATCGGCGAGCTCTGCCGAAACACCCATACGTTCTAGGCGCTTGATAAGCATCGCTCTCAAAGGTTCGCGACGTTCGACTTCTTGCCACATCAGTCCAGAGACTTGATGCTCTAATAGACGGCGAATTGAGGTCATCTCTTCGCGCATCGTTTCCATTTCGGTGTCTGAACCTTTCGACTGACCAGGATCACGGCCGCGATCGTAGCGAGTAGGATCTAAGCGAGGTGCTGGACGCTCGACTCTACGATCTTCAGCAATCAATTTGGATAAGCCAGACTCACGAGCAAAAGCTGAATCTACGTTGCCACCGCTGCGAGATTGTTGATTACCGAGAGATTGGTGATTTCCTAGAGACTGACTGCTGCCGCGAGACTGATGGTTACCAAGAGCCGATTGATTACCACCTGACTGGCGGTTAAGCAACGCGGATAACGAGTCTTCATTTTCAGCTCGGTGCTGCGGTTCGTCGTCTGCGCCATGGCTATATTGCTTGAGCATGTTCGCGAAGCGCTTAGTCATTGAACGTCCGCCTTCAGCATTCGACTGCAGGCTAACTTTGTCATCATCTAACTGACGACGCCCAGATGACGCGGCTGGCGCTGCCATTTGGGTATATTGACTTTGCGTAGGCTGCTGAGGCTTATTGAGCTTTGGGCTGGCTGTCGATGGGTTAGATTCGCCATCAATAGCGGCCACAATTTCAACGCCACCTGCGACCTTTTTGTTAGACATGATCACCGCTTCTGAGCCAAGTTCTTCTTTAACTTGGAGCAGCGCGGTTCGCATATCTTTTGCAAAAAATCGTTTAATTTTCAATTCGATCGTCCGTTCTAATTAGGCGGCTTAATTACCAACAGCTTGTACAATGCGTATCTGCTTTTCGTCTGGTATCTCTTGGTAAGATAAAACTCTCAAGCTTGGGATCGTGTTTTTCACGAACTTCGCGAGAGTGGAACGTAACACGCCAGAAGTCAGTAACACAGCTGGCTCACCTTTTAGCTCTTGCTCTTGTGTTGCATGGCTGAGGGATGTCTGTAAACGTTCGGCTAAACCAGGTTCAATACCAGCAGATTCTCCGCCGGATGCCTGCATGGTTTGATGCAAGATTTGTTCCAGCTCAGGAATTAAGGTAATCACTGGCAATTCAGGCTCTATACCATTGATTTCTTGAACAATTAATCGTTTCAATGCGATACGAACCGCAGCAGTAAGTATGTCAGGTTCTTGACTCTTACTTGAATACTCCGACAAAGTTTGGACTATAGTGCGGATATCTCGAATTGGAATGGCTTCATTCAGTAGGTTTTGCAGTACTTTCACGACCACACCAAGTTGCAGCTGATCCGGTACAAAGCCTTCGACCAGCTTAGGTGTCGAGCGACTTAGCATCTCGAGTAGGTTTTGTACTTCTTCATGGCCAATAAGCTGTGATGCATTATTGGTTAGCAATTGGCTGAGGTGCGTTGCCAGTACAGTAGATGAATCTACAACCGTGTAACCTAACGCTTGGGCGTGTTCACGCTGCTCTTCTCGAATCCATACGGCTTCAAGGCCAAAGGCAGGATCAATAGTAGGCTCACCATCGATCATTCCGTAGACTTGACCCGGGTTAATCGCCAGTTCCATGTCAGGCTTAATCTCAGCCTCGCCCACGGCAACACCCATCAGAGTGATTCGGTAGCTATTTGGGGTGAGTTCTAGGTTATCTCGAATATGTACCGCCGGGATCAGAAAACCGAAATCTTGAGACAGTTTCTTACGAACCCCTTTCACACGCTCTAGCAGTTCGCCACCTTGATCTCTATCCACCAACGGGATCAAACGATAACCGACTTCTAAACCAATAATATCAACAGGCTGAACATCATCCCAAGAGAGCTCCTTCTGGGAGCCCGTTTCTCCATTCGCTTCAACCGTAGCGGGAAGGTTGGGTTGTTCAGCCTTCTTCTTGTTCTTTTTATCTATGTAATACGCACCCGCACCTGCAACGATGGCAAGACTCAAGAATGAGAAATGCGGCATGCCAGGAACAATACCCATAATGCCAAGGATAGCGGCAGTGATCATAAGGGCTTTCGGATTATCGAACATTTGGAAGACAAGTTGCTCGCCCATGTCTTCATCTGTGTTTTGACGCGTTACCATCATCGCGGCAGCAATAGAAAGTAATAACGATGGAATTTGTGCAACCAGACCATCACCGATAGTCAGTAGTGTATAGATTTCGATTGCTTCGCCAAAACCAAGGTCGAACTGAGCCATACCGATACTCAAGCCACCAATGATGTTGATGAACAGGATCAAGATACCGGCTATTGCATCGCCTTTAACAAACTTAGACGCACCATCCATCGAACCGTAGAAATCTGCTTCTTTGGTGACTTCAAAACGGCGGGTACGAGCCTGATCTTGATCGATCAAACCCGCATTCAAATCGGCATCGATTGCCATCTGTTTACCGGGTAAGGCATCCAACGTGAAACGTGCACTTACTTCCGAGATACGACCCGCACCTTTGGTTACAACCATGAAGTTGATGATCATCAGAATCAAAAACACCACTAAACCAACCGCATAGTTACCACCGATAACCACGTTACCGAAAGCTTCAATCACGTTACCAGCAGCATCGCCCCCTTCGTGACCGTGGAGCAGTACCACACGTGTCGAAGCAACGTTCAAAGCCAAACGAAGTAGCGTTGCAATCAGAAGTACCGTTGGGAATGCAGCGAAGTCTAAAGGCCTACGGGTATAAACCGAAACCAATAGCACAACCATAGACAGTGCAATGTTGAAGGTGAAGAACATATCCAACAAGAAAGCTGGAATTGGTAACACCACCATAGCGAGCGTGGCAAGTACCATAACAGGCGCGCCAATCGCAGGCATGGCACGGTTAGGGATTTTAGGTAGCTTGTCCGCAAAAGGGAGGGTAAATTTCATAAATCTGGGTAGTATCGCTATGTTGTAGCTCTTCCACTAAGCGAATCGAGGCTCAGGTCTAAGCTGTATTGCCAAAATTTATAGCAATAAGGTTTATGATGATCAGGTTTATCATGATCGGACTTATAATGTTTGGCATTGATATAGCAAGCACTGTACCAATATTTCAACGTCAATTTATCGTCACAGCTTACAAATAAAGACGCTCAGATACACAACCATTATCCAGTTTCATTGGGCTGAGCTCAAGCAATTGATCTAATGACGTAAATCAGGTGGGATCGGCATATTAGAATCTTGCAATTTCGGCCTCTCCCCTCCTCTTTTTCTGTACTGTTTCAGCTGGAACACATATGCAAGCACTTGAGCAACTGCCGTAAACAGACCGTCAGGAATTTGCTGTTCGAGCTCAGTAGTATGATAAAGCGCCCTAGCTAACGGAGGCGCTGGAATAATATAGATGTCGTTTGCACGTGCAATTTCACGGATCTTCATCGCCATATGATCGACACCTTTGGCAACGACTATCGGTGCTTTATCTTGATTCTGTTTATAGCGTAGAGCGACCGAAAAGTGTTCCGGGTTGGTGACGATCACATCTGCCTGAGGAACATCAGCCATCATACGTCGCTGAGCCGCTTCTCTCTGCAACATACGAATACGCCCTTTCACTTCGGGCTTACCTTCGGTGTCTTTGAACTCATCTTTCACTTCTTGCTTGGTCATCTTAAGTTGATCGGCGTGTTGCCAAATCTGGAATGGAATATCAATCGCCACCACAATCAACAAAGAACAACTGATAAGCAGAATAAAGTTAAGCAAGATGTCTAAGGCGTGGAAGATATTTTGCGGATACACATCCATGCTCAATTGCATTAAGTCATGTTGAGAGGCTTGGATAAGATAGATAGCCATGCCCGACACCAGAGCGACCTTCAAAATAGATTTCAGCAGCTCAACCCAACTTTGAAGGCCAAACATACGCTTAATACCGCTTAAAGGATTGAGCTTAGAGGCTTTAGGCATAGCGGCTTGCATCGAGAAGTTAACACCACCGACACCAGCTGCGCCAATCACAGCCGCCACGAACAAAGTGATGAGAATCAAGAACAGTGGAAACAACAAGTTGACCAAGGCACCACCAGCGATTTCCAACAGCTTATTGGTATCAAAGATTTCGTCACGACTGAGCGAAAATAGGCGTTGCATGGCCTCGAATAGAGCTTTCGCCATCGATTCGCCAAACCACATTAAGGAAATCGCACCGACTATCAGTACCGACGCTGACGCTAACTCTTTTGACCTTGCAACCTGCCCTTTCTCTTTGGCCTGTTGCAAGCGTTTGGGCGTGGCGTCTTCTGTGCGTTCTTGACCGTCTGACTCTGCCATTTCAGTCTCCTAGCAATCCAATCTGATGAGACGACATATCTGCTGCTCTCCTTGTAACCAATACAGCTCATAGTGGCTATATAAGCCGCCAAGGATGTACCAACAAAGCAACAGACCCACGAGTAACGCAAACGCAAAACCCAAAGAGAATATATTTAACTGAGGTGCAGCACGTGTCATTACACCAAAAGAGAGGTTAATCGTGAGCAGCGCAATAATGCCAGATAAAGACATCGCCAGCGCTGTTTTGAACATGATGCTCAACCACAAGGCTAACTCTCTGAAATCAACAGCGGTTAAAGAACCGCTACCTATAGGTAATGTTGTAAAGCTAAACACCACCAGCTGCAGCATTTTTAAGTGGCCGTCTGTCGCCAGAAAGAACATGGTCGCAAGCAACATAAACAGCTGACCCAGTACTGGCGTATTCTGACCGTTTGCTGGGTCAACCATTGAGGCGAAGCCCAAGCTCGATTGCATACCCAGAATCTGACCGAGCATAACAAAGGTTTGAATCAAAAACTGAGTGACAAACCCCATCGCAACACCAATCACGATCTGTTCAAAAACCGTGAGAAAGCCTTGAAACGACAACAGTTCAATGTCTTTAGGGACAGCAGGAATGGCTGGCATAACGGCAAGTGTAATCGCTAAGCCTAGATACAGACGAATACGTGGCGACACAAAGCGCGCCCCGGTTACCGTCATCACCATTAACATAGCTGAGATGCGAGTGTATGGCCAAAAGTAATTGGCTAACCACTCGAGTACTAGGCTTGTTGGGTATTCCATTGCGGTTTAATACAACACTTGTGGTAAGCGTTCAATGAGTTCAAAAAAGAACTCCATCATCATCTGCGTCATCCAGTGAGCAAACAACATTAACGCCAACAAAGTTACGATCAAACGAGGCAAGAAGCTGAGGGTTTGTTCATTGATTGAGGTTGCAGCTTGGAATACCGCCACGACCAAACCAATCAGCAGGCTAGGAATGATAATGGCGCACACCATTATCAGTACCATCCACAATGCATCTCGGAACAACTCTACGAATATTTCAGGATTCATTATTCCCCCAGCTACAAGGCAAAACTGCCGGCGAGTGTGGAGAGTATCAAGTTCCAACCATCAACCAGAACAAACAGCATCAACTTAAATGGCAAGGATACAATCATCGGTGACAGCATCATCATACCCATGGCCATCAGCACCGAGGCAACGACTAAATCAATAATTAGGAACGGCAAGAACAGCATAAAGCCGATTTGGAATGCCGTTTTTAGCTCTGACGTGATAAACGCAGGAATTAAAACCGCCATTGAAACATCTTCAGGGTTGGTCACTTCCGCGCCCGAGATCTCAACAAAGGTTTCCAGATCTTTAATTCGAGTCTGTTTAAGCATAAACGACTTAATCGGGCCTTGGGCGACATCAAATGCCTGTCGTGCCGATATCTGTTCATTCAGATAAGGTTGAACCGCTTGCTCATTGACCTGATTGATCACCGGAGACATGATGAAGAAGGTCAAAAATATCGCGATACCAATGATGACTTGGTTTGAAGGTGTTTGTTGCAAACCCATCGCCTGACGCAAGATAGACATCACCACCACAATACGGGTGAACGACGTCATCAAAATCACCATCGCTGGCAAGAAGCCAAGCATGGTCATTAAGGCTAAGATTTGTAAATTAATCGAGTAGTCTTCGCCACCGTTAGCATTGGTGGTCATGGTAAAGGCAGGAATCCCGCCACCATTGCCCGTTAGACTACCAGTAGTCATGGTTTGCGATTTGGCTTGGTCTTGCTCCATCGTACTGATGGTGACCGACTCTGAACCAGCCGTATTCGCAGGAATTACGGTGCCATTTTCAGCTTGTGCAAATACCGACACACTGAAGACTAGAGAGCAGAGGAGAATGAGCGGAACCAACCACACTTTCACCATTCGGAAAACTCCGCTTTGGTAAAAGTAAGATGAGTTCAAAAGTCCGTTACTTGTTTGCATCTTTTTTTATTAGCTGGGAAAGCTGACTTGAGAATGTGCTTTTTTCCAGCATCTCCTGAGTAAGAGGTTTATCAAGCTTAGAGATCAACTGAATCGATTGGGTAGTGATACCCACTAGATACTGATCCTCACCCGCTTGAACGATAGCAATACGTTCTTTTGTCCCAACCGCTATCTGTCTCACAATGGACAAGCCTTGTTGGTTGGACATTGTTGGCACTTGCATTCTCTTAAGCAGCCAAGCGATAAACAAGATGAAGGCTATAACGAAAATTAGCGACCCAAAAGTGGTCGCTAAATCAAGAGAAGGCGGCGTTGCAGCAAAGGCAATGGAAGGCATAGAGAACAAGCCTATGCCTAATATTCCACGAGAACCCGCTATTCCTCGATACATGCCTGTCACTCGTTGAGAAAAAGCTTTCAGCCATTGAGACGAAAAGCTCATTAACGTAGCTTCTTAATACGTTCTGTTTGGCTAATCACGTCAGTCAAACGAATACCAAACTTGTCATTCACGACAACCACTTCGCCGTGAGCGATCAAAGTGCCGTTTACCATCACATCCAGTGATTCACCAGCAATTCTGTCTAGCTCAACAACCGAACCTTGGTTCAATTGAAGTAAGTTACGGATACTGATCTGAGAGCGGCCCACTTCCATTGAAATGGTCACTGGGATATCCATGATGGTATCCAGTTTACGACGCTCATCTTCAGAAATCGGCGATGACGAATCCGTTAGCTCGTCCAGTGGTGCCGCGAGAACATCATCAACATCAATTGACGGTGCTGAAGGGTCTTCACCAAGTGCTGCAGCCCATTCGTCTGCTAGCTTTTGATCTTCACTAGGTTCCATTACCAATTCCTATACATTTATATTTTGCTAATCGTTATCATCGCTATTTTCTAGTTCAGACATCAAATCTTTACCTAGGAAAGCGAGATCGGTTTTAACCACGTGCGGTCTTTGAATTTTTTCAGAAATCTGTACGGCCAGCTTTTCACCTGAACGGCCCATTTTCACACGATAGGTTGGTAGTTCTTCAACAAACATCGTGGCATGTTCTGGCATATTCATCGGGATAACATCCCCAGGACGAAGTTCCATCAAATCACGCAGCGAGATATCTTGCTCGAGCAAATTGACACGGAAGTTGACTGGCACATCCATGATTTCATCACGCAATGCTGAACTCCAACGAACGTCGGTTTCCATCTTGTCTGATTGCACACCCGCATCAAGCAATTCACGAATCGGCTCCACCATTGAGTAAGGCATAACCACGTGGAAATCACCGCCGCCGCCATCAACCTCAATATGGAATGAACTCACAACAATCACTTCTGTTGGGCTGACAATATTCGCCATACTCGGGTTCACTTCTGAATCCAAGTATTCAAACTCAACGCCCATCACGGGAGACCAAGCTTCTTTGTAGTCTTCGAATACAATTTTAAGCAGTAGCTGAATAATTCGTCTTTCCGTTGGCGTAAATTCACGACCTTCAATCTTGGCGTGAAAACGTCCATCGCCACCAAAGAAGTTCTCTACCAAGATGAAAACAAGACGAGCTTCCATGGTGATCAGCGCCGTACCTTTTAGCGGACGGAAACGCACCATGTTTAAACTGGTGGGTACATACAATGTGTTTTGGTACTCACCAAATTTCATCATTTGTACGCCGTTGATCGACACTTCAGCCGTTTTTCGCAACATATTAAACAAACTGATCCGCATATGACGCGCGAAACGCTCATTGATAAGTTCAAGGGTCGGCATTCGACCACGAACGATTCGGTCTTGAGATGAGAAGTCGAAATTAACCGCATTCTCGTTTTCGGACTCTAAGACATCTTCAACTTCTTCAACATCGTCGACACCATGTAATAGCGCATCAATTTCGTCTTGGCTTAATAAATCGGTCACAAATTACCTATTGAATTACGAAGTCAGTGAATAACACTTTTTCAATAACAGGCTGACCCACTGCTTGAGCCAGACTTGCTTTAATATCTTCTGTTGCCTTGTCACGAAGTTCTACTCGCCCTATCGGAGAGCGCAATTGGTCTACCGTTGCAGAGGCAAATGTCGCCAATAACGTACTTTCAACGAGTGGAGAGTGGTATCGAGCAAGGTCTTCATTCTTGCTGCCTCGCACCATAAGCTGCGCTTTGATCTGTACCAGACGATCTTTTTTGTCACCGGTGACATTGAACAAAAAAGGTTGTGGAATATTAACATACATCACAGGTTCAACCGCGACTACAGCGGTAGCAGACTGAGATTTCGATTCAGAGGCATCGTCACTAGAGCCCATAAAAAAGAACACAGCAGCACCGATAGCAAGCAGTAAAACAACGACAGCAATTATGATTATAAGTAGCTTACTTTTCTTTTGACCTGGGGCTTGTTCTGCAAACATATTCTTCTCTAACTTCCTGTTATTTCCACGGACTAACGGATCTAAACCTGATACTAGGCATAATAACTAATTCCATCACGCTTTGATGCGACATTCAATTCAAGATTGCTGCCGTTATCAAGGTTTTCATCACCTTGCCCATCATTTGTGCGGTTAGAGCCTGATTGTTGTTCACCATTGTTATAGCTATCTTGGCTTTGCCCAGAATTCTGTTGTTGAACGGACGAATCGGCCAGTTGCATACCTTGTTGAGCAAGCATCTCTCTCAAGCGAGGCAAAGTCTGCTCTATCATATCTCTGGCTTGTTGATTGCTCACTGTAAAGTGCACGTTCGCCACGTCATTATTCATGGTCATGCGAATTTTCATCTGACCCAATTCTGGCGGGTCGAGACGAATGTCCAAGTTCTTAAGATTCTTAGACATCATCATTTGTACTTTTTCTGCAACTTGCTCGTTGGCCAGTTCTTTAGTGAGCTGCAAAGGAGCCTGTTGAGCCGCTTGAATTTCAGCGCGTGTTGGAGCCGAACCTGTCGTTGCAGTACCCTGAACACCCGCGGCAGACGCTATCTGCTGAGCCAATGTCGACTCTTTGGAATCTTCTTTAGCACCCGCTTTTCCAAGACCAGACAATGCGGCCGTGCCAGCGCCAGCTTTGAGCAACATATCCGTTGAGCCCGCTTTCGTTGCTGCTACTGGTGCATTCATTGCCAGGCTTTGCGCCGTTAAACTCGGGTCCAAGGCGGCTTGTTGTGCAGAAGCGGCATTACCCTGCTGAGCTGCTAACTGTTGAGCTGCAGCCTGTTGAGCCGCGTGTGCATTATTGGCATGTAACATTGTTGCCTTGTCTGCCACAGCATTAGTTGCAGCTTGAGATGACATCTGTGATGTCGCTTGTTGCGCTGCCGTCGCGACAGCCGCTGTCGATGCTACTGCAGCTAACGCTTTGGCTTCAGCAGAATCCGTATTATCCCAATCAATCGCTGCTGGTTGACCTGATGTACCGTTCAAGTCCGGAGCTTGGCTTAACAGAGCGTTTGCTTGCTGTTGAACATTAGTCAGTTGCTGGTTCAATATTTCGAGGTTAGACGTTGCTTTCGCCAAAGCGGTTTGCTCATCAACCGACAACTTAGCGCCGCTTTGTTGCTTTTGAAGCAGACCATCGACAATTGACTGTTCTGAGTCGATTTGCCCATTCAATTGGTTCAACGCTTTGGTATGAGCTTCAACCTGCTTTGCGAGCTCAATATCTGCAGGCGAGATGGCTTGACCTTGAATAGCCGCAACATCATTGGCCGCATTTTTTTGGCTCAGCTCTCTGCTCATACTCGCTTCGATTTGCTCGGAGGTAACGCCTTTGTCCATCAATTGACGAATTTCATCATCTGTCAGTTGAGAAACGCCTTTACCACCGGTAAGCACTGCGATTTCAGAATCGACGTCCAAGCCACTCTCTTGATTTGCGACATTGGCTTGTTGTACCGCTTCGCCTGCCTTGTCCATTTCGCCTGTAGCAGAAACCCCTGCAGCAGAAGCACCCGCGATATGACCTTGAGCTTGGTCTATCTGTGCTTGCTGAGGCAAGCCTTTGCCGTTCGGTGTCTGATTAAGCGTTTTGTTTGCCTCATCCAACTGACCAAGTAACTTATTACCCTCACTCATCGCAGCATTCGCTTGAGATGCACCTTGAGGTTGCTCCCCTTTGGATAGTGACTTCTCGGTGAGTGTATTGTCATCGCTTGGATTCGATGGGCTTGCGCCTTTCAGTGTCGATTCTTGTTCAGACGCCATTTTCTCAGTGACTGCTTTTTCATTAGAAACTTTTTCAGACTCCAACTTTGCAGAAGCTTGCTTGGTTTGAGCTTCACTTACAGCGTCTGTGCTCTTAGGCTCACTACTGTCACCTTTAGTCACCTCAGAAGACGCTTCACCTTCAGCTGAACTCGATTTAACCGATGCACTGTCATCACCCGAAGTAGAGGCTTGCTTAGCGTCAGATTTAGAGGCGCTGTCAGCATCTTTTGTTGTTGCTTTGCTGCCACTTTCTTCAAAGCCTAGCGCTTCTTTGAAAGACTCAAAGAAACCTTTTGAGTCGCCGGTTTCTTCTACCTTTGGAGAGGCAGAACCGGTGTCCAACAATGATGACGTTTTGTTGGTCGCTGAATTTGAGGAAAGACTAACATTCATATATACAAGCTCTATCTACTAGCTTTGCTGCCACAAACTAGGCAACAAAAAGAAAGTCGGGCGTTTTTCATACCGTTGTAGGGCATAACACGCAATTTTATATAAAACGGAGCAAGAAACATGCCTATACGTTTCGATTTTACAATCTGCTGAACAATACCTGTATCGTTCGTGGCTTAGGATCACATCTTCTTTCGGCCATACATCAGAGTCGAGAACTCATCCATTTGTTTTTGTTCTCTTTGGTCTTGCAGTTTGGCTTTCTCTTTCTGCTTTTTCTCCATCAACCACTCGTAGGATTTACGCTTTTTACGTAGTTCCATCCAATAGTCTTGGCAGTTATCGACCTGATTTTTGAAGTGGTGTTCCGCTTCTCTTTGCTTGGAAAGCGTTTCGTCAAGCTGAGTCAGAAAGCGATTCAAGTGACCATATTGGCTGGCTGTAAGCCCCGCTTTACCTCGGTCGACCAATTGCTGGCAATAATCCAGTCGGTACTTTTCGATCTGCGAGACCTGATCGTAGTAACCTTGCAACTCAGAATTCGCTTTGTTTAGCGCCAATACGGCTTGGTTCTCTTGGTCTTTCGCTTGATCGAGAAGAAATTCTAACGCGTTATCCATGATTGACCTTTTTCAACACGACCTAGCCCCCTAACACATGCTTCAACATGTTGACGCACATGTCATAAGGAACCGTTTCTTTCATTTTCTGTTGTAAGTACTCGTCCAATCTCGGTTTCAAGGTGAAGGCACTATCAATGGCAGGCTCAGTCCCAGGTTTATAGGCACCAATCGACACCAAGTCTTGGTTCTTACGACAGATAGACAGCACTTGACGCACCGCTTTCGACATCAAAACATGTTCTTCAGTGGTGATTTGAGGCATAACACGACTGACCGACTTCTCTACATCAATTGCAGGGTAATGACCCGCATCGGCCATCTCGCGGGACAATACAATGTGTCCATCCAAAATGGCTCGCGACGCATCAGCAATCGGATCTTGTAAGTCATCACCTTCAGTTAGAACCGTAAAGAAAGCGGTGATCGAACCTTGTTCATCGTTACCGTTACCCGCTCTTTCCACCAGCGCAGGAAGCTTGGCAAATACCGATGGCGGATAACCTTTAGTAGCTGGCGGCTCACCGACCGACAGAGCGATCTCACGTTGTGCTTGAGCAAAACGGGTCAGTGAATCCATCAACAGCAGAACATCTAAGCCTTGGTCTCGGAAATACTCGGCAACAGCCAACGCAGTCTGGCAGCCTTTCAAACGCATTAATGGCGATGAATCCGCAGGAGCAGCGACAACAACCGAACGTTTACGGCCATCTTCGCCAAGAATCTCTTCAATAAATTCTTTTACTTCTCGTCCACGTTCACCAATCAAACCCACTACAACCACTTGTGCCGTTGTACCTCGAGTCATCATGCCAAGCGTGACCGACTTACCAACACCAGAACCCGCAAACAGGCCAATACGTTGGCCTTTACCCACCGTGAGCAAACCATTGATGGCCTTTAAGCCGACATCAAGCGGCTCAGAGATAGGTTTACGAGCTAAAGGGTTAATGGGTTCCGCGTTAAATGAAGCGCGTTGCTCAGTATAGATTGGACCTAGCCCATCAAGCGGGTTACCCACACCATCAATCACACGGCCAAGCAGTTCCATCCCGACAGGAATGCCGCTTTCAGAGGTCACCGGAGTAACTCGTGCGCCCGGTAAGATCCCCGTGATTTGCTCACTCGGCATCAAAAATAGATTATCACCGGAGAAGCCAACCACTTCAGCTTCCATCTGACCAGACATGGTTTCAACCAAACACAAGCTGCCGATGGGTGCTTTACAGCCAGTCGCCTCAAGCGTTAAGCCAACCACACGCACCAACTTACCGGAGGCAATTGGTCGTGATTTCAGCCCTTCGACTTTGTATTGGCTTAGGCGATTCGCGAGTTCAAGCATTACTCATGACCTTGATGACGATTAGCACCACAGAAGTTTTGAATCACGTTTTTGACGCGATCTTCCATGCGATAGTTAACACTCGACTCACCGGCTTCGATTTGCACATCACCACGGTTGAGTGCAGGCTCCGAAACCAAAGTCCAGTTCCGACATTCCAGCTCAGATTCGCCATGTGCAGAACGGATGATTGCGACATCTTCAGGGTTAAGTTTTAAAGTGATTGCGTGACCAGAGATCGGCAATGACTCGACCGATTCTTTCACGGTATCTAATATGATTTGCGGGTTGGTTTGAACTTCAACATGAACGACTTCTTTAACCATGGTTAACACCATGTCGACCAATTGCTTCTCTACCTGAGCATTCATTAACTCTAACGGCTGTGCGAATTGGTTAGCAAGCCCCATGAAAACCGCGACTTGTTGTTGAATGTATTCTTGTCCAGCAGTAACACCTTCAAGCTTACCAGCTTCATTGCCCTCTGCATGACCTGCAACAAGTCCTTCTTCTTTGCCTTTTTCGTAGCCCTGTTTAAAACCGGCTTCTTGCCCTTGATGAAGGCCTTCCTGATAAGCGCCTTGCTTGATCAGTTCAATCTGCTCTTCAGTCAGAACAAGCTCTTCATCTTCAATGGCTTCTTCAACCGTAGGCATCCAGCTAGGGTCGTAATTAAACGCCGTTTCTTTAGCATTTTTGCTCACGTCAGAAGTGTAATCAGGCAGCCCCCATTTTTGAGGCTGGGCAACCGTATTATCTTCATCGGGACGAAGGAAGCCGCGTTTTCTATCACCTGACATATCAGTACCTATCTATGTGTGAGTCAAACTGCTATTTAAATTCAGAGAGTTAGACTTAAATAATCGGGATTTCGAGATTGGATAAAGAAAAGCCCCAACACTGTGGGGCTTTGAGATTTCGTCTTAGAGGAACTCGTCGGCACCGCCAGATAGCATAATCTCGCCACTGTCTGCCATTTTCCTCGCAATACCCAAGATCTCTTTCTGAGCCGCTTCCACTTCAGAGACTTTCACTGGCGGCATCGCCTCAATATCGTCTCTCATCATATCTGCAGCACGTTTAGACATGTTCTTGAAGATCTTCTCACGTAGACCTTCATCGGCACCCTTAAGTGCTTTCTGAAGAATATCTTGTGGAACATCACGTAGTAATCGTTGAACGCCTTGATCATCAACTTCGATAAGGTTTTCAAAGACAAACATAAGATCTTGAATCTGCGTTGCCATGTCTTCGTCTTGATCTCGGATTTGATCCATCAAGACACCTTCGACGTTGTTATCCATGTAGTTCATGATTTCAGCCGCAGCTTTCAGGCCACCAATTTTGGCTGCTTGAGCACCAGCTTGACCCGCAAACTGTTTCTCCATGATTTCGTTCAGTTCAGCAAGCGCCGAAGGTTGAACTTCTTCAAGGTTAGCAATACGCATCATTAAGTCTAGACGTACACGTTCAGGGAACTGAGACAAGATCTCGGCTGACTGATCGGCTTCTAGGTAAGACAATACAATCGTTTGAATCTGAGGGTGCTCGTTGATGATGATACTTGCCACCTGACGAGGATCCATCCATTTAAGAGAATCCAAGCCTTTCGAACCGGTACCCAGAAGGATCTGGTCAACAAGGTTATTCGCCTTATCTTCACCCAGAGCAGCCACCAATGCGTTACGCATGAAGTCTTCACTGCCCATACCGATATTGGTGTACTTCTGAATATCATCTAAGAAAGCACGGTGCACTGCGCCGACTTTCTCTTGTGACAAGTCCGTGGCACGCGCCATCGCACTACCCACACGTTGTACCTGCTTAGGCTCTAAGTGACGAATAATACCGGCCGCATCTTCTTCATTGAGACTCAATAACAAGATCGCTGCGCGTTCATCACCCGATATAGAGTCAATGTCCACATTAGCGACATCAAGAACTTCACCGCCTTCAGCTTGTTGTGGAACAATTTCGTTAGCCATCTGCCATCCAATTCTTAACTACTTGAGCTGCTAGCTCTGGTTCATTCGCTACAAGAGCACGTACTGCTTTCAGAACATCTTCGTCTTTATGAAGGTTAGGTAAATCAATACTCGAACCGAATTCGAACAACTCACCACCTTCAATATCGCCACCAATTAGGCTGGTTTCGCCGTCGGCGCCGATTGGCATACCATCAGGGCCGTACATCTGATCATCATTGTCTGCAGCTGGGTTAAGCAATTTCTTCATTGCTGGGCGAACCAGAACCAACACCACCACAATAATAACCAACGCACTTGCAAACCAACGAACCCAATCGTTGAAGTTTGGATGCTCCCAAATAGGCACATCAGCAACGATATCGGTCACTTGAGGCGCAAACTGCATACTCAATACATTCAGTAGGTCACCACGAGTTTCATCAAAACCTACGGTACCGATAAGAACCTGACGAATAGCATTAATTTCACTAACAGGGATTGGCGTGTGTACCACTTCACCTGTATCTGGATTCAATGACTGGCGATCTTTGATTGCGACAGAAACGGTTTGGCGATTCACCGTGCCGCTCTGCTTACGCTCATGGCTGATGGTGGTATCCAGCTCGAAGTTTCGAGTCGCTTCTTTGTGAACTGAGCCCTGCCCTGTCATTGCACCGTCTTTCATCTGGGCAACATCTTGAGGGATAGAAGCATCGGCAGGTGGTTGATTGCTCAAAGCACCCGGAATACCTGCCACGGTATTGCCGTTGTTGTAATCTTCTAGCGTGTATTCACTTCGTGTTGCTGGAGTATTCGGGTCAAAACGCTTTCTTGTTTGCTCTACCGCGCTAAAGTCGAGTTGAATATCAACCTGAGCGGTGTAGTTACCAAAACCAAGAATAGGGATAAGAATAGAGTCAATTTTCTCACGCAACGCTTGTTCTTGGTTACGTTCTAATTCGTGCTCTTTACGACGAGCCGTAGACATCGGGTCTTGAGAGCCTGAACTCAGAAGTCGACCGTGCTGATCGGTCACAGTAATACGCGAGGTCTTCATTCCCGGCACGGCACTGGCCACCATGTCGACAACAGAATCCACTTCTTGCTGTTTTAGGTTAGCGCCGGTTTTCACCGTTAGGAATACAGAAGCGGACGCTTCTTGATTGTGTCGAACAAACACACTTTGCTTTGGCAAGGCCAGTAAAACCTGCGCTTTACGCACTTGTTTCATCTGCTCAATGGCTTTCGCAAGTTGTCTTTCACGACTTAATTTGAGGCGTTCTTGTTCTAAACGTTGTGATACACCAAAGCCCATGTCTTGCATGAGGATGTCATCGCCTGCGTTTCTCTCTTGATTCAATCCTGCTCGTACCATATTAAGCTTCAGCGAGTTGTACTCACTAGCAGGTACTGAAATGGTGTTGCCATCAAGAGAATACTCGATCTTCTGTAGATCTAAGTAATCAAGAACTGGGATCAACTCTTCTGTTTCATAAGCCCCTAATGGACGCATTTCTGGCTCTTTTACCCAGAAAAACAGCATCACAATAAGCGCAACACAGATAGAGATAGAAAGGACTAAGACGACCTGACGAAGTAAATCGAGATCACCTACGGCCATATCGAACTTCGATGAACTGCGTTCACCTAGATCGGGATTTTGCCCTTCTCCGTCTAGCTCTGAACCGGCAATAAGTGCGTGGTCGTTGCTATCGCTTACGGCTAAATCTGTTGTTTGACTATTTTCTGCCACTATTCAACTACCTAACTTATACCGGCATATTCATAAGCTCTTTGTACGACTCGACCAATTTATTTCTAATTTGGATCGTCGCCTCAAAGGCCACACTAGATTTATTCCGAGCGATCATCACATCGGATAGAGACACACTCTGGTCGCCGCTATCAAAGCGAGCTTGAAGATCGCCAGAGGTCTTTTGTAGTGAGTTCACATTATTGATGGCTTGCGTCAACATGTTGCCAAAGTCTGCACCAACCGCCTGCCCCGTTGCAGCAGGACGCGCGCTAGCAGCTTCAACCATCATTGCCTGCATTTCGCCTTGTAAACCATCTATTCTCATCTACTACCTCAGGAGTCAAAATTATGACTATCTATTTAGCTGTATTATTGACAGAGCAATTAGCGTGCCACACATTAATTTGACTAGACATCGTACTACAACAGTCAGAAAGCTGGCACCACTAATCTAACCTCAGTTTGGGATATCTATTCCAGCATCACGCATTTTTGCCAACTTATAACGCAGCGTACGTGGACTAATCCCTAACTTTTCGGCCATATCTTTACGTCGGCCATTACAAGCAATCAGTGTTTCAAGAATAATCGCATACTCTTGATCTCGAAGCTCATTTCCAAGCCCTTCGCTGCTTGCCACAACTTTACTGACAGGATTCGCTTCAGCAATCGGCTTAATTTCAGGCGCTGCAACACTGTTTCCTTCAACAATTTGTTGTAGGCCAGTAGCGTCTTGCCAATCGACGCCTTCAAGTAAGATATGCTCACCAGAAATATTTTCTTGCTCACTCAGAATTAGGGCGCGCTGCACGACATTATCCAACTCACGCACATTACCCGGCCACGGATAATTGACGAGTTTACTGATGGCTTGCTCAGACAGAACAGGAACAGGCATTCCAAGTTTGGTGCAATGACGCTCAACCAAATGCTTCGCAAGCGGCTCAATATCGCCTTTACGTTCACACAAAGCTGGCCAAGTAATTGGGAATACATTCAGTCGGTAGTATAAATCTTCACGGAAATTCCCTTCAGAAACATACTGTTTTAGATCGCGGTTACTGGTTGCCAAAACACGGACATCCAGTTTGATGCTCTTGCGACTGCCAAGGCGTTCCACTTCGCGCTCTTGCAACACACGCAGCAGTTTCGCTTGTAAGCTAAGATCCATTTCACTGATCTCATCCAACAAAATAGTACCGCCCTGCGCTTGCTCAAATTTACCCGGGCAAGCTTGAATAGCGCCAGTAAATGCGCCTTTGTCGTAGCCAAACAGGGTCGCTTCCAACATGTTATCTGGAATCGCGGCACAGTTAATCGCAACGAACGGACCGTCTTTGCGGCTCGAAGCGTTGTGAATATAGCGAGACATAACTTCTTTACCTGAACCACTTGGCCCTAGCACCATCACGTTGGCATCGGTTTTAGCCACCTTGTCGGCCAACATCATTAGCTTGATGCTTTTCTCATCGGCAACAATGGCATCGCCATTATCATCCGATTTCACGGGAGCGTAACGGCTCACCATATTAAGTAAAACTTCAGGCGCAAATGGCTTTGCCATGTAATCAATGGCGCCTTCTTTCATTGCCGCTACCGCGTCTTCAATGTTGGCGTAAGCCGTCATCAATAAAACCGGAAGATTTGGCCAATGCTGCTTGATGTTTCTTAGCAGAGCTAAACCGCCCATACCTGCCATCTGTACATCAGAGACAACGATATCAACGGAGTTCGATTTCAATTTTACCAGAGCATCTTCCGCACAATCCGCTTCTAGCCATTCATAGCCAGCAAGCGCGAGTGTATCGACAAGGGCTTCGCGTAGACCTTCATCATCTTCGACGATTAACACTTTGCTTTGAGCCATAGAATTCTCCAGTGTAAATTCAGTTAAAACTTATTCATTTTCAGAAGAAGTGCTTCTTTCTAACGGCAAACACATTGTAAAACAGGCGCCGTCCCCTTCTTCTGATATTAATTCCAATCGGCCTTCATGTGCTCGACAGACCATTTGCACAACCGCTAGCCCCAAACCCGTACCTTGCGAGCGAGTGGTAAAGAAGGGTTCCATAATTTTACCTTGAAGCTCTTTCGGTACGCCGGGGCCACTGTCTTGTACTGATATCTTAAGTTCGCCGTTTACAGGCCTAAAGAACACATCAATCTGCGATTCCTTGCCAGCAATTTGCACTGCGTTCAAAACGAGGTTGCTCAGAGCAGAAGCTATCGCATTAGCATTGCCAAACATCTGAGTCTCTTCGCCTTCCACTTCCTGGCAATAATCAATCTGGTTCGATTTTAATGCCGCTTCCACCATTGGGTGAAATTCAGTAATCAGTTCAGCGACGGTAAATGGCTTCACAACCTTGTTGTCGCCACCTTTGGCAAACAACAGCATGTCATTCACTTGCTTCTCTAAGTCATGCAATCTATCCATAAGCTTAGATTGAAAACGTGTCTTTGTTGCCGGCGGTAAGTTTGGCGCGGCAAGGTTTGATGCATACAGCATCGCGCTAGAAAGCGGTGTACGCACCTGATGCGCTAACGAGGCCACCATTCGACCTAACGACGACAAACGCTGAAGGTCACTCACGCGAGACTGTAGAAGACGAGTTTCCGTCAGGTCGGTAATCAAGATAAGCTGACCTGTGGTAGAAGCTGAAATCGCCAGACGAACCTTACGCCCGTTCTTTAGTGAGATCTCATGCCCATCATCGTCTTTAGGGTCGAAGGCACTTTGAATAACCGAAAACCACTTCTCGCCCACCAGTTCCACACCTAAAATTCGGTGCGCTTCTGGGTTCGCTTCTCTTACTTCACCATGAGTATCTAACAAGATGACACCTGCTGGCATCACATCAAGCACTTGCTTATAGCGCTCAACCTGCTGTTCAACTGAATCTAGGTGTGACTGATTTTCTGATTCGTTAGATCCGTGCATGTCAAAAATTTGCCTCAAATACTAAAACAGCCTGACACGTAAAACACGCGTCAGGCTATTTGCTATATTTATCACATAGTTAAGCAAGCAACAACTCGACTATGTCCTCTCTATTCTCTCAATCAAAACGACGTTTTAACTCAACACCCGTTTTAATTTGATATCGCTGAACGCGAATCTGAGCTCTAGCGCTGTAGATTATACTTACGCATTTTTTCAACCAGAGTGGTTCTGCGCATTCCAAGCATATCGGCAGCACGAGCAACGATTCCACCCTGAGCTTCCAAGGCTTGATTGATCATGTTCACTTCCATATCAGCGAGAAGCTCTTTCAAGTTTACCCCTTCAGGAGGCAACTCTTGAGGCGCATTGGCGTTATCAGCAAGTTCGTCTTGTTGGTCAAAACTGAAATCTTCTGAGAACAGGTCAGCTAATGCATCACGCTCTTGCTCTTCTTCTGATACAAAACTATTAAATTCTGGTTGGAATTCAGGAATATCACTGTATCGATATTTTGTTGGCAGATGATTAACGTCAACCAAACTGTTTGGATAGAGGATAACCATACGCTCAACTAAGTTTGCTAGCTCACGAACGTTGCCAGGCCATTCATGCTCCATTAATGAGTTAATCGCACGAGGCGTGAAACAAATAGGCATGCTGCCTTCCGCTTCCATTCTCGTCATCAGCTCTTGCAGTAAAAGAGGCACATCCTCTTTACGGTCTTGTAGAGCCGGCATTTCAATCGGAAACACATTCAATCGGTAATACAGATCTTCACGGAAAGAATCGTCGTCGATCATGTCTTCAAGATTGCGGTGTGTTGCCGCGATCACGCGAACATCAACTTGAATCGTGTTGTTGCCGCCTACGCGTTCAAAGCATCGCTCTTGTAATACACGTAGTAGCTTAACTTGCATCGCCATTGGCATGTCGCCAATTTCATCAAGAAACAGCGTACCACCTTCAGCCAATTCAAAGCGGCCTTTACGTGCGGTAATCGCACCGGTAAACGCGCCTTTCTCATGACCAAACAATTCACTTTCCAATAAGTCTGGCGGAATCGCGCCACAGTTTACAGGCACGAAAGGCCCGCTACGACGCTTAGAATGGTAGTGAATATTACGCGCAACCACTTCTTTGCCCGTGCCCGATTCACCAAGAATCAGTACGTTCGCGTCCGTTGAAGAAACTTGTTCAATTAAGTGGCGAACTTCTTGAATGCCAGCACTTTGCCCAACGAGGCTACGAAACAGAGTGTTCTTACGTGCTGAAGAGACGACTTGAACACCTTTACGACCTAAGAAGTCTTTACAGTGTCTTAATGCATCACTTAATTGAGGGTAGTTAAGGGGCAGCTCTAATTCACCAACAAAGTTGGGAAGTTCATCGACCGAATGATTATGCTTGCCAATAACAAGCAATGGGATGTGATTTGCGTGAACGAGCTTTTCATTGAGTAAAGCGTTGAAGCCTTTACCTTTAATTGAGCCAATAATGCAGCCTGACCACTGTAGTGACCAATCCACTTTACGTGCTTGTTCCGAGCTGATTACTTCGCAGCTCTCTCCTACAAACTCTAATATTGTGCTTAAATTGTGACGATCTTGAGCATTATCATCGACGACAAGCAGTTTTGCCAAACCATGCATAAGTAGGAATTATTGCCTTTATTTTGGTGCGATGCGGAAAAACGGTGAGCAACGTAATCTATAAAACAGAAGAATATATCAATGATTATGTTTTACGTGGACAAATTAAGGAAATCAGCAACGAAAAAAGCCATTAGGCTATCTAATGGCTTCTATTTTATTTGATTAAAAAAATAAGGCAACCAACCAATTAACGTAAGTGTCGTTAGTTGAAAGGATTGTTTTTCTTTAAATACCTACGTCAGCAGACGTCAAGTTGTGATATTCGTTCGGAATTTGGTCCCAAGCGCTCTTAATTTCGCGGATAATATCGATAACATCATCAATTGGCTGTGGGTCATTTTTGTGATTTGCCGCAGAAATTTGCGTGATCATGAACTCATAAAGTTGATCTAGGTTTTTCGCAATATCACCACCATCGGCCATAGAAAGGCAACTACGTAGGCTAATAATGATATCTAGAGCCTTACCAAGACGCTCACCTTTCACCGGAATGTTGCCTGCTTGCATTGCCGCTTTGCCTTGAATCAAGCGTTCAATTGCACCCGCCATCAACATTTGTACAATCTTATGGGGTGAGGCAGCTGTTAGCTGACTATCCACTGATACCTTTTTATATGCCTGTAAAGAACCGCGCATAGTAAACCTCTTCTATAAAAACTTTTTGTATTGTTGAACTGATTTAGCGCCGTGACGGTACTTGTGTAGGGTCTTACCTACTCGACTCGTCTCAGACTGCATCAATTCGACCAATTTTCTGGTTCTGGTAATGGCTTCAAACCATTCAGAACTTTGCTTAACGTCGGGGTGTGAGTCGATGAATTGAAGCACGTTTTGCAATAACTGTTCTCTGTTATCGACAAGCTGCGTTATTTCTTCAGCATTAATTTCACTAAATTCGAGCTTAGAGATAATTAATTGATCTAGTTCACAAAGCTCTTGAAGCTGGCTATTCATCGATTAGCCCAACGCATTCATCATGCTGCCCAGCTGAGATTGCATTTTGCTGGTCGCATCTTGCATCGCGGTAAACTTGGAGTGCGTGCGGTTTTGTAAGCTATCCATGCGGCGATCAAGCGCGCTTTGATCATCAACTAAGCGATAATTCTGTTCGACCAAGCTCTTTTCTCGTGTACGAATAGAGCCCGTAATACCAGTGATGCCTTGAATCGCATCTTCCACTTTTTTGGCGAAACCATTGTTGCCACCAAAGAACTCACCCAACTTATCGAAGTTGTTGTTCAATTGACGGTCAAGCATGTCGTAGTTGATTTCTAGCGAACCTTGCCTTGTAGTCGTGATACCAAACTCAGTCAATGATTTGAGGTTATCTGGCGCGCCCTCAATGCTCGACGAGAAAACACCTTTTAGTCTAGAGTCGGCATTACGTACCGTACTGTCACCAGAGAGTGGGCCCTTTTGGCCTGTTGTTGGATCAACACCCGCTAGGTCTTTCGACACTTGGTAGAACTGGTTATAAGAGCTCACAAAGGATTCGATATCTTGGCGAACACTATTACGGTCGTACTCAACACCGATTTCTGCCGGCGGCTTATCTTTCGGGGTTTTTCCTTTAACCGTAATATCGATACCTTCAACGGCATCTTCAATCACATTGTTGTTACTAGAAAGCTGAGCAACGCCGTCCAAAACCACCATTGAATCTTGGCCAGCTTGAACTTCCGTCATGCCGCTATAAGTATCAAACGATTGCTGCGCTTGAGCCAGGTCGGCTTGTACTTTGTCGACTTTTTCCAATTGCTCACGCTCTTCTGGCGATAGCTTAGAGCGCTCGATGGTTTTAGCTTGTTCAGCGGTCAATTCGCCTTTTTCTACTTTTTCAGCCAGCTCAGTTTTTTCTTGAGCGATTTTCTCTTCGATACGCGCTTGTTCGGCTTCTAATTTCTGCTGTGCTTCTTTTGGAGTGACGTAAGAATCCGTCAAGGTACCTGATGCGGCATTTGACCAACCCGGCACATCGGGTGCTTTCTCTATCGCTTTTTCATCAAGCTCAAGTTCAGGTGAGTAATAAGAATCTAGGAGCGTACCAGAGGCCGTCTCACTCCAACCTGGAATATTGTCTTCAGGCATGACCGACTTTGCCGCTTGGGCGGCGTCTAAGGCAGCCTGACCGTCAGCTGCGGCTTGTTCGCCGTAGCTCAGGCTTTGGGAGCCTTCGTCAGCTGCTGAGGAATCTGTTTGAGTTGCCGGAATGATGTTTCCGTTTTCATCGAGTGTTTCAGTCGCATTTGGATCATCGTTAGCGATTGCATTATCGATGAGTTCGGCAGCTTGTCCTGCCGGTGTTAGCGCAAGGAGCTCTTGAGCCGCAAGGCGAGCTTTCTCTAGCGATTTAACACGCTCTTCAAGCGTTCTGTATTCGAGTTTTTTTAAGGGATTTGCAGAGTCGGACTCTACATTGATATTGATCTGTTGGTCTGAACCAGACTGATTGGAAGCAACGATAAGTCGCGGGCCTTCAACATCATTAATGATGGAAGCGCGAACACCTGGGTTTTTATCTGCGCCGTTAATTCCGCGAACAACCTCGATCAGTTTCGATCTGTCGCTAACTTGTACGTCAAAGCTCTGGTCACCTAATGAAATCTGCAGCTTGCCTGGACCAAATTTCATGTCTTCTGACAATACATCAGAAGCCACTTTATGGCTTTGGGCAAGCTGCAACACATCGACGGCATATTTGCCAGCGATCGCTTCGGTAGTCGCTGTTGCAGAAACCAGACCTTCGTCTGTACTTTCAACTGTTCTCACAGCGAAAGCTTTCTCCTGACGAAAGTTTGTCATCAGGTTTTTCATCGAATCGAGAGATTCTCTGAGTCTTCCATAGGCACTAATGCTGGTGTCGATTCGCGTTCGTTCATTGTCGATTCGTTGCTGTTTAGGCACACGCTCAGAATCAACAATTTTGCTGACCATGGAATTGATATCCATGCCAGACGAAATCCCCATTGGGCCAAAACTCATTAAACCACCTCAATAATACGACTTAAACCTTCACCTCAAATATTCGACTATTTGAGTTTTGGGCTGCTAGGCGTCTTAGAATTTCAAGCATTTCTTCATCAGGAATCTGACGAATAATATCGCCAGTTGTGGTCTCATAAATGGTGACCACATCTCTCCCCGATTCTTCATCGACTTTAAAGGCAACACCCTTATTGAGAGAAGAGATGAACTCGTTCACCTTCTCTACCATCTTGACTCGCTCCTCATCATTCAGCTCTTGTCTAACTTGAGCCAATTGAATTGCCGCTTCGGTAGCCTCTTCTTTCGATTTCTCTACCTTGCCATAGGATGTTGCTTCTTTCAGTCGAGAAACACTCGACGCACTACTACCTTCATCGCTTGCAAATTTAATGCCATTAGGTGAGCCATAAGGCTGGATGTTCGATGCGTTGGATGGTATTTCCATAACAGTCTCCCTCCCTCCTTTGTGAGCCATACAGTAAAACTCTACCCGAAGTAGAGTTTACCGCTACTTACCGAGGTAAGTTTAGCCCAATAAGCTTAGAGCTGCTGATGGTGATTGTTTTGCTTGAGCTAGGATAGAAGTACTCGCCTGTTGTAGGATTTGAGACTTCGTCATTGCTGTCGTTTCTTTCGCGTAATCAGTATCTTTGATACGGCTCTTAGATGCATTAACGTTTTCGTTGATGTTATCTAAGTTACTGATTGCGTGGTCAAAACGGTTTTGGAAAGCACCAAGAGAAGCACGGTTACTATCAACAGATTTTAGTGCGCCATCAATGATAGATACCGCTTCGTTTGCACCAGCAACAGAAGTTACATCGATATCGTTAACAGTCACGTCTTTAGCTGCACCAATACCAAGTTCACCAGCAAGGCTGCCGCCGAACTCAACATCACCATCAACTTTTTGGCTTGAAGCGAAAAGTTGCAGTTTACCGCCTTCACCAACAGACGCTTTAACGTCTTGGCTTTGACCGTTGATGTAAGTTGCTAGCTCTTCCATATCGTTGCCTTCCTTCGCAGAAATAGACAACTCTTGTGCTTCACCAAACTTATCGTTGTATTTGATAGTCAGATCAGAACCTGCAGCAACACGCCATGAAGCATCTTTACCTTCAGTAACACCGTAGCTTTTGCCACCCATGTCTTGAGTGTCGGTACGCATGTTGTTCATCGTTAGCATTACTGCTTCACCAGAATCAGCACCGATTTGGAAAGATTGGCTACCGTAAGTACCGTTAAGAAGCTTGTTACCACCAAAAGAGGTCGTTTCAGCGATACGGTTAAGTTCAGTGTTTAGAGCAGAGACTTCTTCTTGGATAGCAACACGTTCAGATTTGCTGTTTGAACCATTTGAAGATTGAAGAGAAAGGTCACGCATACGTTGCAGAATGTTGGTTGACTCATTCATTGCACCTTCAGCTGTCTGTGCAATAGAGATACCGTCATTCGCGTTTTTCACAGCCATATCTAGGCCACGGCTTTGCGACGTTAAGCGGTTAGAGATTTGTAGGCCTGCAGCATCATCTTTTGCGCTATTGATTTTATAGCCAGAAGACAAACGCTCCATTGATTTTTGAGTACCTTCAGCCGCGCTATTTAGGTAGCGCTGAGCCGTCATTGCAGACACATTAGTGCTTACATTAATCGCCATAGTTGATCTCCTTTAGGCATTTTTTAATGTACTTATGTGACTCTCACCTCACACAAATACATGTCAATTTTGTTTATGCACCAGTGTCTCTCTCACCTTACATTGGTACATATCATTTCTCTCAATCCCTTTAACGGCTCCTTAAGTAGAAGCTTTAATAAAAAATGTGCTTTTTTTCGTATTCTTTTCAACAACAAAGAAAAGTGTGATCGGGCTTCAATTAATAGAGCGACATTCGCTAAAGTTCCCTGTTTGCTTAGATTAATGAGCATGGTATTGAATATAAAAGCCAAAAGAGATCCCTGATATCTCGTTCAACTCGATTCTGGGATGACGAAAGACTGCTTCGATGTATTAAGCGAGGAAATCATCATTTCCCAATTCCCGTCATTCCCTACAGTGAGGAACGAACGTGATAGGGAATCTCGTTTTTGCTTCTACTTACCAACATTGCACTTTTCCAAATACACCTTCGCCAAATAACAGGCAATAAAAAACCCAGCCGAAGCTGGGTCTGTTTAGCGCTCATCTCTCACCACGAGCTAATTTGTGGAAGCCTAACGTTAACGCTTATGAGCAACAAAGCTTATAGTCAACGTGGCTTTTTAATCGATTAACCTAGTAGGCTAAGTGCCGAGTTCGGTGCTTGCTTCGCTTGAGCAAGAATCGAGCTTGAAGCTTGAGAAAGGATCTGAGACTTAGTCATCTGAGTCGTTTCTTTCGCGAAATCGGTATCTTTAATACGGCTCTTAGATGCGTTAACGTTCTCGTTAATGTTGTCTAAGTTGCTGATAGCGTGGTCGAAACGGTTTTGGAAAGCACCCAGTTCAGCACGGTGGCTATCTACATACTTAAGTGCCGCATCGATTACTGCTACAGACTCTTGTGCGCCGCCAACTGATGTTACGTCGATAGTATCAACGGTTACATCTTTGCCAGGTTGCATGCCTAGTTCGCCAGCAAGGCTGCCAGAGAATGCCACTTCGCCTTCAACTTTGTTGTTACCAGTAAACATTTGTAGCTTACCGTCTTCAGTTACAGACGCTTTAACAGAGTCTTGTTGACCGTTGATGTAAGTTGCTAGCTCTTCGATGTCATCGCCCGCTTTCGCAGACACATCGATTTCTTGCGCTTGACCGAAGTTATCAGTGAACGACATTTTTAGGTCGTTTGCGCCAGCTTGAACGTTCCAGTCTTTGTCTTTCGCGTTCTCAGTTTGGTAGCTCTTACCACCCATCTGAGCGTTATCAGAGCGCATGTCTTTCAGTTGAAGCATTACCGCTTCACCGTTATCCGCACCGATTTGGAATGATTTCGTACCGTGAGTACCGTTAAGCAGCTTGTTGCCACCAAAAGACGTGGTTTCCGCAATACGGTTCAGTTCGTCGTTCAGTGCTGTTACTTCTTCTTGAATCGCTACACGCTCAGATTTTGAGTTTGAGCCGTTTGAAGATTGTAGAGACAAATCACGCATACGTTGCAGGATGTTTGTTGTCTCGTTCATTGCACCTTCAGCAGTTTGTGCAATAGAGATACCGTCGTTCGCGTTACGAACAGCAACATCAAGGCCGCGGCTCTGAACGTTCAAACGGTTAGAGATTTGTAGGCCCGCAGCGTCATCTTTCGCGCTGTTGATTTTAGAGCCTGAAGCTAGACGCTCCATTGATGTTTGTTGTGCGCTGTTTGCGTTGTTTAGGTAACGTTGCGCTGTCATCGCTGAAACGTTTGTATTTACATTCACTGCCATGGTGATTTCTCCAATTGATTTTCCGGTATAGCGGTTTCCGACGTCTCGGAAAACCAAGTAGTTCTCTCAAAGTTACTTTTAATAACGGCTCAAAATCCCGAAGCTTTAGAAAAACTTTTAAAAAACCACAAATAAATTATTAATTTCTTATTTATCAGAAACTTAAATTCAACGCTTTTCTAAAACAGCTATTAGATTTAATTGGCTAAAGATCCGAGTTTGTTCAAAAAACACGCTAGCTGCCGCTCAAATTGGTCAAAGCTCAGAAATGATCAGTCACCAAAGATCACTGATGGGCTTAAAGATTGTGCAATTTACCTAGCCAAGGAGAGCATTTGTAACGAAGAGAATGGACTGAATTGAAGCATTAAGGTTCAGAAAACTAAAGTTAGAAACCAGTGGGGAAACGCAAAAGACAGGAAAACAAAAAGGTAGAAAGCAGAAATATAGGAAACAGAGAGATAGAGAACAGAAAGGAAAAAGCCCCTTTTCCTTTGAGAGAACCGGGGCTAGTTGGCAGGTCAGAGCCTGTGTGGAGATCATCGAGAAATGAACACATTTCTGACGCGCCGTTGCATTCTTACCGTAAAAATGAATAGCAGGTGAGAGATGAGAGAGCTAAACACTCATAGTAAGTATGCTTGCCAGTTTCCCTTGCTGCATGGCTCACGTCTGAACACGAGCAGCAAGTTCAACCAATAACTATTGCAATAGTGTCATTGCAGAGTTAGGCAACTGTTTTGCTTGAGCAAGTATCGAAGTACCTGCTTGTTGCAGAATTTGTGATTTGGTCATTTGCGTCGTCTCTTTCGCAAAGTCCGTATCTTTGATTCGGCTGTTAGAAGCGTCTACGTTCTCTTGAACGTTTGCCAAGTTATTAATACTGTGGCTTAGACGGTTCTGTTTAGCACCCAAATCAGCACGCTGTGAATCTACGTACTTCATTGCAGAATCAATTACGCTGATTGCGTTTTGTGAACCTGCAACGCTAGTCAGGCTGATATCTTGAACCGATGTTGCACGGCCTTCACTCTTAATACCCAGCTCAGACGCTAGGCCACCAGAGATCGACATTGCACCGTCAAGGTCAGGTTCAGCAACGAATAGCTGTATGCGACCATCATCGGTAACCGATGCGTTCACAAGATCAGATTGACCATTAATGTAAGTAGCAAGCTCTTCGATATCATCACCCGCTTTGGTATTGATATCTAGAACGATGTCTTCACCTGCTTTGGTTCTGAATTCAAACTTAAGGTCGCTCGCCGTAGGCGGCACTTCCCAGCTTTTATCTTTACCATTTTCAGAATCAAACGTAGTACCGCCCATACGGAAATCATCAGCACGAACACTAGTAAGTCCCATAATCATCGCTTCACCAGAGCTAGAACCAATCTGGAAAGATGCTTCACCAAATGAACCATTCAACAGACGACGGCCACCAAAAGAGGTCGTTTCCGCGATACGGTTTAGCTCATCTTGAAGTGCCGAAGACTCTTCATTAAGCGCTGTACGTTCCGCTGCCGAGTTCGTACCGTTTGATGATTGAATCGCCAGATCACGCATACGTTGTAGTACGTTGGTTGATTCGTTCATCGCGCCTTCAGCGGTTTGTGCAATTGAAATACCATCATTGGCATTACGCATTGCCACGTCTAAACCACGTGATTGCGCCGTTAAACGGTTAGAGATTTGCAGACCGGCTGCATCATCTTTCGCGCTGTTGATTTTATGCCCTGATGACAAACGCTCCATAGAAGTCGCTAAATCATTAGACGCTTTATTCAGGTAACGCTGTGCTGTCATAGCAGAAACGTTAGTGCTTACATTAATAGCCATTTTGCTCTCCTTATGAGTTCGCAAACTTTCTGCGAAGCGGCCAGCTTTACTCTCATATGGATAAGCACTGACCGTGTATTACTCGCTAAACCCTATGCAGAGTTTAAGATCTGTATAAATCATTTTATGACCAACACAGATACAAGTTATATGCCAAGTTTAATACTGTTTTGATTAATTTTTAATATACATAAAATCAATCACTTAAATTAAAACTTGACTCGATTTGGTTTAACCGGCTTAGGGAACAAAAAGTACCTTCATTGACCCATTGCCGCTTTTTGCCGCTATTTTCAAACAGATGATATCCTGTATAAAAATCGGCAAAGGTTGAAGTGATTCGCTCATACGGCATAGCACATACGGCAAAGAATCTAACTTCAATGGTGAGGGTTAATTCACCACTAAATACCGATTGATTATTAAATATAGTTAAACAAGGTCAGGTCTTTGGTTTTACCAAACGCTTGTTGCGAAGCTTGTAATGCTCGTGAGTTTTCATTGAACTCAATGATGGCTTTCGAGTAATCCAAGTCTTCAAAGTTGCTTTTTGCTTTGGCTAAAGACAACTTAAAATCTTCATGTTGTTGCTCTTGAATATCCAACGTACTTAAACGCGCACCAACATCGGTTCTCGCCTTGGTCAAATGGATAAACGCAGCATGAAATTCTTCGGTTACTTGGTGCAGTTTCGCTGTTGCTGATGCGTCCGATACCGGATTTTCAGCCTGCTCAGCGGCTTCTTTGAACGTATCAAAGATAGAGAAAGTCTCTCGCGGTTCTAAGGTGATCGAATCACCTTTAGTGATTTGGCCTTTGATTTGGATATTCAGCCCTTCATAGACAATGCCAGTAGAAGGGTCAAAGTCTTCTGCGGCCACCACTGCGCCATCTTTTTCAAGTTGATAAGCATAATTTCCTGTCTGCATATCAACGAACGTCACTTTATACGTTGATCCATCTTCAGCTGAATTAGTCGCACGTTCCAAAAGTAATTCAGAAGCGGGTTCAAGTTCGTACTGCGGTTCGTAATCACCAAACGGGTTATCTATTTCCATAAATAACTTGCTGCCTGGATCATTCATCGCCATTTCGAAGCTGCTCGCTACACGCATCTTTCGCTGATAGTCATCGCCCTGATAGCTGACGTTACCTTGGTTATCTCTAAAGAAGGGTTGATTCTTCGGCTTAGTGCCTGCGAATGTATAGTTACCCGACTCATCTTGAGAGTTAGCTAGATGCAGAAAGTTATTCGATAGCTCTTGGATCTCGCGCTTCTTAGCCAAACGGTCCTCAGGAGAAAGCGCACCGTTAATCATTTCCATCACGGTTCGTTTTGCCTCATCAGCAAAACCCTCGGTGTTGGAGACCAATACTTCGTGATGCTCCAATCGATTACGAACTAACACGATTGCGTCACTATATTGCTTAAGCTGCTCTGATTGCTGACCAATATTTTGTAAATAATGGGTCGCAAGAGGATCATCACTTGGCGACTGCAACTTCTTACCGGAAGCAAGTTGTGCTTGGTTGTGATGTATCTTGTTCTCTTGACGGCGCAAGTCGTTCTGAACAGATTGGTAATTGTGGAAGCTAGAAATACGATTCAACATTTATACTTCCTACCTCAGAGCCAAAATAGTATTGAACGTATCATTGGCCGCTTGCATGATGCGTGAGGAAGCCATGTACGCTTGCTGAAATTTCATCATATTTGCCGCTTCTTCATCGAGGTTAACCCCCGACACTGAAGCAATACGTTCCTGAGCGGATTCCTTTTCTAAGGTGGCAATGTCGCTTAAGCGATTTGCCGTCGACGCTTTCAGGCCCGTGTTGGTATTCAAGTTGTGGTAAAGGTCTAAAATCGTAGACTCACCATCATTCAAGATCTTACCGGTTTGGAGATCTTGCAGCTTACGCAAGTTACCGTTGTCACCCTCTGATGGGACAAGGTTTGCCGTAAATTTATCGTTTGCCACAGCGCCAGCGGTCAACTCGAAAGTCGTACCATTAATCGTAACCGGCCCTTCAGGTGGGTACGGCTGCGGCTGCATTAAAATATTGCCTTTCGGGTCAGTCACGGCAAACTGCTCACCTTTTGGTGAAACAATCACTTCAAACTCACGTAATTGACCGGCCGCTAGGATTTTGAACCCTGCCGAGCCTTTCGCAAACGTGGTCGATGCCTCATAACTTTGTGCGGCAATATCTCTAGGGTCTTTGGTTTCCATCTGAATCTGAGCAGCAAAATTACGTGTTGGGCGCAGTAACAGCTTCTCACCCAATTCAGGCGGGTTTCGAACTTCGACTCGCATACCATCTAGATAAAAAGCATTGCCAACTGCATTAGTGCTAACTTTTACCGTTTCACCATCAGGCTTGGTCACGACATAGTCACTGCCGTCATATTTAAGACCGTACTCGCCGCCTTTTAAGGCAGAGGTATCATCAATATAAACGGCAACATCAGCCTTTGATTGGCTACCACCCGTCACGCGTGATTTCGCCACGCGCTCAGAGTTCACATCGGTGAAAATGTCTTGGCCAACGTTGCCATTGAGATCCAAACCTTGTGATTGAAGAGAGTTCACTTTCTCAGAGAAAGCCGTCGCCAAACGTCCTAATTCATCCATGATGTCAGGGATGTGTTCATCTCGCATATCGAGCATGGCACCGATTTTTCCATCGATATCATTACTGGTAATCGGCTTCAAAGACTTGCCTTCCACAATCGCTAGTCGACGCTGATGCGTATCAGGTAAACCATCAACTAGCTTCAGTTGACTTGCTTCACTACCAGAAACCAAGGTATGACCATTACCAATATGGACGTTAAATCCTTCCGCATTAGAGCGTGGCGTTACCGTCACTTTGGTGTAGCCAGATAACTCATTGATCAGCTTTTCGTGCTGATCTCGTAAATCATTGTGAGGCCCAGGTGTTCGCATCATCAGACGCTGAACATCACGAATCTCAACCGCAATTTGGTTAACACGTTCAATGCCGACTTCTAACTTTTTATTCGTGGAATCAGACTGTTGACGTACCGTTTCATGGAATTCATTCAAGGTTTTAGTGACAAGCCCTGCTTTCTCTAACATGACCTTACGCGCACCCACATCATTCGGGGTATCGGCGAGAGTCTTAACAGAATCAAACCATTCATTGAGGTTTTCTGGAATCTTTTTTGAAGCGACGGACGACAACATGCTCGACAGCATATCGAGGTTGGCTTCGGTATCGCCTTTGTTGGCGGCATTGGTTGTCGATAAGTTAAGTTCTTTGACGGCAAACTGATCCCAAGAGCGGCGAACATTTTCCACATGCACACCCATACCGTAGGATTGCCCACCGTACTGGCGCGGGTCATTCACACCTTGAATCACAGACTGACGGCTATAGCCCTCTGTGTTGGCGTTAGAAATGTTATGACCTGTGGTGTTTAGCTGTCTCTGAGCCGTAAGAACACTTTGTGCCCCTACATTCAGAAGATCCGACGCCATAATGCCCCCAAAAAACTTAACAAAATCAGGATAAACTGATTAACTACTACAGCTTATTATTAAGATATTTAGCAATATATGTGCCAATAGGAAAAGCGGAGAACTAAAAGACAATAATTTATTGAAGTATAAGGAGATAACCATGAAAGACGTGGCAACATCGGAAGGGACAGATAAGAAAAGAGCCTGCCAGTAGCAAGCTCTCGATGTTGATTAATGACGCTAGTTCATCTCGTCTATTTTGGCTTTAACTCGTAAGACCTTGTCAGCATAGTTGGGGTCAGTTGCGTAACCGGCCTGATGAATGCCTTTGATGAAATTCTCTGAATTGCCTTGATGCTGTAGCGCTGTTTCGTATCTTGGATTTTCGTTCAAGAACTTCACGTAATCATTAAAGCTCTCTTCGAAATTAGAGTAAGAACGGAAAGAAGCGGATTCTTTAACGGCTGTTTTGCCATGGAACTCAAGCGTTTGAGTCGCGACCTTATCGCCCTTCCAGCTTCTATCTGCTTTGATGTTGAATAGGTTATTACTGTTGCCCAAAGAGTTCTTAATCATCTTAGAGCCCCAACCTGTTTCAAGTGCCGCTTGTGCTAATAGCAGTGACGAATCAACACCGAGTGCGCTCGCCGCTTTTTCAGCGTAAGGCTTCATCGACGTAACAAACGATTCTGGAGAATCGAAAGATGCTGGTTGTTTTGCTGCTGACATGGCTGTTGCTGACTTAGCAGATTGAACTTCAGAGACTTTCTCTTCTGAACGACCTGAATACTGAGGCCTTTCCAGTGAGGTATCAAAACCTTCACTGCGAACCTTATCTTCTGTCGCGTCGCTTGCTTGGCCTGCACTTAGCTGAGCAACGATCATATCCGCAAGACCAAGCGAACCAGATGCACTGAGTTCACTCGCCATTTGATCATCTTGCATCTGGCGATAGAACTGCTCGTTCTGGCTGTTCAGCATATCTGACTTAAAGCTAGAGTTTGCATCACGCATCGATTTGAACAACATCGACGTAAAAATCGATTCAAACTGTTTTGCCGCTGCTGTAAGTGCTTCTTTTTCGCTGCCTTCTTCACCGTTTACCGCTTGTTGACGAAGACGGTCTAAACTGCCGATGTCGTGAATAAAGCCGATGTCATTGTTATTCTTAATCATGCTTTATCCCCTAGATAATGATCAATTGGCCTTCAATTGCACCTGCTTGTTTCAGCGCTTGAAGGATTGCCATTAAATCAGAAGGCGCTGCGCCCACTTCGTTGACTGCACGGACCAAATCATCCAGCGTTAAGCCCGGTTCAAACTTGAACATCTTGCCATCGGCTTCGGTGACTTCAATATCTGAATCAGGAACCACCACTGTTTGGCCACCAGAAAATGCATTCGGTTGGCTCACGTTGAGGTTTTCTTTGATTGCGACTGTCATACCACCATGCGTTACCGCAGCGGCTTTTAAGCGAACATGCTTACCAACCACAATCGTACCAGTTCGTGAGTTAACAATGATTTTTGCAGAGCCCTCTGCAGGATCGAATTCGATGTTTTCGATGGCAGATAGGAAAGCCACACGTTGGCTGATTTCACGTGGTGCACGAACTTTGACTGAAGTCGCGTCGACCGCTGAAGCCATTTGCGGACCTAGGAAATTATTCACCGCATCAGCCAAACGCTGAGCTGTTGTAAAATCTGATTGAATGAGGTTGAAAGTGATGTAATCGCCACGACCGAATGGGGTTGGGATCTCTTGTTCAACCGTTGCACCGCTAGAGATGATGCCGACATTAGGGTTGTTACCGACGATTTTAGAGCCGTCGTTGCCTTGAGCACTAAAGCCACTCACCACCAAGTTACCTTGTGCTACCGCGTACACTTGACCATCTAAACCTTTTAGGAAAGTCTGTAGCAAGGTACCACCACGCAAGCTTTTTGCAGAACCAATAGAAGAAACGGTGACGTCAACTTCCTGACCTTGCTTAGAGAAAGCCGGCAGTTCAGCGGTAACGATAACGGCCGCTACGTTTTTGGTTTTTGGCTTAGTGCCAGGCGGCAATTGAATGCCAAAATTTTGCAGCATTGCGTTAAATGTTTGATCGGTAAAGGGAGTTGTCTCACCGGTACCCGGCAAACCTGTAACCAAACCATAGCCGACAAGTTGGTTACTACGAACACCCGCCACTTTTGCCACGTCTTTAATACGCGCAGCATGGGCACTGGTGGCAAGAAATAGCATGCCGAATAGTACGAGTGTCAGTTTTTTCATTGAGTAACCTGTCTGTATTGCTTTAATTTATAATGAGTTAGCTTGAAATCAGATAATTCTGGGAGTGTCAGTATGTCGACACTGTCTCAAGCTCTACAAAGATACATTAAAGAATCGTGCCAAGAATCCAGGCTCTTGCATATCTTTCTGAACGCCAGTACCTGAGTACTGAATTCGCGCGTTAGAAACTCGGTTCGAGGCAATGGTATTCTCGAAATCAATATCGTCAGGGCGGATGGTGCCACTTAGGCGGATGTACTCGTCGCCCGTGTTCAGTGTCATCCACTTTTCACCACGAACCACAAGGTTGCCATTGGCTAGCACTTCGATCACTTCTACGGTGATGTAGCCACTGATGCTGTTACTTTGGTTGGCTGAGGTATCACCAGCAAAGGTGTTGGTATTACTCAAGTCGTAAGAGAAGTTGTACTTGTCTATGGTTAGCTCTTGACCACCAACGGCCAATGGCTCCATTGATGCGTCGTTCGACTTAGACATGTCTGCGTTGGCTTTTTTGGTCGCTCGTGTATTTTCATCGAGCGCGACAGTAATGATGTCACCAATACCGCGAGGTTTTGAATCATCGTACATGCTGCCAATATGGCTCACATTGAACAGTGAACCTGTCGCTGCGGCATAATGTTCAGGTTTCTTCTTTGGGTTGATTGGTGCCCATGCAGGATCGCCCGCGATTGGATCGGTTCTGCCACGAAGGGTATCAATAATGCCAGAGCTCTCTTCAGCCGACTTATCGCCTTCCACTGCATCAACGACTGTGGTCGCGTTTTCTTGTGCTGGAGTTTCAATAGGATCCAGTACAGCACAGCCTGTCATAGACAAAACCAGGGCTAAACAAAAAATACGTTTCATGGCGATACACTCTCAGCAGGCAATGGTAAATAGATCAATGAATAGAAACTCGTCTATCCACTAGAAACCGATCTATTAGTTGTAAATAAGTCAGTAAACGGTAAATAAGTCAGTAAACGGTAAATAAACCAATTACAGCTGTTGGTTAACAAAGCTCATCATCTTGTCTACCGACGAGATAACTTTCGAGTTCATTTCGTAAACACGTTGAGCTTCAATCATATTAACCAGCTCTTCGGTTACGTTTACGTTCGATGTTTCTAGCATCGACTGACGGATGTTACCCAAGCCATCGAAGCCCGGAACGCCCTCTTGCGGATCGCCACTTGCGCCCGTTGGTAAGTAAAGGTTTTGACCTACTGGCTCTAAACCACCTGGGTTTACGAAGTCAGTAATGGTGATTTGGCCAACCACGACGTTGTTTTGCTCACCACGTAGACGAACAGACACTTCACCATCGTTACCAACCGTCACCGAAATCGCATCTTCAGGAATAACGATTTCTGGTTGCAGAGCATAACCTTGACCCGACGTTACGATCGCGCCGTCACCGTTCAGTGTGAACTGACCATTTCGGCTGTAGCCTGTTTCGCCGTCTGGCATTTCAACTTGGAAGAAGCCGTCACCTTCGATCATCATATCTAGGCTATTCGATGTCGTTTGTGCGTTACCGTGCGTGTGAACTTTTTGAGTTGCCACGACTTTAGAACCGGCACCCAACATCAAACCACTTGGCAGCTCAGTGTTCTGAGACGATTGGCCACCCGGCTGATTGATGTTCTGATAGAACAGATCTTCAAATACCGCACGACTCTTTTTAAAACCAATGGTTGAGGCGTTGGCAAGGTTGTTTGAAATTGTTGAGATATTGGTTTGTTGGGCGTCTAAACCTGTTTTACTTACCCATAATGCTGGATGCATAGCAAATTCCTTTAAATTCTATTAGCTCATACGAAGCAGTGAATCAGACGACTTGTCCATTTCCTCTGCTGTGCTCATCATCTTGACCTGCATTTCGAATTGACGTTGTAAGTCAATTAGGCTGGTCATTTCACCAACAGCATTTACGTTGCTGCCTTCGATGGCACCTTTTAGCAACGTTACCGCTGCATCTGCTTCGTATGCCTGATCTGGGTTTTTCGAACGGAATAGACCATTCGTGTCTTTAAATAAGCTTTGATTATCTGGACGCACAAGTTTGATACGGTCGACAATCGCTAATTCTTCAGCTGGAGCGCCTTGAGGAATCACCGAAATAGTACCATCTGTGCCGATTTCTACTTTACTGATAGGAATAGGTAGCGTGATGGGTGCGTCGTTCTCGCCTAACACTAAATGACCGCTTGCGTTGGTTAGCAAACCGTTTTGGTCAACCTTTAGGTTACCGTTACGTGTTAAACCTTCACGGCCCATGTTGTCCATTACTGAAATCCAGCCATCACCTTGAATCGTGACATCGAGATCGCGGCCAGTGGTGACCACACTACCTTGTGCGAAATTATGACCCGGACGTTCTGTCATGCTGAAAACACGAGTAGGCATGCCTTCACCGTACGCTTGCATTGAACGTGCTTGTGCTAAATCAGCACGGAAACCCGTTGTACTTACGTTGGCAAGGTTGTTAGCACGTAGCTGCAAAGCTTGCATATTTTGCTTAGCGCCACTCATGGCAAGAAACAGTGCGCGATCCATAATTTTGCTCCAAAAATCATCTTCTGGGGCTAATAAAGCAAACACTGTGCCAATATTTTTAACTGTTATTTATCAATAATTTAAATAGAAAACAACGAAGAAGAGGGATCACAAAAGGATCATTGAGGAAGAATTGTTGCCAGTGGCATTACCGTGCGGCAATAAGGGCGGCAAATAAAAAAGCAAACAGCCATATCAAATTCAGCAACAATACCCAATTCAATAATATTGAATTGGGTATTCGCAGATGATTCAAACGCTCGAAACGATTAACGAATCTGAAGAATATTCTGTTGCAGTTGGTTGTGTACTTCTAGAGAACGCGAGTTCGCTTGGAAGTTACGTTGAGCAGAAATCAAATCAACCAGTTCTTGAGTCATATCGATGTTCGACTGCTCTAGTGAGCCGTTGTTGATGCTACCAAATGAACCTTTGTTCGATTCACCCCAGATTTTAGAACCTGAGTCATTAGTAGAATCCCACTGAGTGCCGCCTTTCTTATCTAGACCTTGCTCATTGGGTACACGAACCAAGCCTACACGGCCAAGCATCACGTTTTCACCATTTGAGTAAGTACCTAAAACACTGCCGTACTCATCGAAATCGATTTTGGTCAAGAAGCCTGTTGTCGCGCCATCTTCATCGAACTTAGTCAGTTCAAATGGAGCAGCAAACTGAGTTGACGAATCTAGACCAAACTTAAGCACTTGCGTTGGATCAGCACCGTTCAGATCAATTGGGTTTGCTCCAGCACCTAGTGCTTCAGAGTTAATTGGCTGGCCATTGTTAAGGCTCGCCAACGTACCGTCATTATTGAACTTCATTGTGTGACCAACATGACCTTGTGCATTTGTCGCATCACCGCCTGTGATGTTGACCGGCTTTTCACCGTTCTCATCTGACATGGTGTAGTACGTCTGCCAAGTGTTTGGTTGAGTCTGATCTTTGAGGTAGTAAGTCGTTAACTTGTAAGACTGACCCATAGAATCGTATACCGTCGAAGACGTTGCACGGTTATAGGTATCAGCATCTTGGTAGTTAAATGCAGCCGGGTCTTTAAGATCACCGTTTGCAGGAAGGTTAACCCCTACTTCAATGTTTTCTGTCTGTTTTGGCTTACCAAACTCAGCAGGAATGTCGAGTGGCTTTGGTGCGTAAGAAAGAACTTCACCCGAGTTAGGATCAACATCGTAACCTAAAAGAAACTCATCGTTAGCAGTAACCATGTAGTTGTCTTTGTTTAGGTGAAATGCGCCATTACGCGTGAGTTCATTGATCTCCGGTACCATACGGTCTTTCGATACTGCAAAGAAACCTGTACCACTTACACGTAAGTCCATTGGGTTGTTAGTATAAATACTTGAACCTTCATGGAACTGTTGCGCCACTTGGCTAGCTTGCGCACCGCCACCTGCCGTCGTTTTTGCGTTAGTGAATAACGAACTTGAGTAAACATCGCCAAACTCCGCACGCGACTCTTTAAAGCCAAATGTGTTTGCGTTCGCAATGTTGTTACTGGTTGTATTCAGGTCT
This sequence comes from Vibrio sp. FE10, assembly GCF_030297155.1. Taxonomy (NCBI): domain Bacteria; kingdom Pseudomonadati; phylum Pseudomonadota; class Gammaproteobacteria; order Vibrionales; family Vibrionaceae; genus Vibrio; species Vibrio apostichopi. Next base: position 904,301 of record NZ_AP028067.1, on the reverse strand, counting down.
AGTTGTGCAGCGGATAGACCGCTTAAAGCTACATATGACATTCCAATATTCTCCTAATCTCTCTAGCTAGCATAATCACTCTTTTAAAGCGTTACGCTTTACCAACTTCTAGTACTTCAGCAAGTCGTACTGGCGATGTGAAACCAGCCAGATTGAGTAGTACGTTGCCATCACCCTTACCAAGAAGCACACTGTTCACGTTCGCATAACTCGACACTTGGAACTCTGTGTTCTCGCCATCCAGTAAACCCGACGCTTTCACGTTGTATTTACCAGCCGGCAATGGGTTACCGTCTTCGTCTTTTCCGTCCCATTCAACACGTGTGTCGCCTGATGGTTTAGAGCCGATATCAAAAGTGCGAACCAATTGGCCAACTTCGTTCTCAACACGGACAATTACATTGTCCATTGCCTGAGGAAGCTTAACCATGGACGCCATACCGCCATCACCGGGTTTCACACCTGCCGCACCAGGAACCAATACATCGCGGCCAACCAAAGAGGATGCCTGTAATGCTTGGTTAGAGGTCATTGATGAATTCAAGCTTTCAAACTGTGTATTCATTTTGCCAATGCCATCTACGGTCGCAAATGAAGCCATTTGCGCAATCATCTGGTCATTGCTAACCGGCTTAAAAGGGTCTTGTTGGGCTAATTGCTTAGTCAACAAAGATAAGAAGTCTTCTTGTTTAAGATCCTGCTTACCTGTTGTTTCATCGGGCTTTTTAGCGCCATCTTGAAGACTCTTCAGCTGGTCAACATAGGACAAGCCGCTTTGACCAACATTATTGTTGATTCCAGCCATGTGCTACCTCCTTATCCTTATTGACCCATCTGCAGCGTACGCAGCAGCATTTGTTTACTCGAGTCAGCAACCTGTACGTTTGTTTGGTACGCACGTGATGCCGAAATCATGTTTGCCATTTCTTCCATAACGTTCACGTTAGGCTTGTAGATATAGCCTTCGTTATTCGCTAATGGGTGATCTGGGTTGTACTCCGCGCTCAGCGGCTTATCGCTTTCCACAATACCTAATACTTTCACAGGCACAGTGTGACCACTGTTGCGTGCTTTATTTAACTCAGCGCCGAACACTGCGTGACGAGCCTTGTAAGTTTCTTCAGCAGAACTACTTACACTGTCCGCGTTCGCAAGGTTGCTCGAGGTCGTATTTAGACGAACAGATTCAGCACTCATCGCAGAACCAGTCACATTGAATACATTGAATAAACTCATCTAATTATTCCCCTTTAATCGCTTTAGTTAAATTCTTGAACTTACTTCCTAAGAAGTCGAGAGAGGCTTGATGCCTAATTTGGTTTTGCATGAAAAGGTTTCTTTCCAAATCCAAATCAACCGTGTTGCCATCTCCTGTATCAGGTTGGGTAGGAATTCGATACTTCGTTTCCCCGTTCACCGTTGTTGAGGCAGAAATGTGCCGACCATCTGTACGACTAAGACCAATGCTTGCCCCAGAACTTGCCGCTTGCAGTGATTTCTTAAAGTCTAATCCTTTTGCTTTATACCCAGGCGTGTTGGCTTGCGCGATATTGGTGGAAAGCACCTCAGCGTTACGCTCACGTACACCAACCGTGTGTTGGTGAATGCCCAAAGCATTGTCAAAAGAAATAGCCATGTAAACCTCAACTCAAGAACTGACTGTTATGAGATAACCAAAGCAATATATATACCAACTTTTAAAACAAAGCGGGCTATCAATACTTTTACAGGTTACTCGTGGGTAAACTTGCAATATACAAGCCAAAAAATAGAGTAAATTGGAATGTCACTCTGACTTAAAGATATAGCTTTAACGGAAAAAAGAAAACCCAGCACTAGGCTGGGTTTTGAAATTAGACAGTAACGTTACACCTTATGCGGTGCCAGCAATTACTTTAATTTGTAGATAATGCCAGGGTTACAACGAACCATTTCAAATCGATCGGTTAAACCTGTTAACGATTCTGAAGCACCCAATAGTAGATAACCACCAGGGTTTAGGCTATTTGCCATTTGGTTCAGTACCTTCGCCTTCATATCTGGTGAGAAGTAAATCAATACGTTACGACAAAAAATGATGTCGAACTTACCAAGTAAGGCATAGCTGTCCATCAAGTTCTGCGGACGGAAATTGACCATACGCTTCACATTATCTTTAACTTTCATACGGCCATCACCCGCATCTTCAAAGAAGGTACGGCGACGTTCAGGAGAAAGACCTCGACCCAGCGCTAGATTGTCATAAGCGCCTTTACGACACATATCCAACATACTCGCTGAGATATCCGTTCCCGTTATCGACACGCTTGGCAACATACCCGGCTTACGAGCTTGAGTCTCAAGAATCGTCATTGCCATTGAATATGCTTCTTGGCCTGAAGAGCTTGCCGCAGACCAAATCTTAATAGGACGTTTATTTGCCGCTATCTCCGGTAGAAGCTTATCCGCAAGCACAGCAAACGGGTAAGTATCTCGGAACCAAAGTGTCTCGTTCGTCGTCATAGCATCCACTGCTGCCACTCTCAACTCACGGTTTCGACCTGTTACTACATCTCTCAACAAATCAGATAACGACGCTAAATTAAACTTCGTTACTAATGGGCTTAGGCGGCTGCGCACTAAGTACTGCTTGCTATCACCTAATACAATGCCACATTGAGATTCTAAGAAACGGCTGAAATCGCGATACTCTTGATCACTTATTGTTATAGCAGTCATTAATGTCTCTTTTAGTTAGTTAACGCAGCTTTAACCGCTGCACCAAGCTCATCAGGGTTGAATTTCGCGATGAAGGAGTTAGCTCCCACACGCTCAACCATGGCTTGGTTAAATACACCACTCAATGATGAGTGTAAAATTACGTATAAATCTTTTAGCTCTGCATGACGGCGAATCTCAGCAGTCAGCGTATAACCGTCCATTTCAGGCATTTCGATATCAGAGATCACCAATGAAATTTGATCGTAAATACTGCCTTCCGATGACATCTGCACCAGCTTCTCATAGGCTTCTTTACCATCTTTCACCGAAATCACTTCAAAACCGATCGACTCAATCGCACGCTGAACCTGCTTACGAGCAACCGTAGAGTCATCAGCAATCAAGATACGGCGAACTAATGGTTTCTCTTGTTCAACTTTCGCAATGTCTTCAGCGATCTTGCTGTCCATTGTTTCATCAACAGGAGAGATTTCGGCAAGGATCTTTTCAACATCAAGAATCTCTACCAATTCATTATCAATGTTGGTTACCGCTGTCAGGTAGTTAGCTCTACCTGCGCCATCTGGCGGCGGAAGAATCGATTCCCAGTGCATGTTAATAATGCGCTCTACTGAACTGACCAAGAAACCTTGAATCGTTCGGTTAAACTCAGAGATAACCACAAAACACTTTTCAACATCCGTTGTAGGACGGCCACCAATCGCTAAGCTCAAATCGATCACTGAGATCGTTTGGCCACGAATGTGTGCGACACCTTTAACTAGTGGGTTCAAGTTTGGCATCTTTGTCAGCTTAGGGCATTGAAGCACTTCTTTTACTTTAAAGACATTTATGCCGTAACGCTGACGCCCCATTAGGCGAAAGGTTAGTAATTCTAATCGGTTTTGACCGACGAGTTGCGTACGCTGATTCACCGAATCAAGAATACCCGTCATGAGCTCATCTCCATATCAAACTTTTTTGGATAAAAAGTGTTAGTCTACTGCAGGCTACGAACTACCAGAGAAACAGAATGACGTATTATAAAACAAATCTGCCTCCTTTTTCTATAGCAATGTGTAGAGCTACTTTTAAAACTGTCGCTAAGTTTATCGGCATTTTGTCAATATTGTTTAGTTTTTTTGTACAAGCTGCGACTCCAGAACAAATTGAAATGATTCAGTCTGCGGCGGAACAACACATCCTTGAGACCATTGACCAGCCTCGAGGTGGCGAACTCTTTGTTAATGCAGCAAATATTGACTCAAGAGTAAAAGCAACAGATTGCCCAATCCCTCTTGAAACCAGCGCTTCAACCACGACAAATACCCGTAGTAGCATTACGGTTTTAGTGCAATGTATACCGGATGAGTGGCGGATTTACGTACCTGTTCGACTTTCAATGTCGGTGCCGCTCGTTACCACCACTCGTTCTTTAGCAAGAGGCGAGATCGTCGGTCAATACGATGTCACCACCGCCATGATTTCGCTTAACAAGTTTCGTCGTCAAGGGTTCACTCTTCCCAAGCAAGTCATCGGCGCTAAGGTGAAAAAGAACCTAAGACCGGGTGATGTTGTCGAAAGAGGTGATATCTGTGTCGTGTGTCGAAACGAGAAGGTTATCATACAGGCAGTAAAAGGTGGCATGACCATTACCACCAAAGGTACTGCGTTAACCGATGGCTCGATGGGCGATCAAGTAAGAGTGAAAAATGACAAATCTCAGCGTATAATCGAAGGTATTGTTACCAACATGTCTGAAGTCACGGTTTACTTTTAACGCTTTACTTCTAAATGGGTGGTAATCGTTAGTGATTTTACTCTCAATTCTAACGCTGAATATGACGGCTGCGGTGTTTTGCCCCTTTTCGACTATTGGGCTAAAAATTGCTAAAGTAATCGAACCCTTGGTCGATATTGACTGTACAGGTTCCCATTTTTGAAGAAAAAGGCTTAACTATGGCAGGCATCGATAATATTCGTTCAGGGCAAACCCTAACGACCACAAACCGATCAGCAGCGCGCTCTGATTCTAGCTCTCAGGCATCACGTTCTGATGTTGCAGCTAAATCACCGACAAGCAAAGACGCGGTTTCACTGAGTCAACAAAGCAAAGCAATTGGCCAGCTCCAACAAGATATGGCAGCACAACCAAGCTTTGACACCGTAAAAGTTGCAGCGATCAAAGAAGCGATTGCGAACGGTTCATACACTGTCGACCCAGAAAAACTGGCTGACAACATGATCAAGTTCGAGAATGAGTTAAAAGGTCTTTAAGCGATAGATTCCTAATTCAAGCTATCTCCACTTAAAGAACACCAAGGTTTTAGTAGGATAACGTTATGGCGGCACTAGCAGATTTAGTTAATTTCCAACTTCAAAATGCCAAAGCCCTATCTGATCTATTAGATTCAGAGAAAACCGCTATTACTAGCCGAAAATCGACCGACATTGAACGCATCGCTAAAGAGAAAGTTGTCCTAGTTGAACAATTAAGAACAACCGATCAACGAATCGAAGCGCATAGCAATATCTCCGAACTGACCGAAAACCCAGATCTGGCTCAGTTAGTTAAAACCATCAAATCTATTGTGTACGATTGCCATCAAGCCAACCTTGTTAATGGTGAAGCCTTGAATCGAGCACACCTCAGCTTTAAAAAACTCAGCAATATGATGCAGCAAAGCCACGGAAAAATCGGCATGACCTACAATGCCGGTGGTCAAACGCATACGATTTCGACGCTTGGTACCAACGTTAAAGCCTAATTAAGCCACCAGCCTTCTCTATTCTCTATTCTCTATTCTCTATTCTCTATTCTCTATTCTCTATTCTCTATTCAGTACCGTAATTCAACCCGCACCTTTCGCAACACCAATTTCGACTTCTCCACTTCCCTACTCAACTTATATTTCTTACAAGACCTAGATTCCACACCCAACCTGTAAATACCAAAAAGCGGCAAGTATTTTCATACTTGCCGCTTTTACATTCACTGTCGTTATTTATTGCCGCCCTGCCATCTGGAAAGCGAGGGCAACTTATACAACTCATCGGTCATATGACTCAAATGGTCATAAAGACTAGAACAGCGTTTGTTGTCTCTTCTCTGGCACAGCTTGAACTTCGCCGTAATCGCGCAACTGTTCCATCTTACGAATATCGAGCTGAAGTTCGGTCACGTAACTATCGCCAACTGGGTAACTGCGCACCACTTCCGCACCACGAATCACACCGTCGACAGCACCTGTCGTTCGTTCGGTACCCAAGCGTTGATCTGATAATTCAGCTCGACCACTCACTCGCATGCCATACACTTGCTCAGCAAGTTCACGGTAAGCATCAATTTTAGATGCTCGCATAGCACGGATGCGTTTTTCTTCGTCGTTACGGCCTGATTGCTCACTGATACTTGCGTAACCAACAGCAACTAAAAAGTCGTCTGGTCGCATACTTTGCAATGGCTGGCAGCCAACAAGCAGTAAGGCAGCAACAACAAATATTAACTTCTTCATCACGAACTCCTAAGGGCGAAGAATAACAGTGTATGGCTGAGTCATCGTTGGATCAGAACGAATGATGACGCCATCTTGAGTTCGAATACTATTCAGAGTATCTAAGTCACGACCGATACGGTCTGCAGGCAAGAAGCCTTGCGCAGAAGCAACCACAATGCGGGTTTGCATGCCTACCACGCGAGCATTAACAAGCACACCGCCCTCTTGGCGTAGCATCGTACCTGTTAGCACGTATTGCACGTCTTGTTCCTGTGCGAGGTCTTTCCAATCACGGCTTAACGCGAAGTCACCTTGGTGAGTCACTTGAATAGAGCCTGTTGTTTTGAAGTCGACGACCTTGAAGCCACGACGCTGAAACTGGTGAATGAAGCCTTCTGAAACGGAATTACCTAGCCAGTTTGTTGTGTCCATATGTTGCAGGTCAACAAACGAAGTAATCGCAATTGGAGTTCTCGCTGAAATACTCGTATTCGAAATGATCAGATCTTCAGTCATACTTTCCACGAAAAAGTCCATGGTATGACGAGGGCTGTCCATCAACATAAACTGACTGCCTGAATACTCAGACTTGCCGTTATAGATGGGCGAATAAGCACATGATGTCATCAACATGACACTCATTACTACGAGCCAGTTTTTCATTCTCTTATCTCCAGATATATTTAGTGCTACCTGTTCCAATATGTTCTCACCATTATTCTTTTCAATGGATTACAATGTTGGAACAGTCTTTGCTTTTCATTAATGGTTCAGATTAAGAAAAACGCACTTAAGTCAGCTTCAAGCTTATAGTTATTTGTTAAGCAATATTTATACCCAACTGGTAACGAATAGATGAAAAAAATAATATCTTACTTATTTTCAATAAGTTCACTGATAACCATAAGCTTCAGTGCTCATGCCTCTTGGTATGAAGTTACCGGTACAGCAGCCATCGTATCGTCGGAAGAAAGCGCACGCATCCACGCGCTGGAAGACGCCGTATATAAAGCGGTGCAGTTCTCAGGGGCTGATATTGGTAGTATCTCCAACCTCACGCCCTATCTAGATTCGAGTAAAAAAGAATTCCAGTTTACCAACCATGAAGTGCGCTACATCTTGGTTCAGAAAGAGAAAACTCGTGGTGGCAATTTAATGATCACCGCAAGGATCGACATCTATCCTTCGGCAAATGCTTGCCATGAGAGCCAATACAAAAAGACATTTCTCGTCGGCAATATTGATGTTACCTCCCCGCAGCAAGCCGTTATGGGCAGAATCTATAACATTGGTGATGACTTCAGCCATGTTGTAGACAGACAATTGGCGCAAGAGTCGCGCAGTTTTGTTTCTGTGGGCACGACCGACTTCGACATTGATAAGCGCCAGCCAGAAGTGATCAAAATGATTGCTCAAGACACGGGCGCGCAATACATCATTGGTGGCGACATTACCGACTTAACCGCAACGATTGAATCTAAGCTGTTAAAGGACGATGTTATCAACCGACAATTTGCGTTAGAAATGCAAGTCTTTGACGGCAAGACAGGTCATCAGGTTTACAACCGCAGCTATCGTGAAGTGGCGAAGTGGCCGTTTGCTAAGACCAGTGAAGTTGATACCCGCAGTGCTCGCTTCTGGGCATCGACCTACGGCAGTATGATGCTGCGCGTCAGTCGTAACATCATGTTGGACTTAGAGTCTGAAGTGTCTTGTAAGATCACCCTTCCAGAGGTTGCCGCTGTATTTGGCAATACGGTGACCATTGACTTAGGGCGAATGCATGGTGTGCAGAAAGGGGACAAACTGCAACTGTGGCATACAGGTTCGTTTATCGACCAACGAGGTTTACCGCGTAACAAGGTATCTCAAAGTGATATAACGCTGACAGTTTCTCGCGTGTATGAAAATGAAGCCGAACTTACGATTGATCAACCTAGCCTAGCTGGAAGCATTCAAATTGGTGATGTGATGCAGAAAATCATGTAGTTAGCGTCACTCCCGCCCCATAGTTTCTAATAAAGCCTTAGCACTTTTGTTAAGGCTTTATTTTTTTCATGATGATTAGTTTCGGTTTTAACGTATTTGTCGTAACCTTATTAATAACATAATCATCATTTAGCAAACTATGAGCCAGAATAATCTAATTGGTGCGACCGGTTATCGATTTATATCGAAAGGCCAAACCGCTTTTAAAATCCACATCCATACTCCTGAAGATACGGTGTTACATCGTTCTGTCGGTTTTGTTCGTATGGGTGAAGACAAAGCACTAAAGAAAACCATCAAGTTAAGAGATGAGCTTGGCAGAAAGCTCTGGGGAAAGTTTTGGCCAAAAGTCCTTAGAGAGCCCTATTTGATGACACGTTTACCGCACAGTTTAGAACCTAAAATAGTATTCAAACCAAACCCTACTCAGACAGATCCTGAACATCGCGATGAATGCTACATCGCTAAGTGGCGCGTATTCTCTGACAGTGGTGAATACAAATACAGAACCAAAGTATGTTCTATTAGGAAGCACGGTCGACTTGCGGCCTACAGCCAAACCAAACGAGCGCTACTTGAAGCTCACAAAGATGTGATTGAACTGCTTATCTTTATGGGACGACTGAACAGCATCGACTTAAAGTAGTATCAACCTCAGTTAAGAGAATTAGCTAAGAATCAACTTGTCATATTTACCAGATACAAAAACAGCCGCATTGCGGCTGTTTTGATTTATAGGCTATGTCATTGTGGTGCTTTAGCATGTTGCTACACCCTAAATCGACCACCTAGCTTCGGCATATCTCGGCCAGTGTCGTCAATCGACGCTTTGACTCTTTCACATAAGGATTGGTTTGATCCCATGCGTAGCCAGCCAAAATTGAGCACACCATCTGCTTAATCTTCGGATTAGGATCTTGATAAAAAATCACATCCTGCAAAGTACCTGAGTACCATCCCTCAACATAAGTTCTAAACGTGTTTACACCAACCATCAATGGATCGGCATAATCACGATCCCAATCAACCTTCTCACCGTTGAGCTGCTTTTCCACGCACTCAACCGCAAACTGAGCTGACTTCATCGCAATTGTCACACCTGATGAAAACACAGGATCAAGGAACTCACCGGCATTGCCCAATAGCGCATACTTGTCTGTTGCAAGGTGTTTTACGTTGGCAGAATAGCCACCGATTTCACCGGCAAGGTTTGGATACTCTGCATTCGCCAATATTTCAGCCAAACCCGGCTCTTCCGTTGCCAGTTGCTTAATCGCGGCAATCTTATCTTCTGGGTATGATTCAAAGAACTTAGGCTCCCCGACAATACCAAACGAAGACACACCGTTACTAAACGGGATCAACCAATACCAAACATCAGGGTTGGTTGGGTGCACCGAGATCAGAATTTTGTTGCGGTCATATTCAAGGTCGGTATCAACCTCTGAAATATGGTCGTTAATGTGCGTGAAAATAGCTTTGCGTGGAGGAAGCGATGATGGCTCTTCCAAATCAAGCATCTTCGGTAGCACGCGACCAAAGCCACTGCCATCCAGCACGTACTGAGCTTCTAGCTGATAGCATTCTCCATCAAGCACTTGTACATCTAAAATGGTGCTGTCTTCGGTGAAGTTAATGCCCATCAACTCATGTTGATAATCAATGGCAACACCTTGCGCCTCGGCAGTGTCTGCTAACACCTTGTCAAAGGCGCCTCGTTGAACCTGAAACGTGGTTCCCGGCCCAGCAGAGAACTTATCTTCAAAATTAAACGCGGTGTACACGCCATTTTTACGAAAAGCGGCACCATCTTTAAATTGGAAGTTAGCGTCAGCCACCGCTTCGCTCATCCCAGCTTGTTCAATCACTTCCATGCAAGCAGGTAGTAAGCTTTCACCAATCGAAAAGCGCGGGAAAAGGCTCTTTTCAATCACTCGAACATCGATGCCTTTTTTATGAAGCAAAGACGCAGCAATAGACCCTGATGGCCCAGCTCCGATGATCACTACTTGAGTTGACAGTTTTTTCATTAATTTAAGCCATGTTTGTTATTTTTTATTGCGCGCCAGCTTTCAATTCAAGAAGCGTATGACCAAGACCGATATCGTCGGTACGGGTCACCACTTCAAAGCCAGCTTCTTCAACGATCTCTAAGAAATCTTCACTGCGATAAAAACGACTGTTGCCGTTGGCCAAGCAAGTGAAGTAAAGAGAAGTCGCGTTTAAGCTATAAGAAGCCGCATCGTATTTCTGTGCATCCCAAAACAGTTCAAGGATATAGACCGTCGCCTCTTCTGACATATGAGAGCGAACACGCTTTAATATGCTCAGAATTTCCATTGGCGAGAAGCAATCAAGGAACTGGCTCATCCACCACACATCCGCGCCTGTAGGCAACGTTTGTTGTTTGTCGAGCATGTTAGCTGGGAATGGCGTCACTCGGTCTTGATGGCCATGTTGTGTCGCGTTTGCCATTGCCATTTCTAGTTGCTGTGGCAAGTCGACAATTGTTATCTCAACATCTGAGTCGTGGTTGCAGCACTGCATTGCCCACTTACCCGTGTTACCGCCAATATCCACCAGCGATTTAGGTTTCTTGCTGAAGACTTTCTCAAGCAAAACAGGGAACGAACGATCTGAATAGAAGTGATCAAACTTGAACCAGCTCTCTTTTGCTTTTTCTGGCAATTGAGACAAACCTTGGTAAATAGTTTCCCAGTCACCCAGCTCTTTCAAGCCCGCAGGTGTACCTTCTTCAATCGCTTCCGTTAAATGCATCATCGCGGCGTAGCAAACATCAGCCGTGAAATCCATGTTCGCGTTGGTCATGCCATCGTGCAGAAGGTAGAAGCCAAGGTTAGCCATTTTGTAGTTAGGTTTGTCCCAAGTAACAATATGGGCACTTAACGCCATATCGAGCAGAACTTTCACGCCGTACTCGGATACACCGGTGATTTCAGAGAGCGTATCTGCAGGTAAACCATCGTTACCCGCATCATCTAAGGCTTTTAAAATACCTAAATCACGAAGTGTACGAGCAGTATGAAAAGCAATCGGAGCGAAAGACAACTTTTGCGCTTCTGTTTTTGCTTCTAATGCATTGAATGGATCTAATTTATATTCCGACACGAAAAACCTAACTTTAAAATAATAGAGGGTTACTCAGCAGCCATTTTTGCAAGCTTACGTTTAATATCAACGTTTAAGTTATTAACCCAGCGGTTGTAATTACGGTGTATTTCACCATCGTCATACTTCAAATTCTCTGATTCAACGTAAAGAATAGAGTAAAACTTGTCACTATAAGGAATTTCAACCACAGCATGGTGTGAACGAACATACAGTTCCGCACGGATCAAGCCAGGCTTTATTTCTGAAACCAACCAGCCTCGATTCTCAGCCGACTCATAAATAGCTGATTTCACCTGTTTGCTTTGAAGATTAAGTGCAACTGGAGTATCCTCAACATTCATTACAGGTTGGACACGTCCACACCCTGCAAGAACGAATATGAATAACATTGAAACGGCTATTTTTAGTAATTTCATTTAAATTCCTTATCTGTGTTTATTTATAGGCACGCGTAGTATTTAGTTAGACCCAAAGCAAATCAATACTCTATGTCAAATCAATCCCAATTAATGTCGTTTAATATTGAGAAATGGTCTGCAAATTCTGCGGGGCTCAATTCTGATGCCGAATGGCAAACATGGAGCAAGAATTTAGATTGGCCACAAGATGGCCCAACTGAATTTAAAGCTATCCCGCCGATGATGCGACGCCGAATGAGCCTGCAAAGCAAGCTTGCCGTCCAAACCGCGTTAACGCTATTAAAAGACACCTCGATTGATTATCTGGTTTTTGCCAGCCGACATGGTGAGCTACACCGAACTGCCACATTGATTCAGTCGATACTCGAAGGTGACGATGCCTCGCCAATGGCGTTCTCGCAGTCGGTACATAATACCGCAGCAGGCCTAACCACTATTGCCGCGAAAGCACCAATTCCACTGACCTCAATCGCCGCAGGACAAGATACTTTCCATAACGCACTGATTGAAGCTTATCTTTACCTGCACCAATACCCATCGCATCGTGTGTTAGTTATCGATTTCGACCAACCTTTACCTGAGCTCTACCAAGAATACGAAACTCAGCACTATGCCGATTATGCTCTGGGCTTAGTGCTCACCACTGGTAATGACTACTCGGTATCAAGAGCCGTAACTAGCGAAAGCTCATTAGCTGAATTGCCTCAAGGCCTGCAAACACTGCAGAACATTCTTCAGAATACACAGCGTTGGACAATTGCAGGTAAACACCAAGCTTGGACTTGGGTAAATAGCGCGAAAGCTGGAACTCAACAATGAGTAAGGTCGACCAATATTGGCGAGTATTCGCGACAGGCCTCTGCTTTACCATCTTCGGTTTAGGAGGCTTAGTTCTCAGCTTCTTGATCTTGCCTTCGATCGCGCTCACCACATCAAACACCATTCAAAGAGAGCTAAAGGCTCAACGATTGATTCGCTTCTCATTCAATGCGTTTTGCCAGATCATGAAATTCACTGGGGCAATTGACTACCGAATTGATGGTGCCGAACTGCTGCGCGAAGATCGCAACTGCATCATCGTCGCTAATCACCCAAGCTTGATTGACTATGTGCTGATCGCCTCTCAACTTCCTCAATGCGATTGCCTCGTTAAGGCAGCAATATGGGAAAACCCTTTTATGAAGAGGATCGTCAAAGCTGCGGGGTACATACCCAATCAAGCACCTGACGACCTTTTAGAACGCTGTGAAGAACGTTTTTCTCGCGGTAACGTATTGCTTGTTTTTCCCGAAGGCACTCGCACAACGCCCGGAATTGAGCCATCCTTACAACGTGGTGCGGCACAAATTGCCACTCGAACACAAACCGATTTACGCGTGATTCATATTACGGTTTCTCCGACATTCTTAACCAAAGAAAAAAAATGGTATCAAGTTCCTGCTACGAAACCCTTTTTTCATATCGCGGTGAAAGGTAAAATAGAAGTCGCACCCTTTATTGAAAATTCGAATAACTTAACTTCGGCAGCAAGACGCCTTAATCATCATCTTGCACACACTCTTTTCCCTTCCGAAGAAAGTATTTAGCCAATCAATAAACAACAGGCGATATCAGCATTTCGAAAATACATCGCATAATGTAGAATCGCCCCCTTAAAGCAGCATTTAGATAAAGCATTAAGTAGGCCAAAGTGGAAACATTACACAACGAACTGAAACAACTGATCATCGACGCATTGAACCTTGAAGACATGAGCATTGATGAGATTGAAACAGAAGCTCCACTATTTGGTGATGGACTTGGATTAGATTCTATTGATGCGCTAGAGCTTGGCCTTGCTATCAAGAAAAAGTACAACATTGTTATCGATGCCGACGATTCAAACACTCGCCAGCATTTTGCATCGGTAGAAAACCTAGCAAACTACATCTCATCTCAAACGAACAACTAGACAGATCTTTATGACACAAGCTAACCACCAAGAAGTATACAACCAGGTTAAAGATGCGCTTATTGAGCTGTTCGAGCTTGATGCTGAAGATATCACTCCTGAAGCTCACCTTTATCTTGATCTCGACCTAGACAGCATTGATGCGGTTGATTTGGTCGTTCACTTACAGAACGTAACAGGTAAGAAGATCAAACCTGAAGAGTTCAAAGCAGTACGCACCGTTAATGACGTTGTCGAGTCTGTGGCTGAACTATTGAAGGACGCATAATGCGTCCTCTGCTGACTTTACTGTCGGCAATCATACTTTTCACTTATCCAATAGCGGTTTACTTTGGACTCAACAAGTTTGGCCTACAAACCGTTGGTATCGCCTTGGCCGCTATCTTTGCTGTCCGTATTTTTACTGGCGGTCAGGCTAAAATCAAAGAGCTAAAACACTTAGCGTGGATCAGTGGGAGTGCCGGTATTGTTCTGCTGGCCTTAGGCTTAGCCTTTAAGCAACATGGCTGGCTAACTTATTATCCCGTTATCGTTAATGTTTGTATGCTGGCCGTATTCGCTTCAAGCCTATGGCAACCACAAACGATTATCGAGCGTCTTGCTCGTCTCCAAGAGCCTGAACTTCCGCAAAGTGGCGTTGATTACACACGAAAAGTCACCAAAGTTTGGTGCCTGTTCTTTGTTGTCAATGGCTCTATCGCCCTTTACACCTGCTTCCAACCTCTTGAAATATGGACCCTATACAATGGCTTACTCAGCTATTTGTTCGCCGGGTTACTTTTTGCAGGAGAGTGGGTAGTAAGACAGCGCATTCGTCAGAGTTAAATTGTTATGACCCAAACCGTCTCTTACACTTCCTTGTCTGAGCTTCTCAGTCAGAACAGAACGCCAGATTCTATTGTCTGCTATGACGACAATAGCGAGATTACGTGGCAAACATTTAACGACGACTTATCTCGACTCGTACACCTTTTATCTTTATCCCCTTTTCAACGAGTCGCGATTTGTACCCAAGACAGCTACCTATTTTCGGTGGCCTTTTTAGCGTGTGCAGTCAGCCACAAACACATCATATTGCCCGGTAACTATCAACCTTGTGCGCTTGCCGAGCTAAGTGAACATTTTGACTGTCTGCTAGTTGATGACTCGATTGGCGAAGTTGAAGTGAGTGACGTTCGCAATATCCAAACCTTATTGAACTCAAACACCGAAGCGCAAAAGCCTCTAACCGATAATCTTCCAGCCATTGATTTGGCAGCAATCCAATTGACCTTATTTACTTCAGGTTCAAGCGGTACACCGAAGGCAATCAATAAAACACTAGAACACCTAAATATCGAAACAGCTCAGCTAGATAAGAACTGGGGCGAATTACTCAAGAGTAACCGAGTCCAAAGTACCGTCTCGCACCAACATATCTATGGTTTGCTGTTTAGAATCTTATGGCCGCTATGCTCTGGTGTTCCATTTGCTCGAAACAACCTTGAGTACCCAGAACAGATTCTGTCTCACGCCAATAAAAACTGTGTACTGATCAGTAGCCCTGCGCTACTCAAACGATTAAAGCATGAGACCAACAAGGTACAACTTGCAGGAATCTTCTCTTCGGGTGGCCCATTGCCTACCGAGTCGGCTCATCAGTCACGAGATCTACTTGGTCATTTACCTATCGAGGTGTTTGGCAGCACAGAGACTGGCGGTATAGCCTTTCGCCAGCAACAGAGCGCTCAAACGCCTTGGCAACTTTTTGACTGTATTGAGGCAAGTCTCAACAGTGAGAATTGCATTAAGTTATTGTCGCCCTACATCGATAACAATAACTGGTATCAAACCGCAGACGAGTGCGAAATGGTCTCGGAGAATCAATTTATATTGAAAGGCAGAACCGACCGAGTGATCAAGATAGAAGAAAAACGAGTATCACTGGTTGAAGTCGAAAAGCGACTTGAGCAACTTCCTTGGATAAGCGAGTGTGTCGTCATTCCATTTGAAGAACCGAAACGCTTAATCTTGGCGTCGGTTTTGGTACTATCAGAGGAAGGCCAAGCGAAACTCGCCACCATGAGTAAAGGTAAATTCTGGTTGATGCTGCGTTCAGAACTCAGAAAGTGGTTGGAACCGATCGCTATCCCAAGAAAGTATCGTATTGTTGATGAGATTCCACTCAACAGCCAAGGTAAGCGACTAACCTCTCATATCGAACAGCTAATAAAATCATAGAAACCGCTGATCGTATTTTACACTGAGATCATCTTTTTATATTTTTGTCACAACACCCATTTTCAGCCCAAGGATTCTAAGCACGCGCTATGGATAAGAGAAAACCAAACGTCATTGCTGTTGACACTGTAGAGAAAGAATCGACCCTGACACTCCATATTACTGGAGACATCACCGATTTTAAGGGGCACTTCAAGAGCTTTCCTATTCTTCCGGGTGTTACACAGATTGATTGGGCACTTCACTATGCAGTCCAAGAGCTGAAGGTCCCTGGTTACTTTAAAGGCATGGAAGTCATCAAATTCCAAGAGCCGATCCTGCCTGACTCTACTATTCAATTATCATTAAAGTGGGATGCTGACAAAGACAAACTGAGCTTCAGTTACACCTCAAACAACGGCGAACAGACTCACTCTTCAGGTAAAATGAAGCTGGGAGAAAAAAGTGAATAGCGCTCCCATCGAGGCTGTTTCTCAACACTTAGCGAAAGAAAGCAGCTACAAGGCTTGCTTCCTTGTCCCGTGCTTTAACCATGGCGCAACCATGCCTGCAGTGGTCTCATCACTCCTTGACTTCGAACTTCCGATTATTATTGTTGATGATGGCAGTGAGCTCACCACCAAACAGTTTCTGACTCCCCTAGCAGAGAACTCAAACGTAACCTTGGTGACACTTGAGCAGAACCAAGGCAAAGGCGGCGCAGTAAAGGCCGGAATCAAAAAAGCACAACAGCTCGGCTTTAGCCACGTCATTCAAATTGATGCTGACGGACAGCATGACCTAGACGCCCTACCCGCGTTAATAGGGGCCTCTCAGACTCACCCACAGCGTCTAATATCAGGTCAGCCTGTCTACGACGAGAGTGTGCCTAAAGCAAGGCTCTACGGGCGCTACGCGACACACATTTGGGTATGGATAGAAACCCTATCTCTATCTATTAAAGACAGCATGTGTGGCTTTAGAGCGTATCCGATAACCCAAACTCAAACGGTGCTCAACAAATACGATGTTGGCTCTAGAATGGACTTCGATATCGAGATTCTGGTTCGCTTGTATTGGGAAGGCTGCGATATTGATTTCGTTGAAACACGCGTTATATACCCAGAAAATGGCGTCTCTCATTTCGATGCGCTGTGGGATAACGTCAAAATCAGCTGGATGCACACACGACTGTTTTTCGGCATGCTGCCAAGAGCACCAAAATTGATTGCTCGCCATTTCAAGTCAGATTCCGCTGATAATAACCAAAGTTCATCGACGGATTCAGAGTCGCAGGCTTCAGAACAGCCCCATTGGTCTCGCACTCAAGAACGCGGCACCGTACTCGGCATCAAACTGCTGTTGGCGGTTTATACCCTATTAGGTCGCGGTGTCTTTAACCTGATTTTGCGCGGTGTGATGCGTTACTACCACCTAACGGGCAAACGCGCGCGAAACGCTTCTGAGCAATACTTGTTCCAACTAAAGGCATACGCAGAGCAACAGAATATCGAGTTACCCGCTGAGTTAACCAGTTATAACCATCTGCTTTCGTTTGGCCATACGATGCTAGACAAGTTAGCGGCATGGAAAGGCGATTTCTCGGCAGATAATCTCACTATTCATGGCCAAGAACAATTCGAGAGCATGGTAGCAAACCAACAAGGTGTGCTGATTCTGGGTTCTCACCTTGGCAATATCGAACTGTGCCGCGCTTTAGGTCGCAGACACTCAAACATCAAAATCAATGCTCTGGTGTTCACAGAGCACGCTGAACGTTTCAATTCAGTAATGAAAGCGGTCAACCCGCAGTCTGACTTAAACCTGATTCAAGTGACCTCGATGGGGCCTGATACGGCTATCTTGTTGCAGCAAAAGTTGGAGCAAGGCGAGTGGATTGTGATTGTTGGTGATAGAACTTCCACCAGCAAAGAGAGCCGTTCAGTATGGGCAGAGTTCTTGGGTAAGGAAGCGCCCTTCCCTCAAGGGCCATTTATGTTAGCCTCTGTTCTCAAAGCACCCGTGTTCTTATTGTTTGGGCTACGTGATGACTCACAAGCTAAGCCGCACTTTAATGTCTATTTCGAGCATTTTAGTGACAAGATCGAGCTACCAAGGAAGACACGCGAACAATCTTTACAGCAAGTCGTGCAAAAATATGCGAACCGACTTCAGCACTACACACTGAAAGCACCGCTTCAGTGGTACAACTTTTTTAATTTTTGGACATTGAGCAAGCACCATGACGAAAAAGAATCCAAATAGCATCACCTTTGGTGCCGAACGCCTCACTATCGAGGACGTTGTCGCTATCTCACAAGGCGCAAAAGCCTCGATGAACTCAAGTAACCAGTTCACATCAAAAATCGACCGCGGTGTCGCTTTTTTAGAACGCCTATTGAAAGAAGAAGGCGTGATCTATGGTGTGACAACGGGCTACGGTGACTCATGTACCGTTGCGATTCCGCCGAACCTAGTTGACGAGCTACCGCTGCATTTAACACGTTTTCACGGCTGTGGTTTAGGTGAAATACTGTCTCACGAGCAATCTCGTGCAGTATTAGCAACACGCCTGTGTTCTCTGTCACAAGGTGTCTCTGGTGTGACTCATGATTTGCTCAACCAGATTGTTACTCTGATTAACCAAGACATCTCACCGCGTATTCCTCAAGAAGGGTCGGTTGGTGCCAGTGGCGATTTAACGCCGCTGTCTTATCTGGCGGCCGCACTCATCGGTGAGCGCGATGTTATCTACAAAGGCGAAGTTCGCCCTACTAGTGACGTCTACAAAGAACTGGGCATCAGCCCTATCAAGCTTAAGCCAAAAGAAGGCTTGGCATTGATGAATGGCACATCAGTAATGACAGCGCTGGCTTGTATTGCCTACAAACGTGCAGAATACCTAGCTCAGCTATCGACTAAAATCACGGCAATGGTGTCTGTGGGTATGCAAGGCAACGATTTCCATTTCGATGAAGCTTTGTTTGCAGTGAAGCCTCATCCGGGTCAACAACAAGTCGCTGCATGGCTGCGTGATGACTTACAAGCAGATCGCCCGCCACGTAACAGTGATCGCCTGCAAGACCGTTACTCGCTGCGTTGTGCTCCACATGTTATCGGTGTGGTTCAAGACTCTCTGCCTTGGCTTCGCCAAATGATCGAGAACGAGCTAAACAGCGCCAACGACAACCCAATTATCGATGGCGACAATGAGCGCGTACTGCACGGTGGACACTTCTACGGTGGCCATATCGCAATGGCAATGGACACGCTAAAAACAGCAGTAGCCAATCTTGCAGACCTACTAGATCGCCAAATGGCACAGTTAATGGACTACAAGTTCAATAACGGCTTACCATTTAACCTAACGGGTGCTGAAGGCGAACGTAAACCAATCAACCACGGTTTCAAAGCGGTACAGATTGGCGTTTCAGCTTGGACAGCAGAGGCATTGAAACACACGATGCCAGCAAGTGTGTTCTCTCGTTCAACCGAGTGCCACAACCAAGACAAAGTCAGCATGGGCACCATCGCGGCTCGTGATTGTTTGCGCGTTCTTGAACTGACTGAACAAGTTGCGGCAGCATCACTTCTCGCGGGTACACAAGCGCTTGAGCTTCGTAAGCGCCACAATGAGCTTGATGAGCACCACATGAGTGATAACCTCAAGCACATTCGCGACGAAGTTCTGAAAGAGTTTGAGTTTATTGTCGAGGATCGCCCGCTTGAAGGCGATCTACGCCACTTTATTTCTCGTATTCAAAGTCAGCATTGGTCACTTTACTCATAGAGTAGTTAACTTAATAAAGTAGTTAACCTCATAAAGTAGCCAACCCTTTACGCAATATTGTTGAGAGCGATTTATGTCTGAAATCCTTCATCCATTACAATCTGAGGTGACTCTGATTACCTCATTCCAAGATGCCGACCCAATGGGCGTGATCTATCACGGCAATTACTTCCGATTTTTTGAAGAAGTAAGGCGCATCATGATGGATAAGATTGAGTACAACTATCATGAGATGAAGGATTCTGGCTACATGTGGCCAATCATCGACACGCGTGTGAAATACATCAAGGCGATACCGTTTAATCATCAGATTAAGGTAACGGCCAAATTGACCGAATGGGAAAATCGCTTGCGCGTTGATTACGAGATTCATGATGCCAACACAGGCGCTCGCATGACACGCGCCCACACCATGCAGGTTGCAGTGACCATCGAAGAACAAGAGATGTGCTTCGCTTCACCGAAAGTGTTTACCGATAAAGTCGAGCACTGGCACCAATTCGGTTGCTTACCTCTAGCTGCTGAGCATCCATCTCAAGCCTCTAATCCACAGCAGGTGAAACATGAGTCTGTTTAAAAGCAGTCGCAAACACATTAGCATCGCGCTGCTAGGGCTTGCTCCTATGATAGCGAGTAGCTTTGTAAGTGCTAATGAAAGCACGATTGCCGTCGGTTCAGTTTCAGATCTGCAAACGGTGTTGAGCGCAAATAGTATTGTCCGTGGTGAGTTTACTCAAACACGAAATATGGAAATGTTCGCCCAACCTCTGACGTCACAAGGCTCGTTTTTATTAGATAAGTCGAGTGGCTTGCTTTGGACGCAAGTAACCCCGTTTCCTGTGAGCCTAGTGCTAACCGATAACAAGCTGAGCCAAAGGTTTGCTGATCAACCCGCTAAGATCATCACTGACAAAGAAAACCCAATGGCGTTTTATTTCAGCCATATCTTCTTGTCGGTATTCCACGGCGATACGCAAAAACTTCAAGAACAATTCTCTCTGTCATTTGAACCTGCGAACGAGCTAAGCTCAGACGAAAGTGCAGGCGCAAGTACAGAGAACGCGTTATGGACACTGACCCTAACGCCAAAAAGCTCTCCAATGAATGCGGTGTTTGAAGCCATCACGCTGCAAGGACACAATGACATTGAGCGCATTGAGCTAAAGGAGATTCGTGGAGACAGTACGGTAATCGAATTTAGCCAGCTAAGCCATCAACCGGAAGTATTATCAGATGCCGAAGCGCAACAATTTCAACTCTAAGCTTGCCCTTGTCTGGCTAGTTGTCGTGGTGCTATTTAGCGGACTGTTGATCAAACAGTTCGCTTTTTCTTCTTCAGTACCTATTGAAAGCAACATCATGAAATTGCTGCCAGAAAACCAGCAAGATCCCATGGTCGAGCAAGCCTTTCAGCAGATTTCTAACTCCATGAGTGAGCAAGTGGTGTTCATCTTGAGCAGCCCTGACATCAAGAACACCATGGCGGCAACCAAAGCATTTGAGAAATCGCTCAATCAAAACTCCTTCACCGGAAAACAAACACTCTTCAAACACGTTCAAGGCAAGATCAACGCCAGCACGCAAAGCCAATGGAGTGACTTCTATTTTCGTCACCGAGCTCAACTGCTAACGGAGCAGCAAAAAGAAACACTGACCCATTCCCCAGAGTCTCGCGCGCAGAATGTGATTCAGTCGCTATACAACCCTTTCTCAGGAGTCACTGCGACCGAGCTAACTCTAGATCCATTTCTGTTATTTCGTGACTATATCAGTGCCGTTGGTACCCGTTCGAGCAACTTTGGCATTAAAGAGGGCTACCTAACGGCGCAATCGCAAGATCAGTCACACATTTTGGTTACTGCAACATTAGCAGGCTCTCCCTACAGCTTGGCTATTCAAGAGCAACTTCCAGCACTTGACGCTTTAGAACGAGACATAGAGAAGCAATTTGACGTCAAAGTTCAGCACACTGGCGTGGTGTTCTATGCCAATTACGGTACTCAAAGTGCAAAGTCTGAAATCAGCACCATTGGTTTAGGATCATTAGCGGGTGTAATTTTATTGGTGTGGCTAACGTTTCGTAGCGCCCTGCCGCTTGCCTTATCTTTGCTCTCCATCAGCACAGGATTATTGGTTGCACTGGCAAGCACGGTCGCGATCTTCGGCAAGATCCATCTGTTTAGCTTAGTGTTTGGTGCCAGCTTGATTGGCGTATCCATTGATTACTCTTTTCACTATCTCACTGACCGCTTGGCTGCGGGTAATCACTGGCAGAGTGATAAAGGACTAAAGCATATCTTCATTGCGATTACCTTAGGGCTACTTACTAGCTTGATAGGTTATTTAGGTCTGCTGGTGGCTCCTTTCCCTGGCTTACAGCAGCTTGCTTTGTTCTCATCTATTGGACTTATCGCCGCTTACGCCAGTGTGGTGTGTTGGTATCCAGTATTGGCCTTCAAACCGAGTCAACAACGCGAACTTCCGTTAGCGAACCTATGGCATGCATGGCTAAACTTATGGAGCAAACCTAAGTTCAGAATCGGCTTACCGCTCGTCGTCACCGTGATTAGCGTGGCGTCAATCAGCCAAGTTCGTTACGACGACGATATTCGACAACTGCAGGCGATGCCTGACCAACTCAAACAACAAGAGCAAGCTATCTCTGAGATCTCCGGACTAGGCAGTGCTCAGAACATGCTGTTGGTGACTGCGAAAAGTAATCAGGCGTTACTGAACAAATTAGCGTTGATCAGCTCTGAGTTAGATTCGTTGTTCGATCAGCAAGGTATCTCTGGCTATCGCAGCGTCAATCAACACCTGCCCAGCGAGCAAGAGCAGCACGATAACTATCAGTTGGTTAAACAGCTCTACGCTAACCAAAGCGCTACCTTACAAACCACACTCGGTTGGCCGAGCTTCCCAGAGCTTCCAAAATACCAACCGATCACACTGAATGAGTTTTTGGAGTCTCCAGTATCAGAGCCTATTCGCCCTCTTTGGTTAAAACCAATCAATAACCAAGCAGCGTCGGTGATTATGATCAAGGATGTCACCAATTCAGAGCTGTTCTCTCAATGGCTCGATTCAAGCTTTGCTCAACAACAAGGCGTGAAGTACCTCAATAAAGCCGATGAGATCTCATCTCTGTTTGCTGAATACCGAGTTAAAATTACCGAGCTGTTATTGATAGCGTTTGCGGCTATTGGAATGGTGTTAGGTTGGCGTTACGGTGTGAAGCAAAGTCTGTTAATGCTGTTGCCGTCATTGATTGCCGGAGTGGCAGGTTTAGCGGTCACGGGCATTTTAGGCTCGACACTGAATCTATTTAACCTGCTTGGACTGATTCTGATTTTAGGGATTGGTATCGACTACACCCTGTTCTTTGCTGAGCAGAAGAAGTCACTGAGTACCTTACTAGCAATCACCTTATCTGGCCTTACAACACTGCTGTCATTCGGTTTACTGTCATTGAGCCAGACTCATGCCATTCATAGCTTCGGTGTTACCGTCCTGACTGGTATTTTCGTAGCATGGTTACTTTCACCACTCGCGATTAACAACGAACAAGCCGCGGAAAAATCAAACTCTCGAAAGGCTTCTAGATGAACAAAACAATCAAGATAGCGCTCGCCGTAGTATTGGGCTTATTACTCAGTGCTTGTTCGATGGTGTCTCAACAGCCATCTGGCGCAAGTGTCTCAATCGATAAAGATACCGAGCTGGCCTTGCCGCAGCCTGCGGAGCTGGGATATTCATTTACGGCAAGCCAGTTGATCAGCGCAACATGGCAAGACGACACCCAGCAATTGCCTGTTCAAGTCGAAGTCACACTGGATAAAGTCGTTTTAGCGGGTTTTTCCTCTTGGGGAACGCGCATTTTATCGCTGCAATATCAGAACCAAGCGATTGAGACTCAAGTTCTATCCGGTCTTGGCGCAACCCTGCCACAACCCGATCAGGTGTTATTTAATTTAATGCTAACTCTATGGCCAATTGAAGCATGGGCGCAGCCTTTGCAAGGCATCGGCTGGCACTTGGTCGACACAGAAAACAGCCGCACCGTGTTTGATGAAAACCAACAGGCAATTATTCAAATTGATTACCAAGCAGAGCCCGGAACACACAAAACCACGGGCAACATTGTTTTCAAACATTTGACCCAAGGCTACACCATCACCATACAAACGTTGAACTCAACGATTGTCGATAATCCAAGTAAGAGCTGAACACTATGCCTATTTATATCCAAGACTGTGGTTTCCACTCTGCGTTAGGTTCAAGTATTGCTGACATCCATGACTGCCTCAAAGGCGCGCGCGAATCAAACATGGTTGAAGTGAGCGATATGCTGAACGATGGTAAGCACACTATCGTCGGTAAGGTGGTTGGCGAACTGCCAGCGATCCCATTGGATCAAGCAGAATACGCCACTCGCAACAATCAACTGGCGCTGTCAGCTCTTAATCAAATCAATGGTTCTATCGAACAAGCAAAATCACAATTTGGCGCAGATAGGATTGCTGTGGTTATAGGCACCAGCACCTCGGGTATCTCGGACGGCGAAGCGGCTTTCAAACATAAACTGGCACACGGTGAGTTTCCTGAGCATTACCATTATTCAAAGCAAGAGTTAGGCAATACCTCTGAGTTTGTTAGCCAACATTGTGCATTAACAGGACCGAGCTATGCGATATCGACCGCTTGCTCGTCCAGTGGCCGTGTATTTTTGACCGCTCAACGCTTGTTAGATTCTGGAATAGCCGATGCTGTGTTGGTTGGAGGTGTAGACACCTTATGTAAGCTGACGCTCAATGGTTTTCATGGCCTGGAAGCCCTTTCGACCACACATTGTAAGCCGTTTAGTGCCTCTCGAAATGGCATCAACATCGGTGAAGCGGCAGCGTTTATGTTACTCAGCAAGACCAAACCAACTGATATCAATACAACCCCAAACACGTCGAACATCGCCTTATTAGGCTGTGGTGACAGCTCTGATGCACACCACATTTCAGCGCCTCACCCTGAGGGAAATGGTGCGGAGCAAGCTATGCAAAAGGCGTTAGATTCTGCG
The DNA here is from genome assembly GCF_030297155.1 of Vibrio sp. FE10. NCBI lineage: Bacteria > Pseudomonadati > Pseudomonadota > Gammaproteobacteria > Vibrionales > Vibrionaceae > Vibrio > Vibrio apostichopi. Next base: position 879,553 of record NZ_AP028067.1, on the reverse strand, counting down.
CAGTTACAAGCAGAAGACATCGGTTACATCAATGCTCACGGTACTGCGACGCCACTCAATGATTCAATGGAAAGCAAAGCCATTCACCGTATTTTTGCAAACAAGGTTCCCGTTAGCTCAACCAAGCCACTCACCGGGCATACTCTTGGTGCAGCTAGTGCGATTGAGGCTGCAATTGCGTGGCATATTTTGAAATATGACTTACCGCTTCCCTTACAAAAATGTCAGGATAAAGCTGAAGATATTGAGATTGATTTGGTAAACTATGCGCAGAAACTTAAAGTAAAGAACATCTTAAGCAACTCGTTCGCTTTTGGTGGCAACAACATTAGCCTGATTTTTGGTGTAGTAAATGACTGATATCCCTTCTGTAGACCAACTTCTCCCACACGATGATCCGATGATATTAATCGATCGTGCTATCAACGTAGAGGCGTTGTCGATCCACTGTCAGGTCGATATTGGCGCGCACAACCTATTCTTTGACGCCGAATCTCAAACGGTACCAGCTTATGTGGGTATCGAGTTTATGGCGCAATCTGTTGCTGCGTGGTCTGGATACCATGCCCTGAAAAACGGCACCACTCCCCCAATCGGATTCTTACTGGGTTCTCGTCGCTACAAGTCACTGTGTGATGAATTTACTCAAGGTCAGACCCTTGATATCTACGCCGAGCAACTGATGGAAGACAGTGGCATGGCCGTGTTTACTGCCAGAGTCGAAGACCAAGGTGAGTTAGTGGCTCAATGCCAACTCAACGTCTACGTGCCAACCGAACAAAAATTACAAGAAATGAAAACTAGGAGCCCATCATGACCCGTCAGGTTTTAGTCACCGGAGCCAGCAAAGGCATTGGTAAAGCGATCGCTATTCAACTCGCGAAAGATGGATTTGAAATCGCCGTTCACTACATGGGTGACAAGCAAGGTGCTGAAGACACATTAAAGTCGATCACTGAGTTAGGTGGCGCAGGACGTCTTATCCAATTTGATATCAGCAACCGCAGCGAGTGTCGCGAAAAGCTTGAGTCTGATATTGCCGAGCATGGCGCTTACTATGGTGTTGTAAATAATGCCGGAATTACTCGTGATACAGCATTCCCAGCCATGACGGAAGAAGAGTGGGATGGCGTTATCCATACCAACCTCGACAGCTTCTACAACGTACTTCATCCGTGCGTGATGCCAATGGTTCAAAAACGCAAAGGCGGTCGAATCGTTACTCTGGCGTCGGTATCCGGCATCATGGGTAATCGCGGTCAAACCAACTATGCCGCAGCAAAAGCGGGCGTGATTGGCGCAACTAAGTCTCTGGCTTTAGAGCTAGCAAAACGCAAGATCACGGTAAACTGTGTCGCTCCAGGCTTAATTGATACCGGTATGGTCGATGAGCACGTAAAAGACCATGCGCTCCCTCAAGTGCCACTGCGCCGTATGGGCGAGCCAGAAGAAGTCGCCGGCCTAGTCAGCTACCTAATGTCTGATATTGCAGGCTACGTCACTCGCCAAGTGATTTCAGTCAATGGAGGCTTAGTATGACCCGCCGCGTTGTTGTAACTGGCATGTCAGGTGTTACTGCCTTTGGTAATGATTGGCAGCACATCGAACCAAAATTGAAAGCGTGTGAAAATGCGACTCAATATATGCCAAGCTTTGAGCAATATGATGGCCTCAACACGAAACTTGCTGCACCCGTTGATGACTTCCAACTGCCAAAACACTACAAGCGCAAACAGGTTCGTGGCATGGGACGTGTGTCTCGTCTAGCAACTGTTGCGACAGAAAACGCATTAGAGCAAGCCGGTCTAATTGGTCACAACATTTTGACCAACGGCGAAACAGGCATTGCTTACGGCTCTTCAACCGGCAGTACCGATGCGGTTGGTGCGTTCGGTGTGATGCTTAACGAGAAATCAACACGAGCCATCACAGCAACCACCTACGTTCAAATGATGCCACACACTGCTGCGGTCAACGTAGGACTGTTCTTTGGCCTACGCGGTCGCGTGATTCCCACCAGCAGTGCCTGTACTTCAGGAAGCCAAGCGATCGGTTACGCCTATGAAGCGATCAAACACGGCTACCAAACCGTGATGGTTGCCGGTGGTGGTGAAGAGCTATGCCCAACTGAGTCTGCCGTTTTCGATACCCTTTTTGCTACCAGTTTAAAAAACGACACGCCAGAAAAATCCCCTAGTCCTTACGACAGCGAACGCGATGGCCTCGTTATCGGTGAAGGTGCCGGCACGCTTGTTCTTGAAGAGTATGAACATGCCGTGGCTCGTGGTGCAAAGATCTACGCTGAGATCATCGGCTTTGCCAGTAACTGCGATGCTGCTCATGTGACCCAACCTCAGATGGAAACCATGCAAATCTGCATGGAAAAAGCTCTGAAAGATGCGCAACTTCCGGCAGAAAAAATCGGTTATGTTTCTGCGCACGGAACTGCGACGGAAAAAGGCGATATTGCAGAAAGTAATGCGACGGCGAACATTTTCGGTGAAGTGCCAATCAGTTCATTGAAAAGCTACTTTGGTCATACGCTTGGTGCGTGTGGTGCGATTGAAGCGTGGTTAAGCTTAGAGATGATGCATTCAGGTTGGTTCAGCCCAACCTTAAACCTTGAGAACATCGACGAACGCTGCGGCAAACTTGATTACATCACAGGCTCTGGTCGCGAATTGGATGTTAAATATCTAATGAGCAACAACTTTGCCTTTGGCGGGATCAACACTTCCATCATCTTCAAGAAAATCTAGGATAGAGAATGAAAAACTGGCTAGCGGTTGCTGTTGTCGTATTACTGGCAGGTTGTAGTGCTCCGAAATATTCAGGGAACGCACTTCCAGAAGCAAACAACATTGAAAATATTACTATCGTTGAAGATGTGAAAACTCGCTCTGTTTTTCTCGATTCAATGCTCGATTGGTGTCTGAATAATCAGGTCAAATGTAAAGTGGTTGCAGACGGTTCAGAACACAACCCAGAGGATATTACGCTTGATTATGTCTCTCGTTGGAGTTGGGATTTCAGAACCTTTGTGGCAGACGCTAAGATCTCGGCTTATCAAGATCAGCAGCGCGTAGGCAATGTCGAATTCAAAGCGCCAAATAGCGGAAACTTTTCAAAGTTTGGTGACGATATGGAACGCATCAAAGCGATGATGGATATCTTGTTCGATAAGAAAACAGCCGCGCAAGCGACCCAACTGGTTGCTGACGACAAGCTCTAACGAAGTTATTCAGATAGTAAAACTCCAAACAAATAAAAAGGGTCAGTAACCAAGTTACTGACCCTTTTTTGATTCTAGCAATCGCTCAATTAAGCGTTAGCTTCACGCTCAGCGATGAACTCAAGAGCCATCTTGATACGAGCGATTACGCGCTCTTTACCAACAAGCTCCATCACAGCATCAACAGAAGGAGACTGACCGCCGCCTGTTACTGCTACGCGAAGTGGCATGCCGATTTTACCCATGCCGATCTCTAGCTCTTCACATACTGCTGCAATCACACCGTCTTTGATGTTTGCTGTTGTGAACTCTTCAAGCGCTTCAACCTTTGCAAGAGCAAGCTCTAGCGGGCCTTTAGCAACACCACGTAGGTGCTTCTTCGCTGCGCCAGCTTCAAACTCAGAGAAATCTTCGTAGAAGTAACGAGATTGCTCAGCAAGTTCGATAAGTGTGTTGCAACGCTCGCCAACTAGCGTGATCACTTCAGTGATAGCTGGGCCGTTTGTTGTATCGATCTTCTGTGCGTCTAGGTGCCATTGCAGGTATTTTGCAACGTACTCAGGCTCAGAAGTTTTGATGTAGTGGTTGTTCAACCAAAGTAGCTTTTCAGTGTTGAATGCAGATGCAGACTTGCTGATAGCGTTCAGGCTGAAGAATTCAATCATCTCTTCTTGAGAGAAGATCTCTTGGTCACCGTGAGACCAACCTAAACGAACTAGGTAGTTGTTTAGTGCATTGGGTAGGTAACCTTCGTCTCGGTATTGCATTACTGATACAGCACCGTGACGCTTAGAAAGTTTCGCACCGTCATCACCAAGAATCATTGCACAGTGAGCGAAAGTTGGAACTGGCGCGCCTAGTGCTTCATAGATGTTGATTTGACGAGGTGTATTGTTGATGTGGTCTTCACCACGAACAACGTGTGTAATACCCATGTCCCAGTCATCCACTACAACTACGAAGTTGTAAGTTGGAGCACCGTCTGTACGACGAATGATCAGGTCATCAAGTTGGCTGTTAGAGATTTCAATGCGACCGCGGATTTGGTCATCAAATACTACGCTGCCTTCTTTAGGGTTACGGAAACGGATAACGCACGCATCACCTTCTTTTGCTGCTTCGTTTGCTGCAACAATTTTAGGGTGGTTCGCATCGTAACGAGCCATTTCTTTGTTTTCTTCTTGCTCTGTACGAATTTCGTCAAGCAGCTCTTTAGACGCGTAGCATTTGAATGCTTTGTCTTCAGCAAGTAGCTTATCAACCATTTCGTTGTAACGGTCAAAACGCTTAGATTGGTAGTAAGGACCTTCATCCCATTCCATACCCATCCATTGCATGCCTTCTAGAATTGCATCAACCGCTTCTTGAGAGTTACGCTCAAGGTCCGTGTCTTCGATACGTAGAACGAATTCGCCACCTTGGTTCTTAGCGAATAGCCAAGAGTAAAGTGCAGTACGTGCACCACCAACGTGAAGATAGCCAGTTGGGCTAGGAGCAAAACGAGTTTTAACCGTCATTTAAATACCTTGATTATGTAGGTGATTCTTTTAGTGGGGTCTAATACAAAGTCTGTAATAGACAAATATCACTAAATTTTGGGCGCTATTTTATCACCACCGCTTAAATCTACAATCAGTAGTGAATGATTAATGCGCTGTTGTTGTACGAAAGCGAGTGTAGAAAGGCCAAATCCAGCTTCGATGTAGCAAATCTATAGCCTGAGCCAATAAATTATAGCCACGCTTTTCTTTAACCCCCGCCTATTTCACCAACGTCACCCACCCATTGATATGCCACTAAGATCAAATTCTTGAATTTATGTTTGACCTTACCCTTACGGTAAGGTTTATGTTGGACGTAGATGAGAATTGGAGTATCGATATGAACCATTACACCACCGCGCTCAACGGCCTAAATTGCATGGGTTGTACGAAGAAAGTTCGCACACTGTTTGGCGATCTCGACAACACGACGATCAATGATATATCGCCGACATACATCGATATTTCGACTCCGTTTAATTACGTTCAACTCAGCGAACAGTTAACGACGCTTGGTTATAGCATGGGCAATCAACTGCACCTTTCGCTATCTGGTCTTAGCTGCGGTAAGTGCGTGAACAAACTGACTCAAGCACTTGAACAAACCGAGCAAACCTCAAACCTAGAAGTCAGCAAGCATGAATTGTCATTGGTTACTATGCTTTCTGAATCCGAGCTTATTGAGCTGGTCGAAAGCGTGGGTTATCACGCGACTCCCTACTCTGAAGCTAATGATCTTTTATCGAGTTCAGATTTAGAAGAAGATAAAAAACCAACACCTGCAGAATCAGCACAAGCTGAACCTGCAACTAGCCAATATACCTATCACCTTGTTCTTGAAGGAATGACGTGTGCGAGTTGTGTTTCTTCGGTAGAGAAAGCGCTGAAAAAGAATGAATTCGTCGACCAAGCCCAGATCAACCTCGCTGAACAGACGGCCTTAGTTTTCACCTCTAAAACACGAGACGTCATCGAAACAGCTCTAATAGAGTCCGTGAAAACCGCAGGTTACGGCGCCGAGTTCGTTGATGACGCGGCAACTCAACAACAAAAACAGCAAGAGCAACAACTTCGTACCCAAAAAGCTTTCCTAAAGAATTCAGTAAGCGCGCTGCTTATCGGTGCTCCGCTGATGGCATGGGGCCTGTTCGGTGGCAGCATGACCATTGCTACATTTAACGACCAATTGGCTTGGGGACTGGTTGGTGTGGTCTGTTTGATACTGCTTGCGACTTCAGGGCGCAGCTTCTTCAGTAACGCTTGGCAATCACTGATGCACAAGCGTGCGACCATGGATACGTTAGTTGCTTTGGGTACAGGCGCAGCGTGGTTCTATTCAATGTTGGTTGTGCTGATCCCATCGTGGTTTCCTGAAGCCTCTCGTCATGTCTATTTTGAAGCCAGCGCCATGATCGTTGGTCTTATTTCTTTGGGTCACTACATTGAAGCCAAAGCCAAAGCCCGCACTACCAAGTCTTTGCAGGCGCTGATTAACTTACAGCCTCAAAAAGCCGTGGTTATTGTTGACGGAAAAGAACAAACCATCGCTGTAGAAGCGATTCAAGTCGGCATGCAAGTTCGAGTTAAACCGGGAGAAAAAGTCCCTGTCGATGGTGTCGTGGTTTCGGGTGAATCTTATATCGATGAATCGATGCTGACTGGCGAACCGCTTCCCAACGTTAAATCGATTAATGATGGCGTTTCAGCAGGTACCATTAATGGTGACGGCAGCTTAATTATTGAAGCAACTGGGATTGGCTCAAGCACCATGCTGGCTCGAATCATTCAAATGGTTCGCCAAGCACAAAGCAGTAAACCAGCAATCGCCAAGCTTGCCGACTCTATTTCTGCTGTTTTCGTACCTGTTGTGGTCGCGATCGCAGCAACTTCTGCCTTAGTTTGGTTTTTTGTGGGACCACAACCCAGTGCAAGTTACATGCTTGTGGTATCGACTACCGTGCTGATCATCGCTTGTCCATGTGCCTTAGGCCTAGCAACGCCGCTCTCAATTACTGTCGGCGTTGGTAAAGCCGCTGAGTTTGGCGTTCTGATCAAAGATGCCGATGTGTTGCAATCTGCAAGCAAAATCGATGCTGTCGTGTTTGATAAAACAGGCACCCTAACTCAAGGTAAGCCAACCGTTCAGCAGGCCTTTTATGGCGATTTATCAGAGCAAGAACTGTTGGCTTACGCCTATTCGGTTGAAGTCGGTTCAGAACACCCGCTTGCCAAAGCCGTTTGCCAGTATGCCGAAAACTTAGAAGTTTCAGCACTCCCAAACAGCGACTTTGAAAACCGCCGAGGGCTTGGCGTACAAGCAATAATTAACGGCAAGAAGGTTCAAGTCGGCTCACTTAAGTACCTCACCCAGCTCGGCATTGAGACTGAAATCGGCGCAGACTTTATCGAGCTTTGTCGTACACAAGCATGGACACCCATCTTCGTTGTCATCGATCAAAAACTGGAAGGCATATTTGGCATTTCAGACGCATTAAAAATAGATAGCAAACAAGCCATTGCTCAACTAAAATCCGCCGGAATTCACACCGTGCTATTAACAGGCGACAACGATTCTGTTGCTCAAGCGATTGGCAAAAGTGTCGGTATCGATGAGGTTATCTCGGAGGTGCTTCCAGAGCAGAAAGCTCAGCATATTGTTCAGCTTCAACAACAATATAAAAGTGTGGCTATGGTTGGAGATGGCATTAACGATGCACCTGCACTTGCTCAAGCAGATATTGGCATCGCAATGGGTAGCGGCAGTGATGTCGCGATTGAAAGTGCGCAAATGACACTACTCAACTCGTCGCCACTGTCTGTCAGTAACGCGATAGAGCTGTCCCAAGCGACCGTGAGAAACATGAAGCAAAACCTCTTTGGTGCCTTCATCTATAACTCACTTGGTATTCCTATCGCGGCCGGTGTGCTCTACCCATTTTTCGGATTTCTACTAAGCCCAGTCGTTGCAGGCGCAGCGATGGCGATGTCGTCAATTACAGTAGTGAGCAATGCCAACAGGCTGAGATTGTTCAAGCCCACTCATTCTAATATCAATAAAAACCATATTCATGAGGTTAACCATGATTCGTAAAGTTATGACTCTTACAGCACTCGCTGCAATTTCAGGACAAGCTTTAGCTACTGATGTTCTAAACCACAAATCACCATACTGCGGCTGCTGCACAGAATGGACAGAACATATGCGCGATGCCGGGTTCGATGTCACAGAGAAACTCCATGATGACATGAATCCTATCAAGCAAAAGTTAGGCGTAACGCAAGAACTAGCTTCTTGCCACACGGCAGAGATCGACGGTTACGTATTTGAAGGGCACATTCCAGCAGAGGACGTGAAAGCCTTTTTAGAAAACCCACCACGTAATGCGATTGGCTTGGCTGTTCCTGGCATGCCTATGGGTTCTCCGGGCATGGAGCATGGCGATAAGAAAGACGAGTATTCTGTGTATGCGTTTAACGAGAAAGGTCAGGTGTTTGAGTACCGTCATTACAATGGCAATTAGAGCGTAAACAGACCTGCGAACAGCAATAAAAATAGAGCCTAGCATTAAGCAAACCCAAGACTGTGGTTTACTTGCTAGGCTCTTTGCTTTTGGACAGTAAAGCAAATCTTGTCGCGGTATCAACCGGGCTGTTAGTGCCGCTGTATTTTCGTCGCTAGTTAGCGAAGACGCTATTTAGCAAAAAACTAATGAACGAATAAGCTAATTAACGAAGAAGCTCACTTGGCTAATAATCTAATCGACTAACAGCCAAGTGAATCAGCTTAGAAGCCGTAAGAAGCACCGAATACGAATGCGTTGTTCTGCTTAGAGTCACCGTTGGCGAAATCTACACCGTTAGCTTGGCTACGGAACTCAAAGTAAGGTTGAACGCCTTGACGAGTCCATGTTGCACGTAACTCGTGGTCCATCGCTTCAGCATCAATCATGTATACGTTGTTGTAGCTAAGCGCTAGGTCAGCATTCACTGTGTAAGCAATGCGGTTATCCATGCGGTAGTCTGTGTCAGCATCAGCAGAAGTATCATCGATGTGTGCACGAGTACGGTTACTAATAGAGATACCGTTATCGAAGTTGTAACCGATCTTAACTAGTGGACGGAACTGAATGCTCTCACCCGCAGAGAATAAATGTTGGTAACCAGCAGCAACCCATAGGTTGTCAGTGATGTTGAAAGATTGCTCACCACCGACAGTGATACCAGGAGTAGTATTACCTGCACCGCCATTTTCAGATTCAAGTTTACCCAGTTGGATACCATCAAACTCAGAGTAAACCGTGAAGCCGCCTAGAGAGTTGTCAAACGTGTGACCGGCTTCTAGCGTAGAAGTCATATCAGAACCGTGGATACGACCGTCATCGTGAATTTGGATGTTACCTGTTACGTAAGAAGAACCAGCAAAAGCACTAGAAGCGAAAGCAAGAGAAAGAGCACTTAGAGCGATAATTTTTTTCATAGTAAACTGCCTTAGTTTGATTTTTTCAGCGGCATATCTTCGGTACATCATTCACCTTCACCGCTTGAGTAGTTGGTCGCCTCCCTGGCATGAAATCTATGTTGCTCGAATTAATTTGCGTTTCAAAATAAAAGAGTGGGCAGAGTGATCTCTCTCACTATCAAAAAAGAACAAGTTATTTAACACATTAAAATCAATTACTTAAAAACATAAAAATTGATAAAAAACTCAAGATGGAAAAATGCACAGATCGGGATCACATTATTTTACGGTGCGAAATTAGATTCAGTCGGTTGAATCACATTTGATTTAGAGTTTTTTATGAAGGACTTATTTTTTGAAGAGAATAATGAGAAGTGCGTCACTTTTGCGATAAACCTCACCTTATGTGCATTGTTGACGTTATAAACCAAGACGGTTTCTATATGTTTCCGTTTTGGATGAGAGCCTAATTCGCAGCAAACAAAAAGAGCTCCCACTTTTTACCTTGAGTAAGATAATAACGAGGGAGCTCTTCTATTAATGTTGCTTATCGATTATTTAACTGAGGTTACTCGACTTACTTTCTCGCCACTTTCAGAGATAGAGCGGATGTAAGTTTCGCCAGAAACCGATGGACGTTGTTGCTCGTCATACGTTAACCAGTTCTCGCCATCAGCAGAGTATTGCAGCTCTACGCCTGGGAATTGAACGTTCATCGCTAGCTTGCCATCCACAACCTGAGCGCCCGGTACTGGTAGTCGATAATCAATGCCTGCTTTCTCAAGCTTAGCCAGTTCACGTTGACCAACAATATTCGCGAAGCGATTAAAGTCGCTGTTTAGAGCCTGCTTATTCACTAAGTCAGTATCTTGAGAATATTCAACGCCCACTTTGTAGTCATTTTCCCAATCCGCTCTGTGCCATGCACGCTCTGCTGCTGCAAGTACGCGAGGGAACACCATGTATTCATACTGCTCGTCGGTACGTACTGTTTCAGACCAAAGTTGTGCAGACAAACCGTAGAAAGGTTTCGCTTCAATCTCGCCTTTACCAGAGAAACCATTGCCGTCACGGTCTAATGATGTTTCTGCGTTTTGTGGCATGTTTTCTGGTGCGAAGCCAAACATCTTACGAGTATCGGTTGCGCGCGTTGCCCAATAGTAACCGCGCTCTGCAGCATCGACTTCATATGGCATATCCATGTATACGTAGTCTGGGTTAGAGACGATTACGTCATACCCTTTTGCTGACCAGTCGTATACTGATGAAGTACCGCCCCAGTAAAGAACGTCCCAGAAGTTGACGCGAGTGCTTTCTGTCGCAAATGCTTTCTCGCCTTCGCTGTATTTCAGGCCATCTTGCCATGCTTGGAAGTGAGGGATGCCTTTGTCAGCAACAATCTTGGATACCTGCTCTGCAAAGTGACTTGGCAGATGACCGAAGTCGCTTACCGTTCCATCAGCGATCAAAGACTGACACTGAGGAGACTGTTGGAATGGCTTATCTTGCTTAGACAAATCGATGTTGCCTTTCCAAGCCACTTTATCGTCTGCATTAACATCTTGTAAGCCAGCACCTAACTTGATGTTTTTCGCTTCATCGCCGCCAAAGTGCCAAGTCGTTAGTGGAACGCCCGCTTCTTGGTGCATTGCCGCCACTTCAGAGATAACTTTATCGACAAAGTGAGTTGATGATTCCATACATGGGTTAATGAAGCTTTGCTTATCGTAGAACTGAACCGTGGTTACGTTCGATGTATCTTGTGGATCCATCAAGCGGTATTCATTTGCTTCCGCTTCTTTACCTTCCGCCATTAGGCGAGTGTAACGCGCTTCCATTGATACCACTGCAGAACGAGCGTGTGCTGGCATATCAATTTCAGGAATTACTTCGATGCTGCGCGCTTTTGCGTAGCTTAAGATCTCGACGTAGTCCGCTTTACTAAAGAAACCAGAGCCAAAGTTGTCTGTTGTTGGACCTGAACCTAGCTGAGGCAGTAAACAGCTTTGCTCTTCCAAATCAAAACAACGATTAGACCCTACATCCGTTAGCTCTGGTAAACCTGGGATTTCTAAACGCCAGCCTTCATCATCTGTTAAGTGAAGGTGCAGTTTATTCATCTTGTATGCCGCCATTTGATCTAGCGTTGCTAGGATGGCATCTTTTGAGTGGAAGTTTCGAGCAACATCCACCATCACACCACGGTAATCAAAGCGCGGTGCATCTTTGATCGACAGTTGTGGTAATGATTCAGCGTTCTGACTGTCTATTAGGCCAAAAATAGACTGAACTGCGTAGAAAGCACCTGTTTTATCAAACGCTTTAATCGCAATCCCCTCTTCCGAGATGCTTAGTTCATAAGCGCCAGATTTTGCTAAATCACCCGTAAACTGAGTAGGAACAACAGCAACACTCACAGGTAGGTCGCCACTCACATCTACGTTTACCACATCTGCACGTTCTTCAATTGCAGCGAACTGATCAGCATCGAATGCGTCTTTTGGTAGGGCAATACCACCAGCAATACCCACAGAACCTTCGCCTGCTTCTACAGACATTGGCGTTGGTAGTAGCGTTGTTGATACATCTTGAGTTGCTAGATCAGCATTCTTTTCGAAACGCGTCACCGCGGTTGCCATGACATTGTTGTCATCAGGAGTACGCTTAAGGTTGTTACCCTCTAGACCTGTCACAAACGACGCGACATCTTCTGTATTCAATGAAGCAATCATCTTAGGTTCTGCGTTTGGCGCCGTTACAAATGCACCTGGCATAAAGTCGGTTTCAAACAGTTGCCAATATTCACTCGTCAGCGGAAGAATCACTTCTTCACCAGCCGCAAAACCATCGAACTTATCTGTAGGTTCTAGTTTGTGTAAGTCACCCGTTACACGAGTGATTTTAAACTGTTCGTTATCAACATCTAAGATGAGGCGAATACTGTGGAAGTAGATAGTCCAATCTTTCGAATCAATCGCTTCACCGTCATTGGTCAAGGTCATGTTCACTTTATTACATGACGCCCACTCAGCACCTAAGTCCTGACAAGCCATACCTTCATTCGCACCGTGATTGGTTAAGATTTCATATTGCACATCAAGATTATCAGCCAGTGCATTAACAACCTGTTGCTCAGGAGCTTGTGTCACTGCACAACCCGTCAAACCAGCCAATACTGCTACAGATAATAAGTTTCTCTTCAACATCGTATTCACCCATTAATTTAAAAATTGAGTCAGAAGCAAAGTGGAGCGCTTCGAAAGTTAGATAAACTATATGGTCTTATTTTTTGGCGTGAATTAAATCAGGCCAATTCAGTGATCGGCTTCAAATCTCAAAAATATTGATAAATTTAATTTTAATAAAATCATCAAGTTACGATTAACGACACTTCCGTCACTTTTATTTTGACGTAATAACTGAGAATTAAATCACAATCTTTTCAAAGGATTTCATAAAATCGTGTCGTTGATAGAGAGAAAGGTTTAACAGTTTGTTCGTGTTGTTATACTTTTCGTATAAACAACGTGACATCGTTCTCAAAAAAAACCGTTAAAAAACTCCGTCAAAACCCTTTTTAACGAGTTTATGTCTTTCTAAAGGAGCTTTCTTTGCGCACATTCTTGTACCTTACGTTACTCACACTTGCCTTTTCAGCCAAGCAAGCGGTCGCCGAACCTCTTTATTGGCAAGCTAAAAAGGATGATCTGACGCTTACTATCTTAGGTTCTGTGCACGTTGGGGATGAGAGCATGTACCCGCTTCCCGTACAGATCACTGACACGCTAAAAGAGAGCGACGGATTAATTGTCGAGACGGATATAAGAAAGACAGAAGGCGTGGCGTATCCCACGACCACAGTGACCACGGGTGATGTATTAAGCGAAGATCAACAACAGTTATTAACAAGTATTTCCAAATCTTTGGGTATGTCGACACAACAACTACTGAGCTCCCCACCTTGGGCAACATCTCTGTCGATACAAATGCAGCAGTTAAAGAACCTTGGTTACGGCTCAGCGGGCGGTGTAGACGCAACACTAGCCTATAAAGCAACAATCGCGGATGTTCCCGTCATCAGCTTAGAGGCTCTACAATTTCAAATAGACCTCATCGCAGGGCAGAAAGATTCCGGTAAAGAATGGCTAGTCAGTAGTCTTGAAGAATTTGACCAAACTGATTCTGTGGTTCACTGCCTAATTGAAAGTTGGAAAGCGGGTGATGTAACCAAGCTTGAGGAGTTTGCAGAGCTTTCTGAAATGCCAACAGAGCTTGAGAAAGCATTCCTAACGGATCGCAATATCGACTGGGCAAACAAGCTATCAGCCAAAGATTGGAAACTCGACTCAAAGGGAGACTACGTACTGGTCGTCGGCACTTTACACCTGATTGGCGAAGGCAACCTTTTGCAGTTACTAGAAGAGAAAGGGTTCAATGTCACTCAACAATCACAAAGCCAACAAGCTCAGTGTCAATTTGAGGTTAGTGATGACAGCTAGCTCAATTCGATGCCATGACTTTCTCATAATATAGCCATTACCTAATAACAGAATCATTACATTTAATAGCACCATAACGGTGCTATTATCTTTCGCTCTTTTTATATACGGTGTTGTTCTCATGAAACCAGTACTCTTCGCTTTACCTTTAGCCCTCGCGATTTTGATGCCCACGGTAGCGTCTGCCAAAGAAACTTGTACGATCGAACAATTCCAACCAATAGACATTCAGCCTGATACCAAAGGCGGCGTGCTAGATAAAGAAAGCGGACAGTTTCTGATTACTGAGAAGCCACCAATGCGATGCGCGAATATTACGTTCACGACGTCTACAACACGCAACCGTATCGCAAGCCAAATGAATAGTAATTTTGAAGCAAGCTTTTACGATGGCAAGACGGGTAACTCACACTCGGTGACTTTTAACGAAGATGAAGTACAGGCAGGTTACATTCGAATTGGTCCAAATAACCCTGTTGAAGCGTATGTTTGCTTTGTTACCTCTGAGACGCCAATCAAGAACATCACTTGTGATGTGAAATAGAACATTTGAGTGGTTGAAAAAAACAGGGCTAAGGGAAAAATCCGTTTTCCGCATAGCCCTATTTTGCTGCTTACTCAGTTGACTAAAGGATGTCAGTGTCCGCGGCTAAGTAGCGGGCGATAATTGGATGTCTAATTGCATCAGGGTCACCTGGTGACCACATCCCACGTTTCATTCCCTTAACGATTAAGTGAATCACTGCCGCATCTATGGCTGACATTACCGCGATATTTACCGGCTCATTTTGGCTATAACCCATCTCAACTTCGAGTAACTCTTTGTAATCAACAAATCGAAAAGCACCGAAGCCAATTTCATGTGAGGAAATGGTTTTGGATGTCGTAACGCTAAGCAAAACTTGCCCTGTTCTTACATCAACGGCTCTTAAGTTAACCGTCACTTGATCGGTTCTATACTGCCCTGAGCCACCAATGCCAAGATACTTCGCACCAGCCCCACCTGTAACAATATTAGAATCATAAGCAACAATACCGCCTTCAATAACGATATTCGCAGAGCTCAACGATGTTAAATCGGCTCCGTGATTGTTCACTACCTTGTCTTTTTTCTGAGCAGCACGAATGATCTTACGTTCCGTCAACAAGTTCTGGAGCCCTTCACGCTCTAGAGGAACAAACCATTGGGAATCTATCAATGCCGTGGTTAGTAAAGACGTTCCACCTTGTGGTACCGCTGTCGAAAAGTTACTGTTTGGCTGAGGTTTATACTGTCCCGTTTGATCTCTAAAATCATAAACCGAAACAAGTATTTTACCGCGAGGCTGAGGTAATGAGATCAGGTCCGTATAAGTCGATCCTCTCGGCATCAACTTTGGCGTTTCAGAAGTCTCTGGAATTTGCATAGAGTAAGTGCACCCTCCCAACACAAAGGTCAAGAAGACGATAATGATCGATTTCATAACACAATCCTTGTGATTAGAGGTCGGGGTTTAATCCAGAGACACTGATTTCTGTCGATTCCCCAGTCTCTTTATCGACGATTTGAACCAACAAAGTCCCGGAATCATCCACAATATTCAGGAAAAAATCATCAGTTTCCAACTGTCCCGTGTTTCCATTACCCACGTCAGCAAGCAATTGACTAATTAAACGGGACTCTAAACTCGAAGCTAGACGATCTAACGCAGACTCTTGTTCATCAAAGATATCCCTAGCATTAGGGTCTTCAAAATCATTGATGGCATTAGCGTGATTAAAAAGGTGAGAGCTGTTTAAAGCATTTCCGCCAAAACTTGGGTTTACGGGCGTGTAAACTAACTCGCTCGAGTAAACCGAAGGCGAAGCGAGCAACACAATAAGCACAGCCTTTCTGAAAAATATCGACATCCTTGGCTCCTTAAAATTCATCATGGTCTAGATCGTAAGTGTCCTGAAAGATCCGTTCAGCTTGCCATCGGATGATGTAATTACCAACCACTCGTGTTGCATCGGCAGCGCGTTCTTTCGCTTGTCTACGACCAGGGGACAACGCCGTACGGAAGATCGGTTTTCTAGAGTGTTGAACCTCTATGATGCTTCCTGATAACGCCGTTGGCCTTTCTTTTACCGTCAAATTTTCCTTAAGGTCGGGATAACTATCATTGAGCGATTGCGAGAAGAAAAAATAAAAATCCTCTCCCAACCGCGTAATGGTTCTGTCCACAATGATTCCATCGACTTCACTGAAGTCATTGAATTTTTCCTTAAGATTATTTGTCGAATCCTCAAGTTTTTGTCCATTTTCTAAAGGAGCAGCATTTTCAAGACCATGACTCTTTTCTTCTGCATGAAGAGCAAAGGAAAGCAGAGTTATTGTAAGCAGCTTGATTTTCATATGTGCTCCCATTCAAAGTCCATTTACAAAATGAGAATTTGATTCGTTGAAACTGAATAAAGCGTAATTCATGCTTACAGTGGCATATATAAACTTTCGAATTAATTACTGAAGGGAATTGATTAACTAAGGTTTGTAGGAATCGGTCAAATACTAATTAAATTTCATATGAACAACTAAATATTTTCAACTTTAAGTTTATAGCTGTTCGTAAATTCAAGGCCTAGGATTTCGATAAGACAAAGGTTCACTCATTCCCTACGCAGTTTATTTTCGTAGGGATCATAATCACGAACACTTTAAGGTAAAGATGATGGTAATTGGGAAAGCATCACTTATCAGCTTAACTTGTTTATATTTTTTATCAGGAGGTTTTAATAATGCTATCGCGTCAGATATAGAAGGGGATTTTTTACATAATGTTAATCAAGATATAGTCAATGATTATAATTATTTAGAAAGCTTTTCTTCTGGAGATTTAGATAATTATTCAGAATTAAATATATCTAATGCTACTGATTCAATAGCAATAATAAAGCAACGCAGTCCTGGTATTACCGCGAACAACAGAGCGAAGATAACACAAAGCGGAAGTTCTAACTCCGCATACATTGGTCAAACAGGGCGCAATAATATCGCCTTAATAGACCAGAATGGTTCAAATAACGATGCCGCAATTGGGCAACTCGGAGTAAATTCTGAAGCGCTTATTTCCCAAGACGGGAATAACAATTTAGCAGTTATCGGACAAGCTAACTTCTCAAGACAGAGTAGTCAGCTGAGCATTGACCAAAAAGGCAATGGCAATACTGCTTATTTGGTTGGTTCTGGAAGAAGTAATTTAGGAATTTCTCAAGACGGCAATGACTTTGCTTTAGTGAAAGCGTCTAGCTCAATGAGAATCTACATCAATCAAGCAAATTAGCGCGCAGTATGGAAGCTTGATTCAAGTTACTTTGTATTAAGTAACAACAACGTCGACATGGAAATGTATAAGGATACAACTTATGAAACTTACGCAAATTGGAATTATAGTCGGTGCCATTATTGGTTTTAACGCAGCTAACGCAGATCCGCTTCCAACTTCAGCCCCAGAGCCAGGCCCTGGTGTTAAAGAAGGTACGACAGATCTTGGTATTGCAGGCAAAGTAGCAGCTATTGAGCCCTTAGCTATGGATAATACTGCTGTTTGGCAAATGGGTAATGGCGATCAAGCGAATGTGCTTATCAATCAAAATACATCAGGAGTGACAGATGGCCATGTTGCACTCGTGAACACACATGCGAGTTACAAGTCTGATGTAGTAATTGAACAAAGTGGTAACCTCAATGAAGCACATGCCAAAATACGTGGTGTAAGAAATAATGCTCTGATTGATCAAGACGGTTTACACAACCAAGCTAGAGTTAAAGTACAGCGTGGAGGTCGACTAAATGATCTACGTGTCACTCAAATGGGCGATGAAAACATTTCAGTCGTAAAAGCTAAGGGCGGTGCCGACCGAAACGAAGCTGACGTTTATATCAACGGTAACTCCAACACTACTTACACTGAGTTTAGTAATGGCAGTGTAGATAGAAATGACGTTGCTATCGACATTTGGGGTGACGGAAACTATGTCGAGACTATCGTTAATACAGATGTAGGTGGTGGTGACCGAAATGATGTCGATATCGATCTAATGAACAGTAACGATAACCGTATATTTACGTTACAAACGGGCTCTTATTCAAATGCAACTGTTGATTTAACCAACAGTAACATGAACCAACTTATGGTTGAGCAAACTTCTTATGATAATGCCGTTGTTTTAGGTAACGGTGCTAACGGGAACGTTGGTCTTATTTACCAAAACTAATATGAGACTTCATACTTTTATTAAAACGGCGCTGGTCGCCGTTTTATTTATTTCTTATCATTTAAATGGATTTTCTTCCGATTTAAATCCAGTGCAGTGCCAGATAAAAAATAACAACCTTATGCTCACAGTTAATAACAGTATGGTATCTTCATTTACGGTAAGTACCAGAACTGACTCTAGTTTCAAGCAAAATACAAGCAGCGGTACAACGAAATTGATTCTTAATATAAACCAATTCCCTGCAGTTATAAAATTCCATCCAAATAAGGGGGTATGGAAAATCCATAAAGATTGTAAAATCAATCAGATAAAAAATAAAACTCCCTAATCATTCCCCTTCACTTAAAGTATTAATTTACCTTCTGCAATACTATTAAATTAATTACATAATCTTGGTGAATATTTAACCTTGAAAGTTAGCAAAATAACAATACGTGCTATAAACTATATAACCTATAGTTCAAGTAATGAATTGAGAAAAGGAGTTCCACATGGCTAAGCAGGAGGCTCACAACGCCATTTTACTTGCGGAAAACAATTTACAATCAATACTACTTAAAGAGTCTATCGAGCAGAAAGTTAACTTAAACATAAAACTCATCTCACCCGAAAGGATCAACATTAAATCCTTTAAAAACGAAGACTTAGTACTGATTATTATTGATTTCCCAACGATGAGTAAACAGTACATTGGGAAGTACCAAGAGCTAAGAAATGAAGCAGAAAGTGACGTACATGAAGTGTTACTCAATACACCAAACGACTTTTCACATTCTCAAATGCTTAAATGGCAATACCTCGTCGGTATTTTTTACACTTCAGACACACTTGAAAAGCTTGTGGCTGGCTTTAACTGCATTCTACAGGGTGAAATGTGGGTGAGCAGAAAGTTGATCTATAAATACATCCGGTTTTATAGAGATAGACAATGCGCAAAAACCAGCCCCCACTACCTCAAACTGACAAAACGCGAACAGCAGATAATTAAATTGCTTGGAGATGGGGCGTCTAACACCCAGATAGCTGACACGCTTTACGTCAGTGAGAATACGGTCAAAGCACACCTTCACAATACATTCAAAAAAATCAAAGTGAAGAACCGCTTACAAGCTCTGATTTGGGTGAAGAATAATATTGCAACGAGTGAGTTCGTTTAATCGAAGCAGGTGAAAACTTAGATACTACTGGTATTCAATCGAAGCCGCTGTAAACCAGAATGAGCAAGCCATTGCTCCTCTCTATCATAAGGCGCGTTACGATTTTCTTCAATGCGCTCAGCGGAGAGCCTATTTTTGATGTCATGCCCCCCTTAAGCCCTTCTCGCTCACCAGTTAACAACTATCCCGAAATGCAAAAAAACCATAGCCCCGTCTATCGCATAACAAGGCTACGGCTTTCTTTAATGTAATCGGTGAAGAGCTTATTTTGAACATCAAGCGAACCCCACTTAGGTTCAAATCCTATTTTCAATACCCTTAAACGACGAAAGCCTGCTCAATGAGCAGGCTTTCTAAATCTTGGTCGGTTAAGCAGGGATTCGACGCGGCTGGGCTTCCATCGGACTGGCGCACCAGCCCCCACCCACATGTCCCAAACCAGATAGAAACCAAAGGGTTCAAATGCAAAAAAGCCGTAGCATTTCTGCTACGGCTTTCTTTAATGTGGTCGGTGAAGAGGGATTCGAACCCCCGACCCTCTGGTCCCAAACCAGATGCGCTACCAAGCTGCGCTATTCACCGAGATATCTAACTGGCTGATTGCCTGTCGATGGAGCGTATAATACGGATTCTGAATTTATCCGCAAGGGCTTTTTTCACTCTTTTTTACAATATCGAATCGTTCGAACAAAAGACGTACAACCTAACGGCGAATGTGACGAAAAACACACACTCGCCAACAAGTATTTAACTTATGAAACAGGATTGATCCAGATCAGTGAATTGATAACGCTACTTAATACACTAAGCCATGTCATATAACTTTGAGGTATACACATGGACTTTTGGCTAGAACTCCTATTTGGTAATGCAGTGGGGCTATCTTCAATGATAGTAATATTCGGGGCTCTGGGTCTCATGATGTTTTATGGAGGCTTCTTCATATACAAAGTTATGACTGAAAAATCTCCTCACTAGTATCGCTCAGCCTAAATCATTTACTTTTAAGTATCATTTTATTGATCAATAAATGTTAAAACGCTTTGCACCGGAGTTGACTTCTCTTGTCTCCTCCGGTTTTTTCATTTTTAAACCCAGCCACAACTTAGGTATACTTACCCTATCCTTCTACAACTTGAGATGAACACCATGTCTCATGATGACGACTTAGATCTATTCCAAGAAATGATGGGCGATGTGAAACGTATCGACCATGACACCGCTGAGCACCAAAAAGTGCATCGAGTTACCGAGTCTCAACTTGCAAAGCGTGAGGCGGCTATGTGGCTGTCTGAGGACGAAAAAGATTACCTCTCTCTCGACTACTCTCCAATGCTGAAACCGGATGACGTTATTGCGGATAAAAAAGATGGCGTTCAAGAAGGCGTATACAAAAAACTGCGCTTAGGTAAATATCCGATTCAAGCTAAACTCGATCTCCACAGGAAAACATTGAAAGATGCTCGAAACGAAGTGCTTTCGTTTTTACGCCAATGTTTAAGAATGGATGTGCGCACCGTTATTATTGTTCACGGCAAAGGTGAACGCTCAAATCCACCAGCTATGATGAAAAGCTATGTGGCCAATTGGTTATCGCAAATTAATGATGTTCAATGTGTTCACTCAGCGCAGCAATTTCATGGTGGTACTGGAGCCGTTTACGTCATGCTCAGAAAGAGTAACGACAAAAAACTAGAGAATAGAGAGCGTCATCAAAAACGGACTCGCTAAATCATCAGAAGCTTAGTGAAAAAAGACCATCGTCTTCGAACATTCAGCTAAGCACATTGAACACCACAATTGATATTTGGTGCCGAAAATAGATATTTAGTGCCGAAGCCCACACTAGGTGTTAAAATTGCTTCAGTTAACGAATTAAAACGTAAAAGCAACTCTCCATAGTTGCTTTTTGTTTATCTATATTTCCGTTGTGAAACGCTAAGAGAATATCATGTCACAAGAATCCCAAGCTAAACGCCTTAATAAATACATCAGTGAAACTGGGTTTTGTTCACGTCGTGAAGCAGACAAACTGATCGATGCAGGCCGAGTTACTATTAATGGCAAGATCCCTGAGATGGGAACGAAAGTATTGCCAGGTGATGATGTTGAGATCGACAACAAGCCAGTACGTTCAAAAGAAAAGCCTATCTACATTGCCCTCAATAAACCGACCGGCATCACCTGTACTACTGAACGTGATATTCCTGGCAACATCGTCGACTTCATTGGCCACCACAAGCGTATCTTCCCTATTGGTCGCCTAGATAAGCCCTCTGATGGCCTTATCTTCTTGACCAACGATGGCGATATCGTGAATAAGATTCTGCGTGCCGGTAACAATCACGAAAAAGAGTACGTGGTTCGTGTAGATAAACCAATTACGACGGAATTCTTGAAGAAAATGGCTTCTGGTGTTCCTATTTTGGATACCGTTACCTTGCCGTGTAATGTCGAAAAAGAGACTAAATTCTCATTCCGAATTACGCTAACTCAAGGCCTTAACCGTCAGATCCGCCGTATGTGTGAAGCGTTAGGCTATGAAGTATTCAAACTACGTCGTGTTCGTATTATGAACATCTCACTTGATGGCATTCCAAACGGAAAGTGGCGCTACCTGAGTGAAGAAGAAATCGCAGAGATATTAGCGATGTGCGAAGGTTCAGTGAGTACTGAAGATGCATCAAAAATGAACGCAAAAGGTCAGCGAATTCGCAAGGCAACCGATGCTAAGTTATTTGATAGCCGTGAGGAAAATCAAACCTCAACAGCGCGCCGTAATCAAAACGAGAACCGTACTCGCACTTACCGCGGTAACAATGCGGATGAATTCCGTCATGCGCCAAACTCGAAGCGTGGTCGTAATTCGTCGAATAGTGAAAGCGGCGGCAACACCGAGAACTGGAAATCGAACTCTCGTTCAGAGCGTTCAAACTCAGATCGAAACAGCTCGGATCGCAATCGTACAGACCGCGACAATAACGATCGTAGAAGCGGTAAGCCAGCAAACCGTAGTCAAGATTCAAACAGACCAAATAAGCCAGCAGCAAAACGCGTTGGTGGTACATTGGGCCTGAAGAAGTAATCAGAATCAGTAAGACGAGACACTCGATATAAGAACGCCCGCTAGATTAGTCTAGCGGGCGTTCTTGTTTGTCATTCGATAGTTTTATCATCATGACGACGACAATCTATAAACATAGATCAGCAAACTGGCCGCGAGTCAGCATCGCTAAGTCTTTTGGATCTAACTCAATTTCTAGCCCTCGCTTCCCTGCACTCACACATATCGTTTCAAAACTGGTAGCGCTGGAATGGACAAAAGTAGGTAATACTTTTTTCTGACCAAGCGGACTGATTCCACCCACAACATAACCTGTGGTTTTCTGTGCAATATCAGGATTGGCCATCTCTGCTTTTTTACCTTTCGCCGCTTTAGCCGCAAGCTTAAGGTTTAGCTTCTGATCGACAGGAATAACAGCCACAGCCAAATCTTTAGCGACGCCGTTCAAACAAAATAATAGCGTTTTGAACACGCGTTTGGGATCCTGCCCCAGAGCTTCAACCGCCTCTAACCCATAGTTGGTATTGTTTGCATCATGATGATACTGATGCACGGTATGAGCGATTTTCTTTTTCTTGGCAAGATTGATTGCAGGGGTCATAAAAAATCCAAACGATAGATAAACAAAAAGCGACGCCTAGGCGTCGCTTTAGTTAAATTTATCATGGTGCTAGAGTCAATCTAATTTAGCACCTAATGATTCAATTAACTGGGTTCAGTTACTTGTAAACCATTTGACCAGACGGTGCGTACTTGTTCACGTCAACCGGGCTGTTCGCTTCTAGGTACTCTTTCAGTACTTCAGCATCAACAAAACCAGTATTTACGTAACCTGGGTGGTCAGACAGTTTAGGGTAACCGTCACCACCAGCCGCGTTGAAACTTGGCACTGTGAAGCGGTATGTTTCGTCTAAACGAAGCTGTTTACCACCGATGAATACGTTCGATACTTCACCGTTCGTCACTGTCATTGAAATGCCAGCGAACTGAGCGTAAGCACCAGAATCGATTGGTTTCGTCGCCACAACATTTAGGTAATCTAGAACTTCTTTACCTGTCATGTCTGTGTAAGTCAGGATGTTTGCAAAAGGTTGTACCTTCAGTACATCTTTGTAAGTCACGTTGCCCGCTTCAATTGAGTCACGAACACCACCAGAGTTCATCACAGCGAAGTCTGCTTGTGCACGCTCCATGTGAGAAGTTGCAATCAAACGACCTAGGTTAGTTTGTTGGAAACGAACCACGTTACGATCGCCTTCAAGCTTGCCATTTGTCTCAGCAATTTGAACTTCTAGCTGTGCTTGACCTTGCTCTTGGAAAGGACGTAGGAATTCAAGTAGCTCTGGATCTTGTGCGATTTCATCTTGAATAAGAACGCGTTGCTTCTTACCGTCAATCTTAACTTTCTTCTTAAGGTTAACTGGAACCAGATCGTAGCTCACCATCTCTAGTTCGCCGTTACGGAATTCGTAATCAGCACGACCTACGTACTTGCCCCACTCGTGAGCTTGAACGATATAAGTACCGTTCTGTACGTCTGGTTTACACTCATCACCCGGTTTGAAGTTTTTCTTCGCAACGTTAGGGCCTTCCATACATACAGGCTCTTGAGAGTGACCACCAACGATCATGTCTAGATCGCCTTCGTTTAGGTAACGAGCAAGTGCTACATCACCCGGTGCGTTAACACCACGTTGGCCGTTTTCGTAGTGACCCATGTGAGTCACAGCGAAGATTAAGTCTGGCTTCTCTGTTTCTTTAAGTTCAGCGATCAGCTTCTTCGCTTCTTCTTTAGGGTCGCGGAAGTCAATGCTCGCGATGAACTCAGGGTTACCGATTTTTGCCGTATCTTCAGTTGTTAAACCGATAACCGCAATCTTGATACCTTGCTTTTCAAACATCTCGTAAGCTTGGAACTTGCGTTCGCCAGTTGCTTTGTCGTAGATGTTTGCAGATAGCATTGGGAAGTTAGCCCAGTCGATCTGCTTTTGTAGTACGTCTAATGAGTTATCAAACTCGTGGTTACCCAATGCCATTGCATCGTAACCAATTTTATTCATACCTTTGAAATCAGGTTCTGCATCTTGAAGATCTGACTCTGGCACACCAGTGTTGATATCACCACCAGATAGAAGCAACACGCTACCGCCTTCTGCTTCAACTTCAGCACGAAGTTGATCAACAAGCGTTTTACGCGCAGACATGCCGTATTCACCGTATTTGTTCTGCCAAAAGCGACCATGGTTGTCGTTAGTGTGTAGAACCGTTAGCTTGTAAGTTTCGTCTTGGTTCCAATCTTGAGTTGATTGAGACGCACACCCAGCTAGAGTAGCTAGGATTGCAGCACTTAGTGCTGTCTTTAGAATAAGGCGTTGCTTCATTGTCATACCTTTGAACTTTTTAGGGGAATCCACTGCTTTTTATGATCTATTGCGACCCCTTATTTGGAGTTCGAACAATAAGACTTCACATCACTTATCTTAAATTAACATTTCAGATGTAACATGATGATTTCATATTTATGTCGAATTGGTCACGCATAGTTCAGCAGTTAAGTGTAACAAAATTATGAGATTACACTCAAACTTCCCCTGCATCACAAGCAATCGTTTACTTACAAAGTGTGATGAACATCAGTAATTTACTGCAAACAGGACTGACCTCACACTCATATACGAGTTTCTTAGGTAACAACCCGCCTCGTTAACAACTCTTTAAATGAACGGTTTATGTTCGGCTGCTTTTACGAGATAAAAAAAGCCCAATTCAAAGAACTGGGCTTTCTTAAATCAACTTTTGTTAAATAACGTTTCCGTTACTTCACATCCATCTCAATTATTTAATATCGATATGCTCAAAGCCTTTGATAAGATCATCAAGTGCCTTCATCTGCTTCAAGAACGGCTCTAGCTTATCTAGTGGTAGAGCTGATGGGCCATCACAACGCGCTTGATCTGGGTTCGGGTGTGCTTCAAGGAATAGACCAGCAATTCCAGTAGCAATACCCGCTTTAGCAAGCTCAACAGTTTGCTCACGACGACCGCCAGATGCAGCACCTGATGGGTCACGCATTTGAAGCGCGTGAGTCACATCAAAGATGATTGGGCTGCCGTTTGATGATTTTTTCATTACACCAAAACCAAGCATATCAACAACTAAGTTGTCGTAACCCATGCAAGAACCACGTTCACAAAGAATGATGTTCTCGTTGCCGCACTCAGCGAACTTATCAACGATGTTACCTACTTGATCCGGGCTCATGAACTGAGGCTTCTTCACATTGATAACTGCGCCAGTCTTAGCCATTGCTTCAACAAGGTCAGTTTGGCGAGCAAGGAACGCAGGAAGCTGGATTACATCAACTACATCAGCAACAGGCTGAGCTTGCGCTTCAGTGTGAATATCAGTGATGATCTTCACACCAAAGGTATCTTTCAGCTCTTGGAAGATTTTAAGACCTTCTTCCATGCCAGGACCACGGTATGAGTGAACAGAGCTGCGGTTCGCTTTATCAAAAGACGCCTTAAATACATAAGGGATGCCCAGCTTCTCTGTTACTTTCACGTAGTGCTCACAGATCTGCATAGCTAGATCGCGAGATTCAAGAACGTTCATGCCCGCAAATAGCGTAAATGGCTTATCGTTAGCAATTGGCATGTCGCCAATATGAACTATTTTCTGTTCCATCATATTCTCTCTAAATAATAATTAACTAGTGAACGACGACGGTTTTTTCCGTCATGACATTCACTTGAGATTTAAGTAACTCAGATGCAGGGTCATCTGGGCATTGATCAATAAAGTACTGATAATCGGTGGCGGCAATCTGGTGACAATCCAGTTGCTGATAGATGAAGCCACGGTCACGGATTTCATACGGATCATCAGGCACAAACGTTAACGCAAGATCAGTACACTTCAATGCAAGCGTATAACGTTCTTCTCTCAGCAATGCACTTTTCAATAAAGCCAACCACTTACCAATAATGGTTGGGTGGTCTGCGACTTTCAAATGCTCACTTTTCAGCTTAGCCAATGGGCCATCATGGCCAATTAACCATGCTCGCAATGTTTGCTGACCAACATACTCGCCATTGTAAGGATTAATATAGACCGGAGTTTGACCATACCAACTGACTTTAAGCAGAAACTGAGTCGGAAAAGAGACACCCTCTACAGGAAAGCCTAGCTTGCGTCCTAGAAAAAGGAAGATTGCCCCAAGACTGACTGGGATCCCTTTCTTTCTCTCAAGTACTTTATCGATAAACGCGTTTTCCGATGAGAAGTAAGCGTCTTTATCGCCTGCGAAGCCCCACTCGTAAAAGAATAGTCGAATAAAAGATTCAAACTTCTGTTGCTCGTCGGTTTCATTAACTAACGCAAACTCAGCGTCTTTTAATAATCTTGCGAGCTCTTGCTCTGCCCAGCTATCTTGAGTTTCAGGGTCAATGGCCTTGTTTAAGATCAATGCGCCTTCAGCAAGTTCTAGCTGATCAAAGTCTTCATCAAAAAATTCGTACATACGTCATTAACCGAAAAATGTTGGAGTCTTTGTCATTGCGATTTTGCCTGCCATTGCTAGCCAGCCTAGAGCGCCAAAGAATGAGAAAACTCTCAATAGCTTGTTCTTACCTAACTTAAGCGCAAAGAAGCCCAATGCGATGTAAGCCATTACACAGGTTAGTTTTTCAGTTAACCATGGTGCCGCTGGTGTAAAGGGAATAAAGCCAGTAATAAAAATCAAACCAATGCCCGATAGCAACAGTAGCGAGTCATTGATATGAGGGAAACGCTGCAAGAAAGGATGCTTAAGCTTCGGTGAGTTAGCCATCATCAGAGCGAACCGGATCGAAAGAAGTAGCGCGCTTATAGCAATCGTGAGTAGGTGAAAATGTTTTAAACCTTCGTACATGGTATTCCTTTATATTTTTATATGTGCTTTCGTTAACACGAGCCACACAATACCCGTTAATGCTCTGTATTTCTGCGTTAAATCTCTGTATTTCTACGTTAAATGCATTATCGAGTTAAGTATATTGTCGAGTTAAAGGTATCAATTTAGCCAGTTCATCATCTATTGATCACAAGGTGATTAACAGCAGCCTATGAGCAACCACTGTCTATGAATAGTAACGACCCAATGTCACTCGGTCATTATCACCGTAATCTTTTTCTGTAACCACATCCAAGTAGCCCAGTTGTTGCATTATCTCACGTACCGCCAAGCCTTGGTCATAGCCGTGTTCAAATGCCAACCAACCCTCGTTTTCTAAAAAGCGTCGTGCGTTTTCAGAAATGTATCGAATATCAGCTAAACCTTTCTCTTCAGCTACTAACGCTGTGATCGGTTCAAAACGCACATCGCCTTGAGATAAATGAGGGTCATTCTTCTCAATATAAGGTGGGTTCGAGACAATCAACGAAAACTTTACCGCTTCTTCTTCAGAATTCACCGAGTTCAAAGGTTCAAACCAACTGCCATGTAAAAAAGTGGCGTTAGTGATATTTAATCGCTGAGCGTTTTCTGTCGCAAGTTGCTGCGCTTCCGGACGAAGATCAATACCCGTCACTGGTCGGTTCGGCATCTCAGACGCCAATGCCAAAGCAATCGCACCTGTACCCGTTCCTAAATCGAGAATCGCACCTTGCTTGCCATACGTTTTGTCTAACGCCACTTCAACCAAACGTTCCGTATCTGGACGTGGGATTAAAGTAGAAGGAGAGACTTTTAACGGCAGTGACCAAAACTCACGTTCACCGACAATATAAGCCACTGGCTCACCGGTTAAACGACGTTTTAGAAGGGTATGAAATTCGAATTCTTGTTCTGAAGTGAGATGCTTCTCAGGCCAAGTTAGTAGGTAAGATCTAGGTTTATCTAAAGCGTGACAAAGCAGTACCGCAGCATCAATCGAGGGCGATGTGGTATCGCCCTCTTGAAGCTGTACGATTGCTGACTTTAAAGCACTTTCAACCGTATATGCTGACTGCATAGTAATTAGTTGTGCTCAGCAAGTGCTGCTAGTTGATCGGCTTGGTGCTCTTGTAGAACAGGATCAAGCAGGCTTTGCATATCACCTTCCAGAACTTCGTTCAGGCGGTAGATAGTTAAGTTGATACGGTGATCAGAAACACGGCCTTGTGGGTAGTTGTACGTACGAATACGGTCACTACGGTCACCAGAGCCTAATAGGTTACGACGTGTATCTGAAATCGCAGCAGCACGACGCTCTTCTTCAGCTTGAACGATACGAGCCGCTAGAACAGCCATCGCTTTCGCTTTGTTTTTATGCTGAGAACGCTCGTCTTGACACTCTACTACTGTACCTGTTGGTAAGTGAGTAATACGGATTGCTGAATCCGTGGTGTTAACGTGCTGACCACCCGCGCCAGATGCACGGAAAGTATCAATCTTAAGGTCGCCAGCTTTGATTTCAGGAAGATCAGCTTCTGGGATCTCAGGCATAACCGCAACAGTACATGCTGATGTATGAACACGACCTTGAGATTCAGTCTCAGGTACACGTTGTACACGGTGACCGCCAGACTCAAACTTCATTGTGCCGTAAACAGCGTCGCCACTGATTTTAGCGATCATCTCTTTAAAGCCGCCCTGCTCTGAAACATTGCTGCTCATCACTTCGACGCGCCAGCCTTTCTTCTCGGCAAACTTAGAGTACATACGGAAAAGGTTACCCGCAAAGATACCCGCTTCATCACCACCTGCGCCGGCACGAATCTCTAAGAAACAGTTACGCTCATCGTTTGGATCTTTTGGAATCAGAAGAATTTGCAGCTCATCAGTCAGACGTTCAATGTTTGCTTTCGCATCTTTGATTTCTTCTTGAGCCATTTCACGCATTTCTGCGTCGTCTTCATTTGCCATCTCTTCAGCAGCTTCTAAATCTTCTTGAGCTTGCTGGTATGATTTAAAGCACCCCGTCACCTCTTCTAATTGAGAATACTCTTTTGACAAGGCACGGAATTTGTCTTGATTCCCAAGTACATCGGGATCACCAAGTAGATGTTGAACTTCTTCATAGCGTTCAACAAGTGTTTCAAGCTTTATTAGAATCGAGGCTTTCATAATGTCTTATTCTGTTGGAGGTCGAATATTATTGAGGGTTTTCTAGACCCAAACTCTGTCTAATGACCATTAATTTTGCAGGTTCTCCTTGCTCAGCTGCACTTTGAAGTGCACGCGTTGGAGCATGGATCAATTTGTTTGTGAGCTTATTACTTAGCTCAAGTAAGACTTTCTCAGGGTCACCGCCAGCAGCAAGTGATTGTAAACTCTTACTTAATAATTCATCTCGGATTTCATTGGCCGATTTACGGTAATCACGAATACTGTCTACCGCTTGCAGTGATCGCATCCAACTCATGAACGCGGCGCTTTCTTCACTGACGATTGCTTCCGCTTGAATCGCTTCAACCTTACGTTGCTCAATATTACCATCAACGATCGACTGCAGATCATCAACTGAATACAGGTAAGCATCACTCAGTTCGCCGACCTGAGACTCAACATCACGAGGAACGGCGATATCAACCAACAACATCGGCTGATGTTTTCTTTGCTTAAGCGCCGTTTCAACCATGCCTTTACCAATAATTGGCAATGGGCTTGCGGTTGAACTGATCACGATATCCGCTCTTTGCAGATGGTCAGGGATCTCATTCAAGCTAATGACCTCCGCACCAAACTCTTTGGCAAGCCCTAAAGCTCGCTCACGAGTACGGTTAGCAACGATCATCTTGGTACAACCATTGGCTGACAAGTGTTTAGCCACCAGTTCAATGGTTTCTCCCGCACCCACCAACAACACCGTTGATTCAGCAATCGATTCAAAGATGTGTTTAGCTAACGTACAGGCCGCGTAAGCAACAGAAACCGCACTGCCACCGATTTCGGTTTCAGTTCGAACTCGCTTCGCAACAGAAAATGATTTCTGGAACAGTTTTTCCATTGAAGCATCAACAGATTTGTTCTCTCGCGAATCGGTGTAAGCCTGTTTTACCTGACCAAGAATTTGCGGCTCGCCCAGAACCAGAGAGTCCAAACCACAGGCAACGCGCATTAAGTGCTTAATCGCGGCTTGCTCTTCATGGATGTAAATACTCGGTTTTAATTCTTCAGGGCTAACTTGATGAAATACAGACAGCCAATCGATCAACTTGTTTTTTGCCACGCCTTTGACGTCACAATACACTTCAGTTCGATTACAGGTAGAAAGTATGACACTTCCATTTACGTGTGCATTTGCGTTAAGTTGCTTGAGTGCCTCAGATAATTTATCTGGACCAAAAGCGACTTTTTCTCGCAATTCAACCGACGCTGTATTGTGATTGATACCTACGGCAAGCAAAGACATGTATCAGAAGTTCTCGATCAGGGAATGGAAACAAGGGGCGAATTTTACTTGATGCATGGCTCTATTTAAAGAGCAAGCGGGATTTGTTTTCCTGAGTTCGTGAATTCAATGCTATAGTTGAAGCGTTTTTTAGATAAATTTGAACAAGTTGTGAGCAAATATGAGCAAGCTTCGTAAAATCACGTCTCTTATTTTTATGACCATAATTATGGTGGGTTGCTCGTCTATACCAGAACAACCGACCAGCGTTGAGTGGCAAAGTCACCAAAACCGCCTTCTACAGATAGAAAACTACCAAGCCTCAGGCAAGCTCGCTTACATTTCTCCAGAGCAACGCCAAAGCCTTAATTTCATTTGGAAGCACTCCCCAAATCAAAGTCAATTAAGACTGACCACTTTCCTTGGTCAAACCGCCTTGAACCTCACGATTGACAGCTCGGGTGCCAAAGTAGTCACTTATGATGATCAGGTATTCACCCATGCAAGTGCATCTGTATTGGTAGAGCAACTTACTGGATTGCAGATCCCCATTGATCACCTGCCGCAATGGTTCCTTGGCATTCCCGACCAAGCAAATAGCTACCAACTCAACAGCACCAACACGCTTGAATCTCTGTCTAAACAAGTCAGCAGTCAATTATGGACACTGAATTTTGCTAACTATCGCAATACAGAGATGCCGAGTAAGCAACTATCAGATAAAGACAACGCAAAGGTAGAGACAATTCCCCTCCCTACTCGATTGTCATTCAAGCAAGACGAGAACAAAATCAACATTGTAGTTTCGAAGTGGACACTGAAAAAATGATAACAACGCCAACGCACTGGCCTTCGCCAGCTAAGCTGAATTTATTTCTCTATATTACTGGCCGACGCGACAATGGCTATCACGAACTTCAGACCCTATTTCAGTTTGTCGACTTTGGCGATGAACTTACGGTTACCGCAAACCGAGATACAAGCTCGATAACAATCACACCTGAAATTCCAGGCGTTGCGACAGAAGATAACCTGATTTGGAAAGCCGCAACTGCGCTGCAGAAATATACCTCAACGTCTTTCGGTGCGGATATTGAGTTAAAGAAAGTGCTTCCTATGGGAGGTGGCATTGGTGGAGGTTCTTCAAATGCCGCAACCGTGTTGGTCGCTCTCAACCATTTATGGCAACTCAACCTGTCTGATGATCAGTTAGCAGAGATTGGCTTAAAGCTTGGTGCAGACGTTCCGGTCTTTGTTCGAGGCCACGCCGCCTTTGCTGAAGGTGTTGGCGAACAATTACAACCCGCTAATCCGGATGAAAAATGGTATCTCGTTGTGAAACCTCAAGTGAGCATAGCAACTGTAGACATATTCACACATTCAGAATTAACTCGAAATACGCCGAAGCAAGCACTATCAACGCTTCTAGAGCAAGAATACGTAAACGATTGCGAAAAAATTGTGCGAATGCTGTACCCAGAGGTTGATAAGCAACTTTCATGGCTGCTACAATACGCGCCGTCGAGATTGACTGGTACGGGTTCATGCGTTTTTGCTGAATTTAGCAGCAAAAAAGAAGCCGAATCGGTGCTAGAGCAACTGCCTGACACAGTTTCCGCGTTTGTCGCGAGAGGACGAAACATTTCGCCTTTAAAAGAAACTTTGGCTGAATACCAATCAGCCCACCCACAATCTATTTAAAACTGGACGCAACCCGAGGTTTCCACCGTGCCTGATATGAAGCTATTTGCTGGTAACGCAACACCTGAACTAGCCCAACGTATTGCTGATCGTCTATACATCTCTCTTGGAGATGCTACTGTAGACCGTTTTTCTGATGGCGAAGTCGCTGTACAAATCAATGAAAACGTTCGTGGTAGCGATGTATTCCTGATTCAATCAACTTGTGCACCAACCAATGACAACCTTATGGAATTGGTGGTAATGATTGACGCAATGCGCCGTGCTTCTGCTGGCCGAATTACTGCTGTAATCCCTTACTTCGGTTATGCCCGTCAAGATCGTCGTGTACGTTCTGCTCGTGTGCCTATTACTGCAAAAGTTGTTGCAGATTTCCTTTCTAACGTTGGTGTTGACCGCGTTTTGACTATCGACCTACACGCAGAGCAAATCCAAGGCTTCTTCGATGTACCTGTTGATAACATTTTCGGCACTCCAGTTCTCCTAGAAGACATGGCTAACCGTGGCCTAGAAAACCCAGTTGTGGTTTCTCCAGACCTTGGTGGTGTTGTACGTGCTCGTGCTACAGCTAAAGCGCTAGGTGATGTTGACATCGCTATCGTTGATAAGCGTCGTCCACGTGCTAACGTTTCTGAAGTAATGAACCTAATCGGTGATGTTGAAGGTCGTGACTGTGTTATCGTTGATGACATGATTGATACTGGTGGCACACTGTGTAAAGCAGCTGAAGCGCTTAAAGAGCGCGGTGCTAAGCGTGTATTCGCTTACGCAACTCACGCTGTATTCTCAGGCACTGCTGCAGAAAACATCCGTAATTCAGTTCTTGACCAAGTTATTGTTACTGATTCAATCAAGCTTTCTCCAGAGATGGCTGCGACAGGTAAAGTGACTGAACTAAGCCTTTCTCGCATGCTTGCTGAAGCGATTCGTCGTATCAGCAACGAAGAGTCTATCTCTGCGATGTTCAACTAATCAAAGCTCTATAGCTTTGCTTTAGCAGAACAATCTGAAAAAGATATTAAGCACTTCATTCGATGAAGTGCTTTTTTTATATCTAATACCAATCACAGTAAGTAAGTGTTCAGAAATAGCGCAGGAAAAAAGCTTGAGAACAAGGCGTGATTTTTTGATAAGTAGTTATTCTACAATCAAAAATTATAACGCAGTTATCGAGCATTTTAACCAGCTAGGGTGACCAGTTATTTACTACGATTGGTATAACGACCACAAAGTTAATTTGACCACAGTTTTGAATCATTGAGTTGCTATCAGCTAGCTCGCACCTTTTTCATAAACTGTGATATCATACGGCGCTTTTTGAAATCCCAAGAGAGATCCATACCTTGAGCCAACAAATAAAACTTCTCGTTGGACTGGCTAATCCAGGTCCAGAATACGCCAAAACTCGCCACAATGCGGGTGCTTGGGTAGTTGAAGAATTAGCACGTGTACACAACGTGACACTGAAGAACGAACCAAAGTTCTTTGGCCTAACGGGTCGTATCATGGTTCATGGTGAAGATCTTCGTTTGCTGATCCCAACGACTTTTATGAACTTATCCGGGAAAGCTGTTGCAGCACTGGCAAAGTTCTACCAAATTAAGCCAGAAGAGATCATGGTGGCTCACGATGAGTTAGACCTCCCTCCTGGTATTGGTAAGTTCAAAAAAGGTGGTGGTCATGGCGGGCATAATGGCCTAAAAGACATCATCAGCAAGCAGGGTAACAATAAAGAATTCTATCGTCTTAGGTTAGGCATTGGCCATCCGGGACACAAAGATAAAGTTGCAGGTTATGTATTAGGCAAAGCTCCTGCGAAAGAGCAAGAGTGTATCGAGGCTGTCGTTGACGAATCGGTTCGCAGCCTAGACATCTTATTAAAAGATGGCCTACCAAAAGCACAAAATCGCTTACATACGTTCAAAGCAGAATAAGGTTTATATCATGGGTTTTAAATGTGGCATCGTTGGTCTACCAAACGTTGGTAAGTCAACTCTGTTTAACGCACTGACTAAAGCAGGCATCGAAGCAGCAAACTTTCCATTTTGTACGATCGAACCAAACACAGGTATCGTTCCGGTTCCAGATCTACGCTTAGATGCATTAGCAAAAATTGTTAATCCACAGAAGATCCTTCCAACGACAATGGAATTCGTAGATATCGCAGGCCTAGTTGCTGGCGCATCTAAAGGTGAAGGTCTAGGTAACAAATTCCTAGCTAACATCCGTGAAACTGACGCTATCGGTCACGTTGTACGCTGCTTTGAAAACGAAAACATCGTTCACGTTTCTGGCAAAGTATCTCCTATCGAAGATATCGAAGTGATCAACCTTGAGCTTGCTCTTGCCGATCTAGATAGCTGTGAACGTGCGATCTTCCGCAATGCTAAAAAAGCAAAAGGCGGAGATAAAGACGCTAAGTTTGAAACTACAGTTCTTGAAAAGCTACTACCGATCCTGACTGAAGGTGGTATGGCTCGTACTGTTGAACTGGGCAAAGAAGAAGTCGCAGCAATCGACTACCTTAACTTCCTAACGCTTAAGCCAACAATGTACATCGCAAACGTTGCTGAAGATGGTTTCGAAAACAACCCTTACCTAGACGCCGTTCGTGAGTATGCAGAAAAAGAGAACAACGTTGTTGTTGCTGTATGTGCTGCAATCGAATCTGAGCTTTCTGAGCTTGACGATGAAGATCGTGAAGAGTTCCTAGCTGACATGGGTATCGAAGAACCAGGTCTTAACCGAGTGATCCGCTCTGGTTACGAGCTACTAACTCTTCAAACTTACTTCACAGCGGGCGTTAAAGAAGTTCGCGCTTGGACTATTCCTATCGGTGCAACAGCACCTCAAGCAGCCGGTAAGATCCACACCGACTTCGAGAAAGGTTTCATCCGTGCAGAAGTGGTTGGTTACGAACATTTCATCGAATTTGGCGGTGAAAGCGGAGCAAAAGATGCAGGTAAATGGCGCCTTGAAGGCAAAGAATACATCGTTAAAGATGGCGATGTTGTTCACTTCCGTTTCAACGTTTAATTACCAATAAACATCTAATAAAAGGCCAGTGAATTCACTGGCCTTTTTCGTTTTCGCTCTTTCTAAAGAGCTTCGTATCCAAAACTTAACTTCCTATATATATCGGTATTTGAACCTATTTTTTGCTGACAAATACGCCTCTTTGACTAAAAAGAAACCGAACAGATGTTTATTCGTGATTTATTCAAAAAAAAAGTTGACGGGTTTCACTCAACTCCGCATAATGCGCCCCGTTCACAACGAAGCGGCAACGTCTCGAAATGAGCAACAATTTGGAAATGGCTACTTAGCTCAGTTGGTTAGAGCACATCACTCATAATGATGGGGTCGCAGGTTCGAATCCCGCAGTAGCCACCATTTCCTAAGCACTCTGTTTGTTATTAAACGTATGTCTTTTGACAACAAAGAGTTTTTAGGAAATAAAGCGGTCGTGGCGGAATTGGTAGACGCACCAGATTTAGGTTCTGGCGCCGAGAGGTGTGAGAGTTCAAGTCTCTCCGACCGCACCATATTGAGATGTCTTAATTGACATCATTGTTGGGCTATCGCCAAGCGGTAAGGCACTGGCTTTTGATGCCAGCATTCCCTGGTTCGAATCCAGGTAGCCCAGCCACAATTTAAAGTGTAATTATCTTTAAAAAGATAATGGCATTGGAAGCGAGATTATATTATATTACTTCGCTCTCAGATGGCTACTTAGCTCAGTTGGTTAGAGCACATCACTCATAATGATGGGGTCGCAGGTTCGAATCCCGCAGTAGCCACCATTCTTTCTTTATGAAAGAAAAGTACAAACAACGTTATATTGAATCACCAATGTCGATATAACTATAAAGATTTGCTGCGGTCGTGGCGGAATTGGTAGACGCACCAGATTTAGGTTCTGGCGCCGAGAGGTGTGAGAGTTCAAGTCTCTCCGACCGCACCATTATTTAGATATCTTAATTGATATCCTGTTGGGCTATCGCCAAGCGGTAAGGCACTGGCTTTTGATGCCAGCATTCCCTGGTTCGAATCCAGGTAGCCCAGCCACTACAACGTTACTTAGACAAACCATAAGTCTTCTTAACTATACTCTTCGCTAGAGTAAAAGCTTTGCTGCGGTCGTGGCGGAATTGGTAGACGCACCAGATTTAGGTTCTGGCGCCGAGAGGTGTGAGAGTTCAAGTCTCTCCGACCGCACCATTATTTAGATATCTTAAATGATATCATTGTTGGGCTATCGCCAAGCGGTAAGGCACTGGCTTTTGATGCCAGCATTCCCTGGTTCGAATCCAGGTAGCCCAGCCACTACAACGTTACTTAGACAAACCATAAGTCTTCTTAACTATACTCTTCGCTAGAGTAAAAGCTTTGCTGCGGTCGTGGCGGAATTGGTAGACGCACCAGATTTAGGTTCTGGCGCCGAGAGGTGTGAGAGTTCAAGTCTCTCCGACCGCACCATTATTTAGATATCTTAATTGATATCCTGTTGGGCTATCGCCAAGCGGTAAGGCACTGGCTTTTGATGCCAGCATTCCCTGGTTCGAATCCAGGTAGCCCAGCCACTATTTAAACTCTTTGTTTATTACTTAGCTTGTTTTTAAGCTAAATAGCAAAACAAGAGAACAACGTTATATTGAATCACCAATGTCGATATAACTATAAAGATTTGCTGCGGTCGTGGCGGAATTGGTAGACGCACCAGATTTAGGTTCTGGCGCCGAGAGGTGTGAGAGTTCAAGTCTCTCCGACCGCACCATTATTTCTCTTTAATTAGAGATAAAATAGTGAATACATAAAATTCATTATTGGCTACTTAGCTCAGTTGGTTAGAGCACATCACTCATAATGATGGGGTCGCAGGTTCGAATCCCGCAGTAGCCACCATTCTTTCTTTATGAAAGAAAAAGTACAAACAACGTTATATTGAATCACCAATGTCGATATAACTATAAAGATTTGCTGCGGTCGTGGCGGAATTGGTAGACGCACCAGATTTAGGTTCTGGCGCCGAGAGGTGTGAGAGTTCAAGTCTCTCCGACCGCACCATTATTTAGATATCTTAAATGATATCATTGTTGGGCTATCGCCAAGCGGTAAGGCACTGGCTTTTGATGCCAGCATTCCCTGGTTCGAATCCAGGTAGCCCAGCCACTACAACGTTACTTAGACAAACCATAAGTCTTCTTAACTATACTCTTCGCTAGAGTAAAAGCTTTGCTGCGGTCGTGGCGGAATTGGTAGACGCACCAGATTTAGGTTCTGGCGCCGAGAGGTGTGAGAGTTCAAGTCTCTCCGACCGCACCATTATTTAGATATCTTAATTGATATCCTGTTGGGCTATCGCCAAGCGGTAAGGCACTGGCTTTTGATGCCAGCATTCCCTGGTTCGAATCCAGGTAGCCCAGCCACTATTTAAACTCTTTGTTTATTACTTAGCTTGTTTTTAAGCTAAATAGCAAAACAAGAGAACAACGTTATATTGAATCACCAATGTCGATATAACTATAAAGATTTGCTGCGGTCGTGGCGGAATTGGTAGACGCACCAGATTTAGGTTCTGGCGCCGAGAGGTGTGAGAGTTCAAGTCTCTCCGACCGCACCATTATTTCTCTTTAATTAGAGATAAAATAGTGAATACATAAAATTCATTATTGGCTACTTAGCTCAGTTGGTTAGAGCACATCACTCATAATGATGGGGTCGCAGGTTCGAATCCCGCAGTAGCCACCATTCTTTCTTTATGAAAGAAAAAGTACAAACAACGTTATATTGAATCACCAATGTCGATATAACTATAAAGATTTGCTGCGGTCGTGGCGGAATTGGTAGACGCACCAGATTTAGGTTCTGGCGCCGAGAGGTGTGAGAGTTCAAGTCTCTCCGACCGCACCATCATTGAATAGAACCCAGCTTTTTAGCTGGGTTTTGTTTTATCTGGAATATGCAAATCTGCAAGCCAAGTCACCAAGTATTCTCTCCTATAACCTCACTTTTACTGCGATTTTATTAGACAATGTCTGCTCCATTTTCTAACTGAGTATGACTGCCTATGAAAACCCTCCCTTTAACGATCGGTTGCTACACAGATTCTCCAAGTAATAGCCAAGGTGTGTATCAAACTCAGTTAGATCTAGAAACGGGAACGCTGTTGCCTTTAGAGCTTATAGCGGCCTGCACTAACCCCTCGTTTGTCACCACGACCAAGCTAGGGGTCTACACAGCTTCTGAAGTTGACCAAAAGATACAACCACAGCTCATTCATATACCTAATTCTGATTCAAAAATAGCGTCAAATGCTGAGCCAATTTCAGGAGAGCATCCTTGTCATATCACGATAGATCCCCACAATAAATTTGCAATTACATCGCAATACTCATCAGGGACATTCGATATCTTTAGTTTAAGTATCAATGGCAATATCGATAAACGACTCAAAACACTTAAAATGGTTGGTTCTGGACCTAATACAGAAAGACAAACTGGCCCACATGCTCATCAAAGCCTTTTTATGAAGAATTCTCCTCAGTTTGTCACCGTCGATCTCGGAGCCGATCGAATCAACTTCTATTGCTTTGACGAAGAACAAGAAGAATTCCTTGATGAGCCAATGCAGTCTATTAAAGTGCCAGCAGGGAATGGACCTCGTCACCTAATCTTTAACCAAGCTGAAGATAGAGCCTATGTGATGTGTGAGCTCTCGGAAACGATATTGATTTTGGAGAAGTCTTTAGGGCTGTGGAATATTGCGGAAGAGGTTGACGCACTACCTAACATGGAGAAAGGGGAAGCCGCGGCTGCAATTAAGCTATCGCCAGATGAGCAATTCCTTTATGTGTCTTGCCGACATCAATCAAGAATCAGCTGTTTTCGAATAGACTCAGTCACTCAAAAGCTCATTTTTATGGACAGTTACGATGTTGAAGGCAAGTTCCCTCGCGACTTTCATATCACTAATGACGGACAATGGCTTATCTCCGCAAACCAGCACTCCAACAACCTCACGTCATTCAAACGAAATGTTGAAGATGGCTCTCTCATCTATACGGGATGTTCTTTAGCCATTGATGCGCCTGTTTGTGTGACGCAACAGCATTAAGCATTATCACGAGATCAAAAAGGAGAGCCCCTGCTCTCCTTCTTTTTATAACTCGATAATTTGGACTAACGAATCATAATCCTAAAGCGTATTTAAGTACCTGTGATTTAATCGGCCCTGAGTTTTCTGCTAGCTTCAGTGCAGCATTACGTACAAACTTGAGCGGGCCAATATCATTACTGAACGTTTTGTAGAAAAAGTCCATGCCACTTTGCATCATTAGATTGTCACCTCTTCTGATCACTTCATAGCGTCTCGCCACAGATTGATTCAATTCACCTTTCTCTTTAGTGATATCCAATAGTGCAGCCACATCTTTAAAGCCCAAGTTAACACCCTGACCTGCTAGAGGGTTAATCGTATGTGCTGAGTCCCCGACAAGAATGCAATTATTCTTCGAGTATGATTGAGCATGACGTCGAGTCAAAGGGAATGAACCTGCATTCAACACTTTTACATCACCCAATTCTGCAGGGAAGTTAGTAATCACTTCATTACGTAATTTTTCTGGACTCATCGCAGAAAGTTGCTTAATACGAGATGGGGAGTCATACCAAACCAACGACCCCTGCCCGACTTCTTGACCGTCAGAGGTTAGAGAACACAATGGCAAAAATGAACGAGGTCCACTCGGTAAAAACTGTTGCCAAGTAATATCTTGCTGAGGAAGTTCTGTTTCTACATTGATAAGCATACAGTGCTGTCGGTAATCCCAAGCCGTAATACCAATCCCAGCTTGCTGACGAACGGCTGAATTTGCGCCATCAGCGCCAATCACCCACTTCGCTGACAGCTGCGAACCAGATTGAAGCTTGACGATATTGGTTTCGCCAAATTCAATAGTGTCTAATTTCTCTGGGCATAAGATCGTTAAATTATCATATGCTTCAAACTGAGCCCATAAACCCAACTGGATTAATCGATTCTCAATGATGTAACCTAAACGAGGTAAATCAAGAGACGCGGCATCAAAACGAGTACGACACTCTGGGTGTTCCCAAGTTTCCAAACGCTTGTAAGAACAGACGCGCATTGCAGCGATGCTTTGCCATGCACCCAGCCCTTCAAGCAAATCAACTGAAGCCTGAGAAATTGCTGATACACGGATATCCATCGCTTGTGAGTCATCATAAGCTTTGGGAGCAAAGCCTTCGATCACAGCAACATTCAGTCCTTGTTTAGCAAAGCCGATTGCAGTCGCAGCACCAACCATGCCACCACCCACTACTACAATGTCGTAACTGTTCATATTTTGTACTTATCATTTTGATTCTTTGACTGTTTTCGATTGTACGTTTTCACAACTAACTTGTAACCAAAAACCTTATTCGAATAAAGGGTTACCCCTTGCTGTACCTAGCGTTAACGATAATAAAAACCACTACCGAAGAGATTTTATCAGACTACTAGTCAGTCGGTTTTGAAACCAGTACAATACGCGGCTTGCTGCCAGAGCCGGTCATAAGAGCTGAATGCGTTAATATGACAAACGGCACTTGCAGATGAATACTGGGCGATTTGCTCCCTTAAATTAAACTAACGATCGAGCGAACAAAAAATGAGTAAGAAACTGCTAATTAAAACTTGGGGCTGTCAGATGAATGAATACGATTCATCAAAAATGGCTGACCTGCTTAACGCTGCAAATGGCTATGAGCTAACTGAAGTACCTGAGGAAGCAGACGTACTACTCCTGAATACTTGTTCTATTCGTGAAAAAGCGCAAGAAAAGGTATTCCACCAGCTTGGTCGTTGGAAAACACTTAAAGATAAAAAAGAAGGTGTGGTGATCGGTGTAGGTGGCTGTGTAGCAACTCAAGAAGGTGACCATATCCGTCAACGCGCGCCTTATGTTGACGTAATCTTTGGCCCTCAAACATTACACCGTCTACCAGAAATGATTAAGTCATCTCTGTCTAACGAAAAACCTGTAATGGATATCTCATTCCCTGAGATCGAAAAATTCGATAACCTTCCAGAGCCAAAAGCAGACGGCGCAACGGCGTACGTTTCTATCATGGAAGGTTGTTCTAAGTACTGTACTTACTGTGTTGTGCCATATACTCGTGGTGAAGAAGTTAGCCGTCCAATGGACGATGTACTCTACGAAGTTGCACAACTTGCAGAACAAGGTGTACGTGAAGTAAACCTACTTGGCCAAAACGTAAACGCATTCCGTGGTCCAACTCACGAAGGCGACATCTGCACATTTGCAGAACTACTTCGCCTAGTTGCGTCTATTGATGGTATCGACCGTATTCGTTTCACAACAAGCCACCCGCTTGAGTTCGGCGACGACATCATTGAAGTTTACAAAGACACACCGGAACTAGTGAGCTTCCTTCACTTGCCAGTACAAAGTGGTAGTGACCGCATTCTAACAATGATGAAGCGTCCACATACGGCAATCGAATACAAATCTATCATTCGTAAACTGCGTAAAGCTCGCCCTGATATTCAAATCAGCTCTGACTTTATCGTTGGTTTCCCAGGTGAGTCTAAGCAAGACTTCCAAGATACGATGAAACTAATCAAAGAAGTTGATTTCGATATGAGCTTCAGCTTTGTTTTCTCTCCTCGTCCAGGTACGCCAGCCGCAGATTACCCATGTGATGTGCCAGCACAAGAGAAGAAAGATCGTCTATACGAGCTTCAACAAACGGTGAACACTCAAGCTATGCGCTTCTCTCGCCTAATGTTAGGTACCGAGCAACGTATTCTTGTAGAAGGTCCTTCAAGAAAGAACCTAATGGAGCTTCGTGGCCGTACTGAAAACAGTCGTGTTGTGAACTTTGAAGGTTCTGCTGATCTTATCGGTCAATTCGTAGACGTGAAGATCACTGAGGTTTACACCAACTCACTACGTGGTGAATTGGTTCGTACAGAAAAAGACATGGGCCTACGCGTGGCAATGACTCCAGCAGAAATGATGGAAAAAACAAAACGCGAAGATGAGCTAGGTGTAGCGACATTTACGCCATAGTCAGATAACGTTTGAGAACAAAGCTCAAACGAAAAGCTTGAAATTACCTAACTAAGTGACCATCTTAGAAATAGGGAATCACCATCAGAAGCCCGGTCTAAATCGGGCTTTTTGCTCTTTGTTTTATTTAAGAGCGAGTGGCACAAAATGAGAGGCTAATTTGAGCAATAAAATCGTTACTTTAGAGATCAATCTAGAACCTGCCGACAACCTACGCTTAGCAAGCTTATGTGGTCCATTCGACGACAATATCAAACACCTTGAACGCCGTCTTGGCGTTGAAATTAATTACCGTAGTAACTTTTTCACCATAGTAGGCAAGCCTCACACCACAGCGGCCGCTTTAGATATCATCAAGCACCTCTATGTAGAAACGGCTCCGGTCAAAGGCAACGTGTCCGATATTGAACCTGAACAGG
Organism: Vibrio sp. FE10; assembly: GCF_030297155.1. NCBI lineage: Bacteria > Pseudomonadati > Pseudomonadota > Gammaproteobacteria > Vibrionales > Vibrionaceae > Vibrio > Vibrio apostichopi. The sequence continues at coordinate 836,788 of NZ_AP028067.1, read as the reverse complement.
TGCACCTAGCAGTTACCGAGTCAGGCATTTTGGAGCAACATGTCGAGTCTGAAATCGACTACGGCAAAGAAGTGACCATTAAGACTAAAAAAGGCGTTATCAAGCCACGTACACCCAACCAAGCTCAATACTTGATGAACATGGTCACTCATGACATCACCTTTGGTATTGGCCCTGCTGGTACAGGTAAAACGTACTTAGCGGTCGCGGCAGCAGTCGATGCTCTCGAACGTCAAGAGGTTCGCCGAATCCTACTGACTCGCCCTGCCGTTGAGGCTGGTGAGAAGCTTGGTTTCCTTCCAGGAGATCTAAGCCAGAAAGTCGATCCATATTTGCGTCCACTTTACGATGCACTCTTTGAGATGCTTGGCTTTGAGCGTGTCGAGAAGCTGATTGAGCGTAACGTGATTGAAGTTGCACCACTGGCTTACATGCGAGGACGTACACTAAATGATGCATTTATCATTCTTGATGAGAGCCAAAACACCACGGTAGAGCAGATGAAAATGTTCTTAACCCGTATCGGTTTTAACTCTCGCGCTGTGATCACCGGTGATATCACTCAAATCGATTTACCTCGCGGTGCGAAGTCAGGCCTACGTCACGCGACTGAAGTGCTCAGTGACGTTGATGACATTAGCTTTAACTTCTTCATGTCTGAAGACGTCGTTCGTCACCCTGTGGTTGCTCGTATCGTCAATGCGTACGAGAAGTGGGAAGCAAAAGACCAGAAAGAGCGCAAAGAGTTTGAACAACGTAAGCGTGAAGAACGCGAAGCCAAGCTTCTTGAGGCTCAACAAGCCGTTACGACACAATTAGCAACACAAAATAATTCTGTAATTGCAGAACAAGGTGATAAATAGATGTCTATTGAACTAGACCTGCAAATAGCGGTCGAAAATGAGCAAGGTCTTCCAACCGAGCAAGATATTCAGCTTTGGTTGGACAAGACAATTCCTCAGTTTCAAGAGAATGCCGAGCTCACCGTTCGTATTGTTGATACAGAAGAGAGCCACCAGCTCAACCATGACTATCGTGGAAAAGATAAGCCGACTAACGTGCTGTCTTTCCCATTTGAAGCGCCACCAGGAATGGAATTAGATCTACTGGGTGACCTTATTATCTGCCGCCAAGTTGTCGAAAAAGAAGCAGAAGAGCAAAATAAGCCTCTGCTAGCACACTGGGCTCATATGGTTGTACATGGCAGTCTGCATCTGCTAGGTTATGATCATATCGAAGATGATGAAGCTGAAGAGATGGAGTCACTCGAGACAGAAATCATGCAAACTATGGGCTTTGAAGACCCTTACATTCTAGAAAAGTAAATTGACTCTAGTAACGTAGATTGCAGAGAAACAAGAACTCATCGAACCTGTTATTTTCACAGGAATCTGAGTTTTAATGTGTGCTATCACACTTCTGATAGCGTTATTTTTTGAGAAATCATGAACGAAGGTAACCCCCCCACTTCTGAGGGAAGTAAAAAATCTGAAGGTCCGAGTAGAAAGTCCTTCTTTGAACGTCTAGGCCAAATATTTCAAGGCGAAGTTAAAGATCGCCAAGAACTTGTGGATGTTATCCGCGGTTCTGAAATTAATGACCTAATTGACCACGACACTCGCGACATGCTCGAAGGTGTTATGGAAATTTCAGAGATGCGAGTACGCGATATCATGCTGCCTCGCTCTCAAATGGTTACAGTTGAACGCACCGACGATTTAGATACGTTAATTGCGCTTATTACTGATGCTCAACACTCTCGCTACCCAGTGATCAGTGAAGATAAAGACCATGTTGAAGGCATTCTATTAGCGAAGGACCTACTTAAGTATTTGGGTTCAGAAAGTGCCCCATTTGATATCGAACAAGTGATTCGCCCTGTCGTGGTTGTTCCTGAAAGTAAGCGAGTTGATCGCCTGCTCAAAGAATTCCAAGAAGAGCGTTACCACATGTCTATCGTTGTCGATGAGTTTGGTGGTGTTTCTGGCCTGGTAACCATTGAAGATATCCTCGAAGAAATCGTTGGTGAAATTGAAGACGAATTCGACGATGAAGAAGAAGTAGATATTCGTAAGCTGAGTAAGCATACCTTCGCTGTTAAAGCTCTAACCACTATTGAAGATTTCAACGATACGTTTGAGACCTCTTTCAGTGATGACGAAGTGGATACAGTCGGCGGCATGGTAATGACAGCATTAGGTCACTTACCGGTTCGTGGCGAAATTGTAGAAATCGAAAACTACCATTTCAAAGTGACATCAGCTGATAACCGTCGTGTGATTCAGTTGCAGGTAACGATACCTGACGAACAACCTCTTCCAACTATCGAAGAATAACAACTTCTCTCTAAAGAGATGACAGAAATTAGATGACTAAACTATTTAATCATCGCCTATTACGGCCGCTTGCGGCCGTTTTTGTTGGCGCTATAACTACCCTTTCATTCGCTCCATATTCAATATGGCCTCTTGCTATTCTCAGCCCAGCTTTATTGTTGCTACTGATCAACAATCGCTCTCCAAAAAGTGCGCTATGGATTGGTTACGCATGGGGCTTAGGCCAATTCACGACTGGTATTAGTTGGGTATACGTCAGTATTGATGGCTTTGGCGGAATGCCTCTGGCTGCCAATTTATTCTTAATGGCATTGCTTGTTGGTTACCTTGCGGTCTACTCCGGTCTATTTACTTGGAGTTTAAACAAATTCTTTCCGAGCAATAACCTAAGCCGATTTTTTCTTGCTGCCCCTGCACTATGGTTAATCTGTGATTGGCTACGCGGTTGGGTAATGACTGGCTTCCCGTGGTTATGGCTAGGCTACAGCCAAATCGACTCGCCACTAGGCTCATTCGCACCGATTGGTGGTGTCGAGCTGGTGACGCTAGCGATTATTGTATCAGCCTCTGCACTCGCTTATACGGTCATAAACAAGGCGTGGAGTGTCGCTGTCATCCCTGCCGTTGTGTTTAGTACTGGTTTCGGTCTTCGAAATATCGATTGGGTGACACCGAACCCTGAAAAAACCACCTCAGTGGTATTGATTCAAGGTAACGTCGACCAAGACAGCAAATGGCTACCTAGCCATCGCTGGCCAACGATGATGAAGTACACCGATTTAAGTAGAGAAAACTGGGACGCCGATATCATCATCTGGCCTGAGGCGGCTATTCCAGCATTCGAAGTTGAGATTCCATCTTTCCTACGTAACTTAGATAGCGCAGCGAAGATGAACAACAGCTCAATCATTACTGGCGTACTGAATCAATCTGAAGATAAAAAGTACTACAACAGTGTTCTTTCTCTCGGTGTCAATCCATACGGTGAATACAGCTACGATCCAGACGAACGCTACCATAAACATCATCTTCTACCATTTGGTGAATTTGTGCCGTTTGAGGATATCCTACGCCCGTTGGCGCCGTTCTTTAATTTGCCAATGTCATCATTCAGCCGTGGTGATTTTGTTCAGCCAAACATCGTGGCAAATGGTCGTCATCTAGCACCAGCGCTTTGTTATGAGATCATCTTTAATGATCAAGTTAGACAAAACGTAACGGATGAAACTGACTTTATTCTAACGCTCTCTAACGATGCGTGGTTCGGCCGTTCGATTGGACCATTACAACATATGGAAATCGCACAGATGCGTGCTCTGGAGCTAGGTAAGCCGCTGATTCGTTCAACCAACAATGGCGTAACAGCAGTGACGGATCACAAAGGCAAAATCATCAAGCAAATACCGCAGTTTGAAACCGCAGTGTTGAAAGCTGAACTTATTTCAACGGATGGTCAAACCCCTTACCACGTGGTCGGTACTTGGCCGCTGTATATCTGGGCGTTACTGAGTTTAGTAGTTGGCTGGTTTATGAGAAGAAAAGACTAGATTCGAGATTCGACGAAAAGTTGTTGAGGGTTGGCCAATTTCGGTCAACCCTTTCTTATTGTTACAGCTTAAAATTGAAGACGTTATGGTTTAGTCTTTTACGGCTTAAGCGCTTTACGGCTAAACCCTGTCGAGCCACATTTAATACACGGAATAATCGTCGTTGGGTGGTTATATTCGGTTTGATGCCCACACTCATCACAGACAAGTGTCCCGAGCCCGATAACCTCTTCTGCTTGATACAAGCCTTGATGTTCTAAGTCTTGAAACAGTTCAACCCATTCCACCTTAGTGCGATCAGTGATATCCAAGAGTCCTTGCCAGATAGAGTCTGTGATCATTAAATAAAATGGACCACCTTTGCTCTCTTCATAGCTTTCGGAGAACTCTTTTAAGTCCGACTTCACGTAGGCCGAAATCAATGACAATTCGTCTTTGGTCATATCATTGGCTGCTTTCGCATACTTACCTGACGTTTCGATTTTATTGTTAAGCTCTTCAGGACTATGCTTCAGCGTTTCTATCACCTCTTCGACGACTTCTTCATAGAGTGCTTTTTTCTTCGGCATAACGACCTCCTTAAGATGACCAAGCTTTATCTTAGTGAACTGACCTTAAGTGAAGCGACCAGTTCCTAACAAACAAATGCAATTCATACCCTTAAGTATAGCTGTCCTAAGTAATTCGGTTGAATTTACGCAATCAACCACGCTGCAACTGCAAGTATGAAGGGTATAACTATTGTTGTACTAAGCTCCTTTAGGTATTCTATGACGATCTGTAAGATTCTGTTCTAACCGAACTCACAAATTCCAAGATAACCGGATACCATCGATGCAAGAACAATATAACCCGCAAGAGATTGAACAAAAGGTTCAACAACACTGGGATGACAGCGAGACTTTCGTTGTAAGTGAAGACCCAAATAAAGAAAAATTCTACTGTCTTTCTATGTTCCCGTACCCAAGTGGCCGACTGCATATGGGTCACGTGCGTAACTACACCATCGGTGATGTGGTATCTCGTTTCCAACGTCTACAAGGCAAAAACGTAATGCAGCCAATCGGTTGGGATGCATTCGGCCTACCTGCAGAAAACGCAGCTGTAAAAAACAACACAGCGCCTGCACCGTGGACTTACGAAAACATCGAATACATGAAAAACCAGCTTAAACTTTTAGGCTTTGGTTACGACTGGAAACGTGAATTCGCAACGTGTACACCTGAGTACTACCGTTGGGAACAAGAGTTCTTCACTAAACTTTACGAACAAGGCCTAGTTTACAAGAAGACTTCTTCTGTTAACTGGTGTCCAAACGACCAAACGGTTCTTGCGAACGAGCAAGTAGAAGACGGTTGCTGCTGGCGTTGTGACACTCCAGTAGAACAAAAGAAGATCCCACAGTGGTTCATCAAGATCACTGAGTACGCTCAAGAGCTACTAGACGATCTAGACAACCTTGAAGGTTGGCCTGAAATGGTTAAGACCATGCAGCGCAACTGGATCGGTCGCTCTGAAGGTGTTGAGCTATCTTTCGCTGTTAACGGTGAAGAAGCGCCACTAGAAGTTTATACAACTCGTCCAGACACGCTAATGGGTGTTTCTTATGTTGGTATCGCTGCGGGTCACCCTCTTGCAGAGAAAGCATCACAGAACAACCCTGAGCTTGCAGCATTCGTTGAAGAATGTCGCAACACCAAAGTGGCTGAAGCTGAACTAGCAACGATGGAAAAGAAAGGTATGGATACTGGCCTAACGGCTATCCACCCTCTTAACGGTCGTATTGTTCCTGTTTACGTAGCTAACTTCGTTCTTATGGACTACGGCACAGGTGCTGTAATGGCGGTTCCTGCTCACGATCAACGTGACTACGAATTCGCAACTAAGTACGGCATCGATATCATCCCAGTAATTAAGCCAGAAGACGGTTCTGAGCTAGACGTGTCTGAAGCGGCTTACACAGAGAAAGGTGTACTGTTCGATTCTGGTGAATTCGATGGTCTTGCTTTCCAAGAAGCATTCGATGCAATCGCTGCAAAGCTTGAAGCTGAAGGCAAAGGTAAGAAAACAGTAAACTTCCGTCTACGTGACTGGGGCGTTTCTCGTCAGCGTTACTGGGGTGCTCCAATCCCAATGGTAACCACTGAAGACGGTGAAGTTCACCCAGTACCAGCAGACCAACTGCCCGTTATTCTTCCAGAAGACGTGGTAATGGATGGCGTAACTAGCCCAATCAAGGCAGATAAGTCTTGGGCTGAAACAACATTCAACGGCGAACCTGCGCTACGTGAAACTGATACGTTCGATACGTTCATGGAATCTTCATGGTACTACGCACGTTACTGTTCACCACAAGCTGACGACATCCTAGATCCAGAGAAAGCAAACTACTGGTTGCCAGTTGATCAATACGTTGGTGGTATCGAGCACGCTTGTATGCACCTGCTTTACTCTCGTTTCTTCCACAAGCTTCTTCGTGATGCGGGTTACGTGACATCTGATGAACCGTTCAAGCAACTTCTATGTCAAGGCATGGTTCTGGCTGACGCGTTCTACCACACAAACGATAAAGGCACGAAAGAGTGGATTGCTCCAACTGACGTGACTATCGACCGTGACGCGAAAGGTCGCATTGAAAAAGCTGTCGACAATCAAGGCCGCGACGTTGAGCACTCAGGCATGATCAAAATGTCTAAGTCGAAGAACAACGGTATCGACCCACAAGAGATGGTAGACAAGTACGGTGCTGATACCGTACGTCTATTCATGATGTTTGCATCGCCTGCAGACATGACGCTTGAGTGGCAAGAGTCTGGCGTTGAAGGCGCAAACCGCTTCCTTAAACGTGTTTGGAAATTGGTTCACACTCATTCAGCTAAAGGTGCAGCTGAATCTGTTGACGCTTCTGCGCTATCTGGCGACCAGAAAGCACTTCGTCGTGATATCCACAAGACTATCGCGAAAGTAACGGATGATATCGGCCGTCGCCAAACATTCAACACTGCCATCGCTGCGATCATGGAACTAATGAACAAGCTAGCGAAAGCGCCACAAGAATCTGTACAAGATCGTGCAATTCTTGATGAGGCGCTAAAAGCAGTGGTTCGTATGCTTTACCCAATGACTCCGCACATCTCTTACGAAATGTGGATTGCACTTGGTGAATCAAACGTAGACTCAGCAACATGGCCAACTTTCGATGAGAAAGCGCTAGTTGAAGACGAGAAGACTATCGTTGTAATGATCAACGGTAAGCTACGTGCGAAACTGACTGTTGCAGCTGATGCGACCGAAGAGCAAGTTCGTGAACTTGGTCTAAACGATGAGAACGCTAAGAAGTTCCTAGATGGCTTAACTATCCGTAAAGTTATCTTCGTACCTGGCAAGCTTCTGAACATCGTTGCTAACTAATATTAGCTAACATTAGCTAGCTGACAGTTGCAGATTAAAGCGAACCAGCTTTAGTCTGCACATATAGCTGCTGAAGAGAACTTATTTTGTTTTCAGCAGTCTTTAGACAGGGTGCAACATCGCCCTGTCTACTTATTTAAGCGCTTTAGATTCATAGCCCAGCAATCCAAATGAACTAAAGCCTTTAAATAAGTATTCTACCTTCATGAGAGCCATCAAATAATGCGCCTGATTTCACTATCTTCATTGAAAGTTACTATTGTTGTTTTAACCGTTAGCCTGCTAAGTGCCTGTGGTTTCCACCTACGTGGTGATTACTCCGTCCCAGAAGAACTCAACAAGATCTCTGTGACCAGTTACGACCAATACAGTACGTTCACACGTATGATGAAAGGCCAGCTGCGCATGAATGATGTAGAAATTGTGCCACCGGCTGAGAACACACCTAACTTGCACATTATTAGTGAGAGTGTTGGCGAGCGTACCCTGTCTCTTTACCAAAACACACGAGCGGCAGAAAAAGAGCTGACGTTCCGTTCTTCATATCGAGTAACCATCCCCGATCTAGGTTCAAAAACATTCTCAACAAGCGTAACTCGCAGCTATTTAGATAACCCGCTAACGGCACTCGCAAAATCTGTTGAGCGAGACATGATTGAAGATGAAATGCGTAAGCTTGCGACAAGCCAGATCCTTCGTCAGATGGCTCGATTGAAAGCAAACATTGCAGCCGGTAGCATGGATCTACAAGCTCTAGAAAACGTTCAAGTAAAAGAGCTAGAAAAGCAGTACAACATCAAGAACATCGAAATTGACGACGTTGAGATCGACACCAGTACAGCACCAGATGCTGAGCCTAGCGTAACTGTTGAGCAATAGGTTCATTTGATGCGTATTTTTGCTGATCGTTTATCAGAGCAACTTGCTAAGCAGTTAAGCAACGTTTACCTAATTTTTGGTAACGAGCCTTTGCTGCTACAGGAAAGCCGAGAAGCGATTCAAAAGACAGCCAAAGAGCAAGGCTTCGATGAACGTCACCGTTTTGCGATTGATAATAGCCTTGACTGGAACCAAGTCTATGACTGCACTCAAGCATTAAGCCTATTTTCGAGTCGCCAGATCATCGAACTTGAACTGCCTGAGTCTGGGGTTAACGCTGCGATTGCGAAAGAGTTACTCGCGATTTCTGAGCATATTCACAACGACATCTTATTGATATTGGTTGGAACGAAGCTGACGAAAGCCCAAGAGAATGCAAAATGGTTCAAAGCACTCTCGAACCAAGGGCATTGGGTAAGCTGCTTAACTCCAGATGTCAGCCGCTTACCTCAGTTTGTCCAAGCGCGTTGTCGTCAGGTTGGCCTACTGCCCGACCCTGAAGCAATTCAAATGCTGGCACAATGGCACGAGGGCAACCTCTTCGCCCTGACTCAAAGCCTTGAAAAGCTCGCTCTACAGTATCCAGATGGAAAGCTCACATTAGTCCGACTCGAAGAGTCACTGAGCCGACATAACCACTTTACGCCATTCCATTGGAGTGATGTGTTATTGGCAGGCAAAGGTAACCGTGCACAAAGAATTCTGCGTCAGTTAGAAGCCGAAGGTGTCGAACCCGTGATCTTACTGCGTAGCATACAGCGTGAGCTTGCTCTGCTTTTACAAATGCAGCAACAAATGAAACAGATGCCAATCGGGCAGGTTTTTGACAAGCACCGTATATGGCAATCTAAGAAACCTCTTTATAACGCAGCGCTAACAAGAGTTCCGATTTCTCGATTACACTCCCTGTTTGCCTTGCTCACTCAAGCTGAATTGATGACAAAAACCCAATATGAACAGTCGCCTTGGCCACTAATTCATCAGTTAAGCGTAGAGTTTTGTATCCCTTCCGCTTCTATACCGTTTCACGCATAAAAGCGTGTTATATTCTAGGGTCAAAATACCCTAAACAAAGCTAAATTCAGATTAAAGGAACACCCAGTGTTACGTGAAGAACTAAAAGACTTTCTTGCAGATAAAGCCGACGACATGAAAGCAGAATCGATTGTAACTATCGATGTAGAAGGCAAATCAAGTGTGACTGATTTCATGATTGTTTGTACTGGCACTTCTAAGCGCCACGTTGCCTCTATTGCACAACATGTCGCAGATGAAGTAAGAAAAGTAGGTCTACAACCGCTAGGTATGGACGGACAAAAAGAAGGCGAATGGGTTGTCCTAGATATGGGTACGAGCATGTTGCACGTTATGCAAGAAGAGCATCGTGAGCTGTATCAACTAGAAAAGCTTTGGAGCTAAGCGTTGAAAATCCAACTGATTGCTGTTGGCACTAAAATGCCAAAGTGGGTTGAAGAAGGCTTTCAAGAGTATCGCCGTCGCTTCCCTCACGACATGCCATTAGAGCTCATTGAGATCACTGCAGGTAAACGTGGCAAAAATGCCGATATTGCTCGCATTCTTCAAAAAGAAGGTGAAGCGATGTTGGCAGCGGTTCCAAAAGGTAACCGTATTGTCACGCTCGATATCCCAGGTAAAAAATGGGATACACCACAGCTTGCTGAGCAATTAGAAAGTTGGAAGTTGGATGGACGCGATGTGTCCATCCTCATTGGAGGGCCTGAAGGATTAGCCCCTGCATGTAAAGCAGCCGCGGATCAAAGCTGGTCTTTGTCAGCACTGACCTTACCTCATCCATTAGTACGCGTTATCATGGCTGAAAGCTTGTATCGAGCTTGGAGCATCACTGCTAACCACCCGTACCACCGAGAATAAGCGTTAATGTTACGTAAACGTAGCCAAATCCGTGACTACAAAGCAGAAGCACGACTATTCACTAGCCGTGCTTTTGTTGCGTTTATAGGGATCATAGTCATGATGACTATGTTGGTTGTTAACCTGTATAACATTCAGGTCAACCAATATCAGGACTATAAAACTCGATCGAACGACAACCGAATTAAGGTTGTGCCTATCGCACCCAATCGCGGTTTAATTTACGATCGAAACGGAGTACTCCTTGCTGAAAACCGCCCAGTTTTCAACCTCGAGATCATCCCAGAAAAAATTAAAGATATGGATGACACACTCATCCGTTTGCAAACCTTAATTGAGATTCCTCCTGAACGTATCGAACGCTTTAATCGTGATCGTCGTAATTCACGACGCTTTAAGTCGGTACCGATTCTTAACCAACTCACTGAAGAGCAAGTGGCTGTTTTCTCAGTTAATCAACATAAATTTCCAGGCGTTGAAGTCACCGGGACTTTAAAACGTTTCTACCCTTATGGTGATGTTCTCACCCACGTGATTGGCTATGTCTCGCGAATTAACGATCGCGACATGCAACGCTTAGTCCGAGAAGAAAAAGACGCCAACTACCAAGCCACTCGTGACATCGGAAAGCTAGGTATTGAACGCTATTACGAAGACATGCTGCACGGAACGGCCGGCTATCAAGAAGTTGAAGTCAACAGCCGCGGGCGCGTCATTCGTACTCTAAAATTTGTCCCTTCGGTACCGGGTAAAGATATCGTGCTCAATCTCGATATCAAGCTGCAGACATACGTGCACAAACTGCTCGACGGACGCAGAGGCTCTGCAATCGTTCTCGATCCAAAAGACAATGGTGTATTAGCAATGGTATCAAGCCCAAGCTATGACCCAAATGCCTTCGTTCACGGTATTTCATCCAAGGGTTACAACGCCCTATTGCAGGATAAGAACCGACCTTTGGTTAACCGAGCCACTTTAGGTATTTATCCACCGGCTTCAACCATCAAACCTTTCATTGCCGTTGCAGCGTTGCAAGAAGGTGTAATCACACCGAACACAACACGAAATGATCCTGGATATTGGAAAATACCCAATTCAAAAACAAAACCGTTTCGTGACTGGCTTCGCTGGGGACACGGTAAAGTTGATATAGTGAAAGCGATTGAAGAATCTGTTGATACCTTCTTCTACCAAATATCCTTTGATCTAGGCATCGACCGTTTATCTAAATGGATGATGATGTTCGGTTTCGGTGATTACACCGGTATTGATATCTATGAAGAAAGTAAAGCCAACATGCCAACACGCGAGTGGAAAATGGCGCGACACCGTGTGCCTTGGTATCAAGGTGATACCATTCCCGTTGGTATTGGACAAGGTTACTGGACAGCGACACCCATGCAGATAGCGAAAGCGACATCGGTATTGGTTAATGAGGGTGAAGTAACAGCCCCTCATCTATTGCGCTCAACCATAGAGAACGGGCGTCCATTCGATGAACAAGTTCTTTCGGAAATCGAAACCTATCCACCAGTAACGGGTGTAAAGCAGAAGTATTGGGATATTGCCCAAGAAGGTATGAAGCTGGTAAACCACGGTAAAAAAGGCACGGCCAGACGCTCATTCCAGAAAATGTCTTACGTCTCTGCAGGTAAGTCCGGTACTGCACAGGTATTCGGCCTGAAAGAAGATGAAGAGTATAACGCGGACGAGATTGCCGAGCATTTACGCGATCACGCCCTCTTTACTGGTTATGCTCCTTTTGAAAATCCTGAATCAGTGGTTACCATTGTTTTAGAAAATGCAGGTGGCGGTTCATCCAATGGTGGCCCAGTAGTAAGAAGGATTTTAGACCATATTATCCTTGCAGAAGATTATCAAAGTGAGCCAATTAAATAATGAAACTTGATCCTTCAACTGGACGAAATAGAGCCCTATTTGAAAGACTGCACATAGACCTACCGCTGTTGCTTGGTATTCTGGTTTTAATGGGCTTTGCCTTGTTGATCATGTACAGCGCAAGCGGCCAAAGCCTGGCGATGATGGATCGCCAAGCGATGCGTATGGCTCTGTCTTTAGGTGTAATGATCTTCTTGGCTCAAATCTCACCACGCACTTACGAGAGCTTAGCTCCGTTGCTATTTGCGGGCGGCGTTATTCTGCTACTCGGTGTGTTGTTCTTTGGTGAAGCCTCAAAAGGTGCACAGCGTTGGCTGAACTTCGGATTTGTTCGATTCCAACCCTCTGAGCTACTAAAGCTTGCGGTGCCTTTAATGCTGGCAAGGTTTATCGGTAAGCGTTCACTACCACCGACTTTCCAAACCTTAGCGATCTCGTTGGTGATGGTGTTTGTACCCACTATTCTCATCGCTAAGCAGCCCGACCTAGGCACATCTATCCTGATTGCGGCCTCTGGTATCTTCGTTATCTTCCTTGCTGGTATCAGTTGGAAAATAATCATGAGTGCTGCAATTGCGTTGGGTGCGTTTATTCCAATCTTGTGGTTCTTCTTAATGCGTGAATATCAAAAAGTACGTGTAAGAACCCTTTTTGATCCTGAATCAGATCCATTAGGTGCGGGTTACCACATCATTCAGAGTAAAATTGCGATAGGTTCTGGTGGAGTATCCGGAAAAGGTTGGCTACAAGGCACGCAATCTCAACTGGAGTTTATTCCAGAACGACACACCGACTTCATCTTTGCAGTAATAGCCGAAGAATGGGGTATGATCGGTATTTTGTTTTTACTCGCTATCTACCTCTTCATTATTGGACGTGGTTTATTTCTGGCGAGCCAAGCGCAAACGGCATTTGGTCGAATGATGGCTGGCAGTATTGTACTGAGCTTCTTCGTTTATATTTTTGTAAACATTGGCATGGTAAGTGGCATTCTACCCGTTGTTGGGGTTCCTCTTCCGCTAGTCAGTTACGGCGGTACCTCAATGGTTACCCTCATGGCTGGATTTGGCATTTTAATGTCGATTCATACACACAGAAAAGCATTCTCAAAGGCGACCTAATTGATGTCTATTAAAGCATTCCCCCTAACAACATCTTTGGTCAATGAACTGCCAATCAAAAAAATGCTGTCTATCGTCGGCTTGGCAGTTTTGATTAACGGTTGTTCTTCCCAAGAGCAAAAAGGCCGTTACGACATTGATTCTGATATTGCGCCAGATGCGCCAATATCAGTCGAGCACCTAGAAGACGCTCACCCGCAGTATGAACCTTACAGCTTAGGCGGCAACACTAACTACACTCTGCGTGGCGAAGACTACAAAATCGTAAAAAAAACTGAAGGGTTTACCGAGAAAGGAAAAGCCTCTTGGTACGGTAAGAAATTTCATGGCCATTTAACCTCAAATGGCGAGATCTACGACATGTATTCGATGTCTGCAGCGCACAAAACATTGCCTATTCCAAGCTATGTAAAAGTGACAAATACCGATAACAACAAAACGACAATTGTTCGTATCAATGACCGAGGCCCATTCCATGAAGGCCGAATCATTGACCTTAGTTATGCGGCAGCTTACAAGCTCGATGTATTGAGAACAGGCACAGCAAATGTTGAGATAGAAGTCATCACTGTGGCTATGCCAACCGACGCGAATAAAAAGGCTGCTTTGCCGCAATTTATTATTCAGGTAGCCACATCTCCGCATGAAGATAGAACCGAAAAGTTAGCCAAAGATCTAGGCGAAAAGCTAGCTGTAGCAACGTTCTTGCAGTCAAATGACGACAACTACCGTCTGATGCTTGGGCCATTTCATGACTATGCTCTGACTCAAAAGAAATTAGAACAAGTTAAGCTAATGGGTTACCCGTCAGCTTATATAAAAAAGCACACGCTAACTCGCTAATTAATCTAACAGTTACTTCTGGTAATCAGCGCTCTGGTGTGACAGAGTGATTCTGTTAATATATGAATAGTTCACCAAATAATTGCATTCAAAATGATTAAATCTAATAAACTTGTTAAATCGATTTTTGCTACTTCTGTTGCTCTTTCTGCAACGATAGCTACATCGTCATTCGCCGCTCCTATTGTTGTACCTGATGCACCTCAAATCGCCGCTAAAGGTTTTGTTCTGATGGATTACCATTCAGGCAAAGTACTAGCAGAGAAAGAAATGAACACTCAGCTTTCTCCAGCAAGTTTAACCAAGATGATGACGAGCTACGTGATTGGCCAAGAGCTTGACCGTGGTAACATCAACTTAAACGACGACGTTGTCATTAGCGAAAACGCTTGGGCTAAAAACTTCCCAGACTCATCTAAGATGTTCGTTGAAGTAGGTACAACGGTTAAAGTTGAAGAACTGAACCGTGGCATCATCATTCAATCAGGTAACGATGCTTGTGTTGCAATGGCTGAGCATATTGCAGGCTCTGAAGACGCATTCGTTGACCTAATGAACGCTTGGGCAAGCTCTATTGGCATGAAAGACACGCACTTCGCTAACGTGCACGGTCTAGACAATCCAAACCTATACTCAACGCCTTATGATATGGCTCTACTTGGTCAGGCGCTAATTCGCGACGTTCCTGATGAGTACCGTATCTACTCACAGAAAAAATTTACTTACAACGGCATCACCCAGTACAACCGTAACGGTCTGTTATGGGATAAGAGCATGAACGTTGATGGCATTAAAACTGGCCATACAAGCAACGCAGGTTACAGCCTAGTAAGCTCAGCAACAGAAGGCAAAATGCGCCTAGTTGCGGTTGTGATGGGCACAAAGAATGCGAACGCTCGTAAAACAGAAAGCAAAAAGCTACTGAGCTACGGTTTCCGTTTCTTCGAAACAGTGGCACCACATACTGCTGGTGAGACATTCGTTGAAGAAAAAATCTGGATGGGTAGCAAGGACACGGTTGCTCTAGGTGTAGACGAAGATACTTTCGTTACTCTACCTCGTGGCCAAGCGAAGAACCTAAAGGCTAGCTTCGTTCTTGAAAAAGAACTGGAAGCACCAATTAGCAGAGGCGATGTTGTAGGCAAACTATTCTACCAAGTTGATGGTGAAGACGTTGCTGAATACCCGCTACTTGCACTTGAAGATGTAGACCAAGGCAGCCTATTTAGCCGTCTATGGGACTACCTAGTACTGCTGTTCAAAGGTTTATTCTAAACAAGCCATAAGTTTGTACGAAGCAATACACAAACTTCTTGTCTAGCTAACCTAATGAGTAAATTACTTATTTACTCATTAACGAAACAAAAGCCGCCATGTGCGGCTTTTGTTGATCTTGAGTTCGGTGATATTTACACGTAATATTCCGCCTTATTACTCGTGTCTGTTGACCGAACACGCTTTTTATCGACATTTCGCCAATTTGCGAGAGTCTAGCCTTTTGGAGCTAATCATGAACATCAATTCTGATGCAAAACTAAAAGATCTCTTAGAGTTCCCTTGTTCATTCACTTACAAAGTAATGGGCTATGCTAAGCCAGAGCTTACTGAGCTAGTGCTAGAAGTGATCCAGCGTCATGCTCCTGGTGACTACAGCCCAACACTAAAACCGAGTGCGAAAGGCAACTACCACTCTGTTTCGATCAATATTACAGCGACTTCAATTGAACAAGTAGAAACGCTATACAAAGAACTGGGCGACATCGAAATCGTTCGTATGGTTCTGTAATCAACGATTACGCATAGAAAACAGCGGCTTATTGCCGCTGTTTTTGTTTGAAACACCCTATCGGGCTCAAAGTCATTCAACTTAATTTTCAATAAATACAAAGAAAGTTGAAAAACCTTGCAGTCCGTCTGTAGTTAGAATCATGTTTCGCGTTTATAATGCGTTCACTTTATTAATCCTTGAGGGAGTGCAGCTTTGCAAAATAAGCTAATCGTAAAAAAATTAGGCCGTCAGGATTACGAACCCGTATGGAAAGCCATGCATAAGTTCACAGACGAACGCACAGAAGAAGACGTAGACCAAGTTTGGTTGGTTGAACACAACCCTGTCTTCACTCAAGGACAAGCAGGCAAAGCCGAGCATGTATTAAATGCTGGTGACATCCCTGTCATTCAAAGCGATCGCGGTGGCCAAGTGACTTATCACGGCCCAGGTCAGTTAGTCGCTTACTTTTTGATTAACATCCGCCGCAAAAAATTCGGAGTACGTGATTTGGTGACTCATATTGAGAACCTCGTAATCAACACTCTGAAAGCTTACAATATAAATTCAACTGCCCGACCTGACGCCCCAGGTGTCTATGTCGATGGCAAGAAAATCTGTTCACTCGGATTACGTATTCGACGCGGCTGCTCATTTCATGGGCTTGCACTCAACGTCGATATGGACCTGTCTCCATTCCTACGCATTAACCCATGTGGTTACCAAGGTATGGAAATGGCTCAGGTAAGCCAGTTAGGCGGACCCAGTGAATTAGAAAGCGTTGAGCAACAGTTAATACAAGAGCTAGTAGAACTACTCGGCTATGACCAAGTAGACATTCAAGCCACCAGTAACATTACAGCAGAAGCATAAAATCATGAGCAAACCAATCCAAATGGAAAAAGGCGTTAAATATCGTGACGCTGACAAAATGGCATTAATTCCCGTAAAGAATATGCCTGCTGAACAGAAAGAAGTTCTACGTAAGCCTGCATGGATGAAGATTAAACTTCCTTCAGACAGCCATCGTATTCAAGAAATCAAATCAGCAATGCGTAAAAACAACCTGCACTCAGTTTGTGAAGAAGCGTCTTGCCCTAACCTAGCCGAGTGTTTTAACCACGGCACGGCAACGTTTATGATTCTTGGCGCTATCTGTACTCGTCGCTGCCCGTTCTGTGATGTTGCCCATGGTCGTCCTGTTGCTCCTGAAGCAGAAGAGCCGAAGAAACTGGCTAAGACGATTAAAGACATGAAGCTGAAGTACGTTGTAATCACTTCAGTTGACCGTGATGACCTGCGTGATGGTGGTGCTCAGCATTTTGCTGACTGTAACCGTGAAATTCGCGAACAGAATCCAAATATTCGCATTGAAACGCTGGTTCCTGACTTCCGTGGTCGTATGGACGTTGCACTTGATCTAATGAAAGACAACCCGCCAGATGTTTTCAACCACAACCTAGAGACAGCACCACGTCTATACCGTAAAGCTCGCCCAGGCGCGAACTACAAGTGGTCTCTTGATCTGTTGAGAAAATTCAAAGAGCAACACCCAGACATCCCAACTAAATCAGGTGTGATGATGGGTCTTGGTGAAACGAAAGAAGAGATCGTTCAAGTACTGAAAGATCTTCGCGAACATGGCGTAACTATGCTGACACTAGGCCAATACCTTGCGCCAAGCCGTCACCACTTACCAGTAGAACGCTACGTGCCGCCTTCAGAGTTTGATGAGCTGAAAGAGATTGCTCTTGAACTAGGCTTCACTCACGCAGCTTGTGGCCCATTTGTACGTTCTTCTTACCATGCCGACTTGCAAGCTCAAGGTATGGAAATTAAGTAATCACCTGCTTAAACCAAAATTGAAAAGGCGCTGAATTGTATGTTCAGCGTCTTTTTTCTTTTTTCTTTTTTCTTTTTTCTTTTTTCTTTTGAGCAAACAAGCTTGTTCGATACGAAAACAACAAAGCCACTCATTAAGAGTGGCCTTGAATTCGAAGTCTAATCATCTAGATGTTAAATGGTCTATTAACCAAAAGAAGCCCAGATAACTGTTGCCACCAAGATTGGGCATACGAACTTCACATACATCGGCCACACTTTACCAAACCAACCAAGCTGAAAATCAGGACAACCTTGTTCAAGCTCTTTCACTTTTGAAGCTCGGCTCCACACCCAGCCGCCAAACAGACAGAACATCAGTGCTGCGACCGGTTGAAGATACTGAGTCGCTATCATCGCAACCATGCCAAACATCGCAGCAAAGTTATAAACTATCACCACACTGAACAGTGCAATAGCACCACCAATCACCCAACTCGTTGGTGTTCGTCTGGTATTGAAACGCTCACTCACTAGCGCTACAGGCCCTTCCAGCATCGAAATTGAAGAAGTTAGAGCAGCAATCGTTAGCAACAAGAAGAAGACAATTGCGAAGATCTGACCAAGTACGCCTAAGCTATCAAACATCAAAGGCAGAACCGTAAATACGAGTGTGTCAGAGCTCAATAGTGAGCCATCTTCAGCGTAGATTTGTACACCCTTCTGCATCGCAACAAACATGGCAGGCATAACCACTAAGCCAGCAATAAAAGCGACAGCGGTATCAACCAAGGTTACGTTCATCGCCATTTTTGGTAGGTTCTCTTTCTTGCTTAAGTAAGAACCGTAAACCAACATAGAGCAGCCACCAATGGTTAGCGAGAAGAAGCCTTGTCCCATTGCCGCTAGAATGAGTTTTCTATCCCACACTTTCTCAAAGTCTGGAACCAAGTAATGCTTCAGGCCTTCTATCGCACCCGCTTGCGTCATGATGTAAACAAACAGTAAACCAAACAAAATGAACAACGCTGGCATTAAGCGAGTCGACCACTTCTCGATACCCTGCTTCACACCACCTTGAACAATCAGAATAGTCAGTACATAGAAGAGCACGGTACCAAACACGTTTCGCTCAACACTGAAGCCTTTGAACCAATCAGCGATGGACTCTAAGCCAATCAGGTCAGCAACCGCGCCAAAAAGGAAGCAAATCAACCAACCGCCGACAATACTATAAAAGGCCAACACGGCGCTTGGGACACTTAAGCCAATCCAACCAACAAATTCACCGACTTTCTTACCTAAAGGATTCGAAGTCAAAGAGCGCATACTATCGACAGGGTTCGCTTGACCATGACGGCCAATCGCCATCTCAACAACCAGCATCGGGAAAGCAACCACGAAAATCATGATTAGGTAAACAAGCAGAAAAGCACCACCGCCGTTACTGGCAACTTGGGTTGGGAAACCCCAAATATTACCTAAGCCAACAGCCGCACCCGCCGCTGCTAAAATAAAACCCAAACGAGAACTAAAGTGCTCTCTTGAAGAGGAAGATTGTTGGTCCATATTGCCCGCATAAGAATCAGTGAACTAGTTGAGAAGTACAGTAATCAAAAGCAATGATAGGCACAACCAATAAATGAACAATTATCTTATTTTTACAATCTACTTAGTATTTAAGACCAAATTATTAACAATCTCCCAGACTAACTGACCAAATAAAATCAATGCAACGATTGATTAGACTATTCAAAGGTATTCCTTAATTAATCGTTAGCTTATTTAACCCATAAAAAAAGAGCACCAATCGGTGCTCTTCTGACGAATCTGAAACTCAAGCTAGATAGTAAATACTTGGTAGTCTTTTAGGTTCGGAATGATTTTATGCAGCTCTTGCTCTTGCTCTGCCATCTCATCTAGAGAATCACAGAACTCATTCGCTTCCTCTTGTACTTGTTGAGAGTGTTCTTTCATTCGCTCTTCAACTTTAAGCTTTAATTCAGCCATGCTATCAGCCATTTCGGTCAAATTTAGCCCGCCGTCTTGCTTCATTTTTTCCGACATCGCATTAAAGGCACTTGAGATAAACTCTTGGTTAAAGATCTCCTTAGCCTTTCCGAAATCTTCAGACCAACCATTGGCCATCGAATCGAAACTATCAGCCGGTAGGACTAACTCGCCATCTTTATAGTAACGAGCCTCTAATTCAGCAAAGTACGTTTTCATTGATTCTTTTACATTATCAAACGACTCTGGAGAATCTAGACTGGCAGCGATGTCATCAATAACATCATTCGCCAAGGCTAAGCTGTCATTCGCCATTTGTTTTGCGCGTGGTAAATACTCATTCATGCTGTCACGGTATTTTTCAATTGCCGCTTGTTGGTCGGCATCAAGTGCCACCTTTTCACCATGAATATAAAGATCGTTATTGCCATCAAGAATAGCTGTATCACCATTTACTTGATGGATTTCGACTTTCTGCTCATCAATTCGTAGTTCATTTTTCAAATCAACTCGACACTGAGCTGCAAAAGTTGGCAGGCTCACAACAGCGGTAGCCACTGTTAATGATGCAATTAATACGCTTTTTTTCATAACACCCTCTCATCAATCTGCCCAACGACTATACCGCTAGTTTATGCTTCTTTGTCAGAAAAACGTTTATATTTCTAAGCCTGTCATTCAGTCAATCGATACTACTTCATAGCAAAACTGTTTATCAGCGACCTTAAACTCAATTTCATCACCGACTTCTTTGCCCATTAGAGCCTGACCAAATGGCGCATTCGCCGTGACGATGGCAACCTCATTTTCGTGCCACGTAACAGAAAGCCCCCCGACTTTAGGTCCAAGGAAAAAGTGTTTATATTCATCATGTTCGTCAATAACGACAACATAGCTGCTGACGGTGATTCTTTCGCTGTCTCGCAAGACGAGGTTTCGGAAACACTGGATGTCATCTTCACACTCTTGAACTCGCATCGCCTGTCCATGCGCAAGGTACGAGGCTTCTAACGCCAAGGTATCGTATTTGTGCTCTGGCACGGTCTCTTCATCGGTCGCAGCATCAATAGCTCGCTGAGTCGCAGATTGTGCGATGCGTAGCCGTGATTCGAGTTGCTCTAAAATTATTTGTCGAAGCTCAGACTTATTCATACTTTTGGAGTGCTTTTCTATAGGAGCTACAGAATAGAATTAGGTACAATCAGGTGCAAGACATTTGATTCATCAAGCGGCGCGATCATAGATAGGCGAACGCTTTAGCATCAATACGACACTTAATAACTCAGGTAGAACATAAATGATTGAGCAGAAGCTAAAACAAGTATTCGGATTCGATTCACTGCGTAATGGGCAAAAGCAAGTCATTGATAATGTTCTATCCGGTCACTCTACCGCGGCCATATTCCCGACGGGCTCAGGTAAATCGCTGTGCTACCAATTACCCGCGTTAGAGTTACCTCATTTAACTTTGGTTATTTCTCCACTGTTAGCCTTAATGAAAGACCAATTAAGCTTCTTACACAGTAAAGGGATCAGCGCCGCTGCGATAGAATCTAGCCAAGACAGACAGACCACTCAACAGGTGATGCAGTCTGTGCGTAACGGAGACACCAAGATTCTGATGATCTCCGTCGAGCGTTTGAAGAACGAACGCTTTCGCCAGTTCATTTCTCAGGTTCCAATCTCGTTACTTGTGGTCGATGAGGCGCACTGTATTTCTGAATGGGGACACAACTTTAGACCCGATTATCTCAAGTTGCCTCAATACCAAAAACAACTGAATATCCCGCAGGTATTACTACTGACTGCAACCGCAACAACCTCAGTTATCCAAGACATGAAGTCTAAGTTTAATATCGATGAGGAACGCGTTGTTGTTACGGGTTTCTATCGTCAAAACCTCGACCTGTCGATTCAGCCTTGTGAACAAGCTAGTAAGCTAGAGACTCTGTGCTCGGTCGCCAATCAAGCGCCTCAAGCTCCGACCATCGTTTATGTCACCCTTCAACAAACAGCAGAGATGGTGGCTCAGCAACTGCGCAATGCTGGAATCAACGCAGTCGCTTACCATGCAGGGCTTAAACCAGAAAATAGAGATGCCATTCAACATCAATTCATGAATGATGACGTGCATTGTATTGTGGCGACGATTGCTTTCGGGATGGGCGTCGACAAGTCAAACATTCGCCGTGTGATTCACTTCGACTTACCAAAATCGATAGAGAACTACTCGCAAGAGATCGGCCGAGCAGGCCGAGATGGTCAACCTTCAGCATGTATTCTTCTCGCCAACAAGTATGGCCTCAGCACGCTAGAGAACTTCGTATTTGGTGATACACCAGACAACATCTCGATCCAAGCTGTCTTGAAAGAGATCTACGAAAACCAAAACATTGGCGCTTCTGGTGCAAACCAATGGGAGATCATGCTCAACCAACTATCGCGTGAATCTAACATTCGTCAACTCCCGCTAAAAACACTGTTGGTTTATCTCGAAATTGAAGGCGTGATTGAGCCCAAATACAGCTACTTCGCTGACTACAAATTTAAGTTCATTCGTCCGAAACAACAGATCACAGAGCAGTTCCAAGGAGAACGCCGACACTTCGTAGAGGCTATTTTCCAATGCTCACCACAAGCAAGAGTCTGGTGCCAAGTTGATTTCGATGCGCTTTGGACACACTTCCAGGCCGACCGTCAACGCGTTGTTACCGCTATCGACTACTTCAATGAACAAGGCTGGATTGAATTGGAAAGTAAGCAGATCACGGATGTTTACGCGATCCACAATACGTCTGAAGATATGATGCAATTATCAGAACGTTTAACTGAGTTGTTTAAAGCAAAAGAGAACAGTGAAATAAACCGTCTTAATCAAATGCTGAGCTTCTTTGAGGCGGATACTTGTCTAAGCTCACGTCTTGCGAGTTACTTTGCCGATGATAAGGCACCCAAAGACTGTGGTCACTGCTCAGTATGCCGAGGAGAAATTGCCACACTACCAAGCGTGAAAGCTGAACCTATAGATGAAGAGATCGTCGTCGCTTGGATTCAAGAGTTCATATCCAATAGCCAACAACTGATTACCGACGAAGCCATTACTCGCTTTTTATGCGGAATCGCGACACCGCTTTCTACCAAATTAAAAGCCAGCAAAATGTCGGGGTACGGAAAGTTAGAGCAACAACCGTTCAGTGAAACCTTAGCATTGGTAAAACGCTTGCCAAGATAATAACGCTAAAACACACCGCTTGTACCAAAAAGTCAGCTAGGTTTGCATAAATCTAGCTGATGAAAATTAAAAGAAACTCAGCTGCTTCACTTGTTCTTTGGGTTGTAACATCACACTCAAACCGAGCAGGCGTATCTCTCGCCCTTGTTGTCTTTTTAAGATCTCACTCAATAGTTCTTTGAAGTGTTCTCGATCCAATGAAGCATGTATGTGTTCTATGGTCGTTTGTTGGAAATCAGCAAACTTGAGCTTAATGCCCTGTTTGATGATTGCTTTACTTGGGCTGGCTTTTTCTAGGCGAGTTTCAAGCTCAGGAAACAATTTGTCTTCTATCACCTGCCAGCACTCAGCATAAGTCGAAATGTTTTGAGTAAACGTGCGCTCAACGCCTACGGATTTACGCTCGCGTTCTATGATGACTTCTCTTTCATCAATACCATGGCTTCGCTTCCACAACGATGCACCTTGTCGACCAAACTTCAGAAGCAAGTCTCGATAGTCTGCCCCTTTGATGTCTTTGCATGTAAAGAATCCCGCTAGATGGAGCTTTTCAATGCTGACCTTGCCAACGCCTGGGATTTTTTCGAGTGGTAAATCATCAATGACAGCTTGTACGTCTTGCGGAGGAATAACAAATTGCCCATTGGGCTTATTCATATCCGAAGCCACTTTAGCCAAGAATTTTATCGGAGCGACACCGGCTGAAGCCGTGAGATTTAACTCGTTCCAAATATCACGGCGAATTGACTCGGCAATCAGTGTCGCAGAACCGTGACACAACTTTGATTCAGTCACATCAAGAAATGCTTCATCCAGAGAAAGAGGTTCAATCAATGATGTGTATCGAGAAAAAATTTCACGGATCTTTTTAGATATCTCAACATAAACCTGCATTCTTCCCGGAACCACTAATAAGTTAGGACAAAGCTGTAGCGCTTTCCCCGTTGGCATCGCAGAACGAATACCAAACTTGCGAGCTTCGTAATTACAGGTGCTCAAGACACCTCGTTGTTTTTCATGCCCGCCAACCGCAAGCGGTCGATTTCGGTAGGCCGGGTTATCGCGCATTTCGACAGCTGCGTATGTAAACTTGTGGGTGAAAAATGTAAGTTTAACTGACTGAGTGAGTGAATACGCATTTATAACATAGAGTTAGATACAAACTTTCACTTGCAACTCCCCCTTACAAAAAAATCTGAGAAATTTATGTAAAAAATGGGCATTTTCTTAAAAATCCACTTACAAAAATCACAAAGGGAGTTGTAATTGATCAGTTGATTCCTTGGGTTCAATACCAACACTTAGTCCGACTAAACGTATACTTCGTCCATGACTTCTAGCAACGGCTTCTTCACATAACTTGATAAAAAACTGCATATCCATTTCATCATACTTATGTTCAACCGTTGTTTGTTGAAAATCGTTGAACTTTAACTTCACACCGAGTTTCGTGATCACTTTATCTGCAAGCGCTTTTTCTAACCTTTGCTCTAATTCGACATACAAAGGCTTTATTACAAGCATGCATTCATCCAGGCTATGAATATCATTTAAGTATGTCCGTTCAACCCCTACTGACTTTCTTACCCTTTCAACAACAATATCTCTATCATCAATACCATTGCACCTTTGCCAAAGCGTATGCCCAAATTTACCAAATTTTGAAATCAAAGTGTTTTTATCGAAATTCTTAATATCCTCCCCTTTATACAAGCCAAGTTTGTTTAATTTCTCTAACGTCACCTTCCCAACACCATTTATTTTCCCTAGTTCTAATTCGTCTATAAAAGTTTGGATTTCAGAAGGTGGGACAATACATATACCGTTAGGCTTATTCACATCTGAAGCGACTTTAGAAACAAACTTTAATGGGGAAACTCCTGCTGAAGCCGTTAAATTCAATTCCGTTTGAATAGATTTACGTATGTCTTCTGCAATTAAAGTTGCTGAACCTTGAAACAAATTAGAACCTGTGACATCTAAATATGCCTCATCTAACGACAGTGGCTCTATTACATCCGTATACCGTCTAAATATTTCATGGATTTGCCTAGATACCGCCTTATACTTTTCCATATTTCCAGACACTACCGTTAAGCTTGGGCAAAGTTGTAACGCTTTTGCTGTAGACATTGCCGAACGCACACCAAAAGCTCTCGCCTCATAGCTACACGTTGCAATAACGCCGCGACCATTTTTCCCTCCAACAGCTAGAGGAATTCCACGTAAAGAGGGGTTGTCCCTTGCTTCTACAGAGACATAGTAACTGTCGAGATCAATGTGAATTATTTTTCGCATACTTTAATCGATGTTTTTGAATGGTTTAGGTGCATAAACCTTTTCAACACCTTTGAACTGTGTATTTGTACAGCATTATAGCAATTCAAATACAGTACTAGCAAAAGAATCTAACGATACCATTGTTCAACTATCTATATGAAAATTAGTTCTACTCAGAAAAGCATACTAAAACTACGCCTATCCACATCAGTGATTAAGTCTGATTTGATAATTATGAAACTGGAATTTGTGAGAACCATAAACTATATACTAATTGGTATATTAAGAAATCCTTAGTATTGATTGAACTATGTGAGATCTGGGAGGTGCTGAATGTCTGAAATTTATATGAGCTATGAGCAAGCTAGGAAGGTTGCAGTTAAGCTGGAAATAAAGTCAGCGAAAGAATATAGAGAGAGGTACGAACAAGAGGAGAAAAATGGATCTTCCCTCAACACTGATGCGCCCCAAAATCGAAATTACTTCGAACAAACAAAGAAATGAGTTTCGTTATCAAACGTGGAGTGCACTATAAAGCTGATGCAAGTCGGCCTTCGTTTCGTTTTCCAGCGCTTTTTGAGAAAGTCGCACTTTTTTCGAGCGTCTTTGAGTCTAATTGGTATTGGGTTAATAAATTGCACTTGGTTTTCATTATATAGTTTCTCAGTAGCTAAGATTTTCTTAGCTTTATTAGTCTCTGTATACTAAGTAATACTTAGTCTAGTTTTGTTGTCCATAAACGCCAAGGGATTGTAAATTAATATATACCCGTGATCATTGAAGGTGCTTGATTTTCTTTAAAATCAGGATCATGCTACGAACCATGAAAATTACACTGACTCCTCAGCAGAAACTACAACTCGAACAAATGCACGACATTGAACGTGATAGTCGGGTCTGCGACCGTATTAAGGCTGTTTTGCTGGCTTCTGAAGGCTGGAGTCAGACTATGATTTCACAAGCTCTTCGTATTCACGAATCGACTGTTGCTCGTCATCTCAGTGATTATGTTTTCTCTGAAAAACTTAAGCCTGAAAATGGCGGAAGCCAAAGCAAGCTTTCTGCAACTCAAACCATGCACCTAATCGAGCATTTGACTGAGAAAACCTATTCTCACACGCATCAAATTGTCGCCTACGTTAAAGAGACATTTGGACTTGATTACACGGTTTCTGGTATGAACAAATGGCTTCACCACAATGGTTTTAGCTACAAGCAGCCGAAAGGCGTTCCACACAAATTTGATGAAGCAAAACAACAAGCTTTCATCGAGGCTTATGAAGCGCTAAAGGCAAGCTGTGGCGAGGATGAATCGATAGTCTTTATTGATGCAGTTCACCCAACACTATCAACAAAAATATCTCGTGGCTGGATACGAACTGGTCAGGATAAAGTGATTGAAACAACGGGTAATCGTAGCCGATTGAACATTATTGGCGCACTGAACCTATCGGATATCGGTGCAACCATTGTTCACGACTATGAGAACATTAACAGTGAAACGATTGTTCGCTTTTTCTGTAAGTTAAGAGAGAGTTATCCGTTAACCCATAAGCTTCATATCATCTTAGATGGTGCGGGGTATCACCGCAGTGACTTAGTCAAAGATGCGGCGTTTGTCCTGAATATTGAACTGCATTATCTTCCACCTTACAGCCCAAACCTCAACCCAATAGAGCGGCTATGGAAAGTAATGAATGAGAAGTCGAGGAACAACGTTTACTTCAAAAGAAAACGGGACTTCAAGGAGGCAATAGACCAATTTTTTGCAGTGACTCTTCCAGAGATCGCAGGCTCTTTGACATCTCGAATTAATGATAATTTTCAGATTCTCAAGCCTGCATCTTCAAGTTGATTCGGTATAGAGGCGATGAAAAAACATCCCTGAAAATAATGCTGCAAACATACCTACGAAAACTGAATTAAGTTTTCCAAATCGTTTACGTGACCCATTAACGTTTTTAGTTTCCATACTTTTACCCCTCGTTTATACAGCTGCTTTTCTCTCTCTGCGATGGCGTCATATTTGTTCATAGCGGAAGCAAGACGCTTTCTGTTGCGCTCGACGGGAAAATTTGCAGGGCCAGTAATGGCCGATGACATACAAACGGATTCAGCATGTATGTAGTTGATAAAGAGTTGAGCGACTTCTTTTTGAAAGTGTTTATGGATCTCTTCTAAATATTGGCTTTGTCCGATGAGTCTTTGAATCTAAGAGAAAGAGTAGATAATGCCGCTTTGACCACCGCTGTTCGCTATCAAATGATGCAGATGATACCCAATGGTCGACCAGTTAAGAGCGGTTACCTCTCGTCATATTATGGACATCGTGTTCATCCCGTTACCAAGGCAAAAAGTATGCATCGTGGCATTGATTATGCGGTGAATGTTGGGACACCAGTATTTGCGCCTGCTGAGGGAATTATTGAAGTTGTCAGAAAAAGTAATAAGGGCTCTGGCAACTTTCTTCGAGTGGCCCATTCTTACGGTTTTACTTCATCTTATTCACATCTCAGTGCGTTTAAAGCTAAGCGTGGTGAATATGTAAAAAAGGGTCAATTAATTGGCCTAACGGGCCAGGGCGACCGCACGAGTGTTTGATATTTAAGCAGATGAACTAACTTGCTTTTCAGCGGCTAGATAATAATTGTTACATCGTTTAATTATAAAGCGACCTCCGCTTAAGGATTAAACTCAAATTGAGCAAAAAACGTTCATGCGTTTACCCTGCCTAACGGGCAACTCGGGGCTATCGACTGGTTATCACCTTCACTATGAAATTCGTTTGGTTGGGCGCTCTCTCGATCCTTTGCCTTTTACCAAGTGGGAAATGAATAATTTTGATGCGATTTTTAAATCGAACGAGGATGTACAATGGGATTATTTAGTAAACATAATAGAGAGCCAAATGGCCACAGCGCTCAAACTGTCATCGCAGAAGGCACCTTTATCGAAGGACAGTTCAAACTTACTTGCCACATCCAGATAGATGGTCAGGTAAAGGGGAATATAGAAACGGACAGGTGCGTCACCATCAGTGCTACAGGTTCAGTGGAAGGTGCGATTCGTTGTGAGTGCCTGATTGTTAATGGTCGTTTTTTAGGCAAAGTATATTCCAAAACCTTACAAATTCTTGAGCACGGATATCTTGAAGGAGAAGTCTCGGCAACTGAATTTACGATAGAAAAAGGTGGCGTGTTTTTAGGTAGCTCAAAGAATATCAAAGCAGAAGAAGTAGTCCCTTTAGAGAGTGTGAAAAAACGTGATAAAACGCCACCTCAGCAAAGTAAAAAAGACGCACAGCAATACGCCTGATGGGAACTAAATTTGAAATGAAAAAAGCTGTGTTTTGCCCACACGGCTTTTGTTTTTTTGATAAGTTTATTTATATTAACCTGCGCTAAGCTTTAAGTAATGTTATTTTATTGTCATATACAGGCCCTTTAGTTCAGATTACTCGCCTGTTCCTTTTTGACAGGTAACTCACAAATCCAAGTATTAAGCTACCCTAGCTTAGTACTTGTGCTTTTGAATGATTGACTGAGACCATTTTTACACTTGGACAAGGATAGACGTGACTAGCCAGTACACATGTGATGATTTGATATTTGACGTAGAGAAGATGACGGTAAGTACCACCTATCATAGCCGTTCTCTTAACTATAATGAATGTTTATTACTGAAAACATTATTAGACAATGCCAATCAGGTATTAGCAAAAGAGGCGCTTAAGTCGGCAGGTTGGCCTGATACCATAGTGACAGATTCGTCATTGCAAAAATCCATTCAGAAGATTCGCTTGGCGATTGCTATTTCCAATTCAGTAGAGTTAAAAACTGTGGTTGGAGTTGGGTATATGCTGTCATGTGAATGTGCTGGTAAGCTAGATAAAGTGGAAGGTGTTCTACCTGCTAGCAGTGGGCGTAAAACAATGTCACTGAGAACATGGGCGAGATTCGCGCTTGGTATCGCCAGTGTTGTTTTGCTTATTGCATCGTTTCTTGAGTTTACTAAAGTGACCAATACGCAGCTAATATCCTATCTCAATCCTGACTATGAGCTTCTTGACGTTGATGGTAAGCAAGTTCTTAGCAAGCATGATGTTGAAATTCCACCACAAGTGTTAGACATGATAAAAGCGTCTCAGTGCGACTGTTTATATTTTTTTGGTCTTAAAAATGGTCGCTACAACATTTCGGTTCATGATAACGCCACTCACCGTAGTGACAATTACTTCGTTGAAGAAGTAATGTTTCCTCAGTTAGCAAAGGAGTTAGCGAAATGAAGAGTCTCAAATGTTGGATAAGTATCTTTATTGCCTCATTGTTGGGTTATGGTAGCTCGTTGTATTTTAGTAGTCAGCAATTGCTAATTGAAGGGCGTTATATTGCTCGTATTCAAGGGTACTCAAAGGCCAATGGTCAGTGGCGAGAGAGAATTGAGGTAAGTCTCAATCGAGAAAAAATAGAATCCACTATATCAGTTGAAGGTGATGGATTGGAAGGTGTGGCGTTATTTGCGCTAAGTGGTGAAGTCACTCAGTCTGAAAATGGCGCTTTTGAGTTGTCATATTCCACTGAGCCGATTCAAACCTCCAAAGTGATAGATGGCTACCATGCAGTCACTTATACATCACTATTTTTATCTGGTAAATCAAATAACGTTTTGGTTTATCAAAATGAAGATATAGTGATGCTGGAAGGGACTAGAGGGGCGGTAATGCTGACGCGCAGTGAAAATTCTATGTTGAGATAAAAAACTCCCGGCAAAAGCCGGGAGTGATAAGGACAGTGTTTAGCTTCAATTAGAAGTGGTATTGAACGTTAGCCATAAAGGTTACGTCGTCTTCGATTTGCTCTTCATAGGACCATAAACCTTCACCAGCTTTTACTTCACCGTCGTGAGCTGTGTAGGCGATTTCAGCGCCTAGGCTCCATTTTTGAGTTAGTCTGTAGTCTAGACCGGTTTGAACACCATAAGTAAGGCCATCTAGGTCATCTGCATCGCTTTCAAAAAATTCGTAACCCATATGCGCACCCACAGTCCAGCTAAGCTTGTTAGCGATAGGTAGCATATAATCATAGCTAACAGTCAGGTCTGTACGGTCAATGGTATGATCTTCTCCGTCAAACTCAAGAGCATCATAAGCAAGGTTCATTTTTACTCTGTGGTGGTCATTAATAATCGCACCACCACTCAATCCAGTAATTAAAGACGGATCGGTATCATAAGAATTTTCAAACGGGGTTCCATCTTCCTCTGTTCCGGTTGCCTTCGATTTACCGCTGATATGAGTACCGGCATCAAAACCGACAAAGTAGTCATAAGTATTTTCTGCACTTGCACCAAATGTCGTTGCTGCTGCCAATGCGCCCAAAGCGAAAAATTTTACTGTTTTGTTTTGCATACTATGTATTTCCTAGGTATCTAAAGCTAACAAGTAGCTGACTCTGTTGTTATCGATTTTTTGTTTCACGCTGCGGTGAAAGTGGCGACTAAGTTAGAGCCTTGGGCCTAAAAACAGAAAGGAATTACACGGAATCACGCAGAAAAAAAATAAAGCCTAATCATTTACCTTTTTTTTGGTTTCTTTGTCATTTTAAGTGACTGTTATTATTTGTTTTTTTAACTTTTAGTGATTTGTTTTTTTGGTGTTTAGTGGTGGTTTTTTAGAAAAAAATGGTTGAGTTCTGCGTTGGTTTACTTTTCTCTTAGCCATTAAGTCATAAAAAATCGATGGAGGATAGGATGGCCTAGTAATCAGACTTATTTGCAAGATGACAAAACATGTATTGCAAATGATCTACTGGTTGTATTGGGTATAGGTGACGGTCTTGTAAGATTAGCGAGAAAACGTTAAGCGAGGTCAGTCAAGAAAAATAGGGCAAGGTGTAAGACAAAAAAAGACGCCATAAGGCGTCTTTTTTGAATTTGGCTCCCCCTGCGGGGCTCGAACCTGCGACATACGGATTAACAGTCCGCCGTTCTACCAACTGAACTAAGGGGGAATTGCTTTAAAAGCGCCGTGAATGTTAGCGATGAGCTACTTTGGTGTCAACTAGACTTTCTTACGAGTTGGTACAACGGGTGCCATACAGCCACATGTGAATGTTGGTGATATGATTGTATCGACAGGCTCGGTTCGCCTAGATGGTGCAAGCCTGCACTTTGCTCCAATGGAATTTCCTGCTGTGGCTGATTTTTCAGTCGCGACGGCGATGAAAGCAGCGGTGGAAGAGTCGGGAGCTCAAGTTCACATGGGCGTGACGGCATCAAGTGACACTTTCTATCCCGGCCAAGAACGTTACGATACTTTCTCGGGTCGAGTGGTGAGACGTTTTCAAGGCTCGATGAAAGAATGGCAAGATATGGGGGTGCTGAACTTTGAAATGGAATCAGCCACTCTGCTAACAATGTGCGCAAGTTCTGGCCTAAAAGCAGGTGTCGGAGGACATTAAAGTTTAAAACATTTTCTCGTGTAGAGCTTGTTGCTAGGTAATGTCACAAGGAGCAATAAAGATTGAAACTAAATTAACCTAACAACCTCCGGGATGCTAGCATCATGACAATAAAGTTTAAAACTTTCACCACAGCATTGGTATTTTAAACCATCAAAAGGAATACAAACCTTATCGTTACTATTGTGTCCAGTTTGGTTGGAACTGATAGTCTTGCTTCTTTGATGCTCGATAATTTACTTTTCTTCAACTAATGTTCCCTAATTAACCTGAACTTGGGATAAAAATAGAAGTGAACTAAACGCTGGTTCTGCGATCAGATCTTTCGACCAAGAGATAACAATCGCAGGGAACCAGCTATGCATAAACTAGTAGACTCATTTTGCCATGTCGATGACTTTTGTAAGGCTTTTCTACCTCAATGGTAAAACTTCAACTTGAAAACGGTAAGCATAAAGGAAGCATGTCTGAAAGTGAAATAATACCAATTCCATTAATTAACTTATCAACCTAGTCCAGTATCTAAAGCAGAGAGATTGGACTCTGCGTTTATCTTCACAAAAACTGTTCCAAGCTTCGCACACCGAGTTCACTATATCGTTATAGTTTTCAAAACACCGATTCGCTAACTTGTACTGACGAAGCCATTGCCAAACTTGCTCTATCGGGTTTAATTTTGGTGAATTGGGCGGGATATGGATTATCGTGATGTTCTTAAAGTGATTGGCTAAGTGTGTTTGATGCCAGCTCGCTTGATCCATAATAATCACAGAGTGTTTATCAATCGGTGTTGCTATTGAGATCAATTCAAGGTGCTTCGCCATCGCTTCCATATTACTTAGCGGTGAAACAATCGCTTCAGCTGCGTATTTCGGCTGATGTGACCCCTAGTTTCGTTTTTAATCGACCACCTTTTTAAGCCTCTCTTTTCTCTTCCTTAGTTTTACTCCAAGTGGTCGATTTAAGCCAGTTTTCTCATTGATTCCCCTCGTAACTCGATTCTATGACTTTGATGAACCAACCTATCTAAGATCGCATCAGCGATCGTCGAGTTGTCGATCATCTCGTGCCATTCTTTTACAGGTAGTTGGCTGATAATGATTGTACTGCACTCTTGGTATCTATCTTCTAGCACTTCGAGAAGATTACTTGCATGCTCTTGGCTGAGTTTTTCCATTCCCCAGTCATCGATAACCAACAGTTTTTTCTTAGACAAGCTCAGTAGCAGCTTTTGATAGCTGCCATCAAGGCGGCTACTACTCAGGTCATCAAGTAAACGATTTAGGCGATAATAACGACTTGGGCAGTGTTGCTCACACGCCTGCTCGGCGAGCGCACAAGCAACATAGGTTTTACCTGCACCTGTTGCACCTGTAATCAGGACATTCTGTCGCTTTTGTAAATAAGTGCCTGATAATAACTCTCCCATCATTGCTCTTTTTAAGCCTCGTTCTGGGCGGTAGTCCAGTTGATTACCGCTAGCGCTTAGGCGCAGCTTGGCTTGCCGTTTAAGTCGTTGGATTTTGGTTTGATCTCGGTTCACTATCTCATGATCAAGGATGAGTCCTAACCTTTCTTCAAAGCCAAGTTCAGCATAGGTCGCGGGGTGTATCCTTTGCTGTTCCAGTGCATCAGAAGCATGACTTAGGCGTAGTGATTTTAACTGTTGGATTATTGCGTCCATATTGTTTCTCCTAGTGGTAGTAGTTGGAACCACGAACATTAGTGTGTTTAAGGTTTGGGGTATCAGTGGAAGGCTGAGAGAGAGTGCCTTCTCGATGGTTCTTCAATAAGTTTTTGACGAAGCCAAGGTATGGCTTCTCTGTCACTAAGGCATCTCGGCAAGCTTGTTCTAACCGTGCGTCTGAGTGCTTTTTGGCAAGACTTAGTAACCCAAAGCAACTTCTAAAGGCCAATGCTTCATGCTCTGGGCGTTTGAGCAACATCTGAGTCAGTTCACCTGTGGCTGGCCCAATAGATTTTCCCCAACGGATAAAACGCTCGGGTGTCCATGATTGGTATTGATGGTTGCTTGGCATATGCTCGTAAACGGTAGAGAGACCATATTCTTTTTGGCTTGTGCAGTGGTGAGCAACAATGCTCCCTTTGTGGTAGATACGTATTATTTGATGCGTTGCTTCAAGCTCAACTTGTTGCCCAACAAGTTGGTGCGGCACAGAGTAGAAGTGCTTTTTATATTGAATGTGATAATCAGGGGAGACGGTTGCTCGTTTAGTTTCGATATACACATATGGTTGCGATGGCAGTGGTTTTAACGCTGGACGGTCAACTTTGTTGAACAAGTCATGTCGATTGACACCAAGCTGTTTCATCTCTCGTTGGTTTAAGTCATGCATCAGCTTTCGGATAGCCAGGTTCAGCTCAGCCATTGTATAGAACACTTGGTGGCGAAGGCGCATCATTATCCAGCGCTCTACGATGAGAACTGCGTTCTCAGCTTTGGCTTTATCTTTAGGCTTGTAGGGCCTGGCTGGCATCACAGCAACGCCGTAATGTTGTGCCAGTTTTCGGTAGCTCTCATTGAGGATAGGGCTATGACAGTCTGCTTTCGTTACAGCAGATTTCAGATTATCAGGTACAAGTAGATTCGGAGCACCACCAAAGTGATTAAAGGTATTCACATGAGCCATGAGGAAGTGTTCAAGCCCTTGGCTCTCACTCGCCTCGACATAGGTGTAATTTGACGCTCCTAAAGTGGCGACAAATACCTGAGCATGTCGGCATTCTCCTGTATCTGGATTCACAACAGGGATCGTTGGGCCACAGTAGTCAATGAAGAGCTTGTCACCAGCATGGTGAAGTTGGCGCATACTGCGTTTTTGTGTCTTTAGCCAACGTCTATACAGTTCGCAGAACTGTGTATAGCCATAGGCTTTGTCTTGATGCTGATGACAATACTCTTCCCAAAGCAAAGCTTTAGTCATCCCTTTACGCTTCAATTCTAAGTAGCAGAGAGTGAAATCAGGCATCACTTTATGCTGAGAAGATGAGCGACCATCAAACAAAGCTTGGGTGACTTGATTTTCATGATGAGTCTCTTCCAGTGGCCACGTGAGGCCACTGGATTTAAATCGGGATAGATGCTGGGATACAGTGGAATGAGCAATATTGAGGCAAGCGGCGATCTGTCGATTAGAAAGATTGCACTCGTATCGGAGGCGTAAGATTTCCTTAATTTTATTCATTGGCATTCTCTTTTTCGGCATGATTTATCCTTAGTGCTCTCAACATGAAAGACTCAGGTTAAACCTATTGATTTAAAAGAGAAAAGAGGTTTATTTCGGTAAATCGACCATCGATTTCGGAAACACACCGAAAAGTGGATGATTAAAACCGAAATGAGTGGTCGGTTAAAAACGGATTTGGTGGTCGATTAAAACCGAAATAGGCGGTCGGCTAGCTCCGAAATATGCACTCTATCAATAATTTGTGCATGACCGCACTAATTCTTCGAGCCCGTTTCATTTCCAAAATTACACCAACCAAAAACTAAGGATTGCTTAGTATACAGAAATCCATAAAACTAAGAAAATCTTAGTCAACTTGAGCTCAGAGAAATGAAATCTAAGTGTCATTTAAAAACCCAATCCCAGAGCGACTCAAACAAGCTCGAAAAAAAGCAAAGCTCTCTCAAAAAGCCTTGGGAGAAAGCATAGGTATGGATGCAAGTTCAGCAAGCCCTCGAATGAATCAGTACGAGAAAGGCAAGCACGCCCCAGATGTTCAAACCTTAAAGCTCATCGCTGATGAGCTTGGTGTGCCGCTCAATTATTTCTTCTGTGAAGATGAAAGCTCTGCTGAGTTAGCATGCATTATTTCTCAAATGACTGAGAGCGACAGAAAGACACTCATCGCATCACTAAGCCAAAGTAAAGACTAAAGAAAATGGGTATATTCCACCCTAAATTCAGAACTCAATTTTCTATGGGATTTTTCGGTGAAGTTAGCAGTAACCATCCTCCCAATAGTACAGCCGTGACAGGACATTCAAAGCATGTTTGAACAAGTATTTAAAAACGTCGACGATATCTTTCATAAAGACGCAGGTTGTTCGTCTGAACTCGACTACACAGAGCAATCATCATGGATGCTGTTTCTAAAGTACCTTGATGATCTTGAGTTCACCAAGTCACAGGAAGCTGAAATGATGATGGAAACCTACGAGTACATCATCGAAGAGCAATATCGCTGGAGTAACTGGGCTGCACCAAAAGATGCAGAAGGTAACTTCGACCACAACAACGCATTAACTGGCGATGACCTAATGGAGTTTGTTGATGGAGAACTGTTTCCTTACCTGAAAGGCTTTAAACAACGAGCGAATAATGCCAACACCATTGAATATAAAATTGGTGAGGTTTTTGGTGAGATAAAAAACAAGATTCAAAGCGGTTACTCACTGCGTGATGCACTGGAAAAAATAGATACTCTTCGTTTCCGATCGCAAAAAGAAAAGCACGAGTTGAGCCACTTATACGAAGTTAAAATCAAGAATATGGGTAACGCTGGCCGAAACGGTGGCGAGTACTATACGCCACGCCCATTAATCCGCGCGATGATCGATGTCGTACAGCCAAAAATCGGGGATACCATTTACGACGGTGCCGCTGGTTCAGCAGGGTTCTTATGTGAAGCCTACGATTACTTACGTCAAGGTGGTCGAGACAAAACCAAACTTAGTACGAGTGATTTGAAAACACTGCAAGATGGCACCTTCTATGCCAAAGAGAAGAAGTCTTTAGCCTACGTTATCGCCATCATGAACATGATTTTGCACGGCATTGAAGCCCCTAATGTATTGCACACCAATACATTATCTGAAAACTTGCAAGACATTCAGCCAAGCAACCAACACGATGTAATATTGGCTAACCCTCCATTTGGTGGTAAAGAGCGTAAAGAGGTTCAAGAGAACTTCCCGATTCAAACGAGTGAAACGGCATTTTTGTTCTTGCAGCACTTTATCAAAATGCTTAAACCTGTGATCTTCACCCGATAAAATGGACACCCTATTATCTTTAACCCGTCGCTACTTCATATTCATGCGGGGGTCGATATCCAAGACTTGAGTGCAGTCTATAACGGTTATAAAAATGCTGGATATAACCGGCAAGTTTATCTCTAAGCTGCTTCTCACTTTTAAAACTATTTTTCCTAATTATGTCGCCTTTGAGCGTATGGAAGAACGACTCCACCTCCGCATTATCAGTGCAATGACCTGGACGATTCATACTTGGGACAATTCCATTTTTTGATAATAAAGCTTGAACTTCATGTGCTCGATATTCAGAGCCTCTGTCGGTATGAAACAATAAGCGCTCTTGTGGCTTTCGATTTCTAATGGCCATTCTCAACGAACTCATCGTTAGTTGTGTACTCTTCTTACTACCAAGCGACCAACCGACGATTTTACGCGAGTAAAGATCGATAACGACCGCTAGATACATCCAACGTTTACCTTGCTTTATATACGTTAGATCTCCAGACCATTGTTGATTAACTGCCGTTGGTTTTGGTGTGTCTTTTTTAATATTCTTAATCGATTGATAGAACCGATGTAGCTTGGCCATTTTCATGTAAATGCGATAACTTCGCGCTCTTAGCCCTTGCTCTCTCATGATCCGAGCTACACGCTTGCGGCTAACCAAAACTCCTTGGCGCCTCAGCTCTGCATGAACTCGTGGACTACCGTAAGTCTCTCGACTCTGGGTAAACACTTTAATTATGCGCTTCTTCAAAGCCTGCTCTTCTTGATCGTAGCGGCTTGGCTCTCTATCAAGCCATGCGTAGTAACCCGACTTAGAAACAGATAGAAAACGACACATCAAGACAATGGAATAACGCGTTTTGTAATGGGCTATGAATCGGAATTTTGTCGATTTTCTTGGGCAACGAATCGTTGCCACTTTTTTAGCAAGTCATTCTCGAGCTTAAGTTGTTCGTTCTGACGTTCAAGCTCTGCAATCCGACTAGACTCAGTTTTCTGGCTCGGGATCTGAGTCCTTTTCTTACGTTTATCTTCCATAATAACCCCTTCTCTATAGTCCTTTCGCCATTTAGAAAGCATATAAGGGTGGATATCTAATGATAGCGCCACGCTTTTAACTGTAGCTCCTTCTCGAAGCGAAAGTCGGACAGCAGTTACCTTAAATTCCGTAAGATATTGTTGAGTTTTTTTACCTGATTTATAAGCTGGCATAAACACCTCCAATTACAATTGAAGGTGTCCACTAGATCGGGTCAACTACACCTGGCGGCCGCGCAGCGGTTGTTATTAAAAATACCTTCCTAAGTAATACCGACAATGCCGCGATTAAACTGCGTAAGGAACTACTTGAAAACTGTAATTTACATACTGTGCTTGATTGCCCTGGTGGTACGTTCTTAGGTGCGGGAGTAAAAACCGTTGTGCTGTTCTTTACCAAAGGCGAACCAACGCTTAATACATGGTTCTACGAGCTAAATGTCGGTCGTAACATGGGCAAAACAAACCCACTAAACGATAAAGATTTAGAAGAGTTTGTAGTGCTTCAAAAAGCAGCCATGAGCGATTTGAAAAAAGGTGACTCTGATAAGTCATGGTCAATTGCCATTAGCGATGTTGATGAAAGCACTTATGATCTATCGATTAAAAACCCAAATACCGAGGAAGCAGTACCGCTGCGTGAGCCTAACGTGATTATTGATGACATCATTGCATTAGATAAAGAATCTGAAGCGATTTTGGCTAAGATTCAGGGGTTGTTATGAATCAAGGTTGGGTACGCAAGAAGCTTAAAGACTGTTTTAAACTGAAAAGTGGTGACGGTCTTACTGCAAAAAATATGATAGCTGGTGATTACCCTGTATTTGGTGGTAACTCTCAAGCAGGTACTCATAATACTTTCAACCTTTCTGGCGATAATGTAATTGTTGGTCGTGTAGGTGCCTTATGTGGCAATGCGAGGCATATTACTGAAGATATTTGGTTAACAGACAATGCCTTTAAGATCATAGATGAAAAGTATGATTTTGATAATAAATTTTTAACTTACTTGTTGAATTTTAACAATTTACGAAGTCTTGCTCGGCAGGCTGCACAGCCTGTAATTTCAAACTCATCGCTTAAGGATCTTGAATTAGAATTCCCTCTCGATGTAGAAGAACAAAAACGCATTGTGACATTACTCGACACTGTGTTTGCCGACTTAGAGCAAACACGCGCTAAAACCGAACAAAACCTAAAAAACGCATGTGAGTTGTTTGATAGTTACCTGCAACAAGTGTTTAGCCAAAAAGGTGAAGGTTGGATTGATACTACTTTGGGTGAAATCACGGGTGGTATAGCTACTGGGCCTTTCGGCTCACTTCTCCATAAAAGTGATTACATTGAAGACGGTATACCACTTGTAAATCCTGCGCACATTGTCGGACAAAAAATAGTACCAGATACAAGAAAGACGATTTCAGAAGAGACAGCATTGCGACTTTCAGCTTATAAAATGAAAGCTGGTGATATCGTTATTGGTCGTAGGGGGGAAATGGGGCGCTGCGCATTAATAACCCAAGATGAAGATGGGTATTTATGCGGAACTGGCAGCTTTATCATCAAATCATCAGATCGTTGTGATGGAGGATTTCTCGTAAGATTTCTTAGGTCTGCTTCTTGTGTAGCCAGTTTGGAAAAAATAGCTGGGGGCGCTGTAATGCCAAATTTAAGTAACTCTAGTTTGAGTAAGTTTGGGGTGAGAGTACCTTCAAAAAACAAGCAAATAGAAATTACTAAACTTATCGACCAGTTATCAATAGAGATAGAGAAAGTTGTTGATATTTACAATGAAAAGCTGAATTCAATAGACGAACTTAAAAAATCAATACTACAAAAAGCTTTCAGCGGTGAATTAACTCACGACTAAGCATCAGTCTAAACAGTAAACACAAGGTAAGTGTCATGAGTAGAAATGAATCTGAAACCCGTGCTGAACTAATCTCACCTAAATTAACGATAGATGGTTGGGGTAAAGCTGACCACAGCATTATTCGCCGAGAGGTGATCATTACTGCTGGGCGTATTTTAGGCGGTGGTAAACGTAGTTCTAAACTCAGTGCGGATTACGTTTTAGAGTTTCAAGGCCGTAAACTCGCAGCTGTTGAAGCCAAACGTGAAAGCCTAAGTTACACCGAAGGTGTTCGCCAAGCCAAAGACTACGCTCAACGCTTGCAGTGCCGTTTCGCTTA
Source organism: Vibrio sp. FE10 (assembly GCF_030297155.1). Lineage (NCBI taxonomy): Bacteria > Pseudomonadati > Pseudomonadota > Gammaproteobacteria > Vibrionales > Vibrionaceae > Vibrio > Vibrio apostichopi. The sequence goes on along the minus strand of NZ_AP028067.1, from coordinate 797,052 downwards.
TGCCACCAATGGTCATGACATTTACCAAATAGACATGCTAACGGGTGAAGAACAGCTCGTTAACCGCTATTTAAGCCCTGAAGAGATGTGGGCGATTGCCTTTAATGGTGAAGACGGAAAGAGCGAACCCAAATTCACGAGTACTTGGCGTGAGAACTTTGCAAAAATCCCGTTTGAATGTAAAGGCGATTGGCAACCTCGCTATTACCAAGAGAATGCGATTAACCAAGCGTTGGAGGCAATAGCAAAAGGCACGGGTAAAACCTGCATTGCCATTCAGCTGTCTTGGAAGCTATTCAACAGCCGCTGGAGCTTACAAGCGGCTAAGAATCCAAGTAACGCTAAAAAGCGCCCACGTATATTATTCCTAGCCGACCGTAATGTACTTACTAAGCAAGCCTTTAATGACTTTGGTGCCTTTGGTGAAGATGCGGTGGTTCGTATTACCCCTAGCGAAATCAAAAAAGCCAAAGGTGTGCCGAAAAATGCCAGTATCTTCATGGCCATTTTCCAAACCTTAATGACTGATAGTGCAAACCAAAACAGTGCGGATCTAGAAGAGGTTGAAGACGAAGAATTTGAACAAGCTGTCATCACCGACACAGACTACTGTAACTTCAGACAATATCCTGAAGACTTCTTCGACTTCATCATTATTGATGAGTGTCACCGTGGCGGCGCAAATGATGAAAGCTCATGGCGTGACATCCTCAACTATTTCGCACCTGCCGTACAACTGGGCTTGACTGCAACACCTAAACGTACTGACAACGCTGATAGTTACAAATACTTCGGTGATCCTGTTTATAGCTACACATTAAAGCAAGGCATCAACGACGGTTTCTTAACACCTTTTAAAGTATATCCAATTGTCGGCACTATGGATGAGTACATCTATACCCCAGGTGATGCAGTGACCTTTAAAGGTGAACCAGAGCCAGGGAAAGTGTACAAAGAGAGTGATTTCAATCGAATTATCACAATGCCTCAGAGAGAGCAAAAGCGTGTGCAATATTGGATGGACCATATCAATCCAAGAGAGAAGACCATAGTATTCTGTGCTACTCAAGAGCATGCAGGTATGGTTAGAGACTTCATCAACCAATACGCAGTTAAGAAAGGTTGGACAACAAACCCAAGTTACTGTGTTCGCATAACTGCTAATGATGGCGCTGCGGGTGAGAATGATCTACGCACATTCTGTGACAACGAAAAAACAATTCCGACGATCTTAACGACCTCTCGTAAGCTATCGACCGGTGTTGATGCCCGTAACGTACGTAACATAGTACTGATGCGCCCATGTAACAACATGATTGAGTTTAAGCAGATCATTGGCCGTGGCACTCGTATGTACGATGGCAAATCATTTTTCACGGTATATGACTTTGTAAAAGCCCATCACAATTTCTCTGACCCTGGGTGGGATGGCGAGCCATTACCGCCAGAGGAAAAGCCCGGCGAAGAGCCTTGTGATACCTGTAATAACAAGCCATGTAGTTGCCTATGTGAAGAGTGTGGCTTCAATCCGTGCAATTGTGACACTGAAGCCCCAGACGTGCCTTGTAGCGAGTGCCACCACTCTCCTTGCCAATGTCTTGTCGAACCTTGTAATAACTGCGGAGACACCCCTTGTAGCTGCGATACGGGGGGCGATGATGAAGGGCCAGGTAAACCAGAGAAGATATTCATTACTCTAACCGACGGCAAAGTACGCCAAATACAACACATGAAAAGCGTATTGTTCATGGGTGCTGACGGCGACATGCTCACCGCTAAACAGTTTGTTGAGCAGCTATTTGGTTATTTACCACGATTCTTTGGCAATGAAGATGAGCTACGCGAGATCTGGAGCAACCCAAGCACCCGCGAAAAGCTACTCGCGGATCTGCAAGAAGCGGGTTACGACGATGAAAAACTCGATAGCATGAAAGAAATTATCGATGCTAAAGATAGCGACGTTTATGACCTGTTGTCTTTTGTCGCTTACGCCAGAGAAACCCATACTCGAAAAGAACGCGTCGCTACAGCAAAGCCAGGCATATCGAGCGAATTCACCCCAAACCAAATAGAGTTTATCGAATTCATTTTAGACAAGTACATTGAAGATGGCGTTCAAGAGCTGGCAGCCAAGAAAATGCGCAGTTTAGTTGAGCTTAAGTACGGCACGATAAGCGATGCTGCTGAACAATTCGGTTCGCCAATGGCTATACGAGATACGTTCATTGGGTTTCAGAAGTATTTGTATGAGTAGAGGCAATTTTGTACCTATCATTTATGTGAAGCTCAGTGATTTAAAAACAAGAACTCTTTTTCCTGTCTAAAGGCGTATTTTCGGTTGTGAACATGGGTTTATTTACAAGCCTAACTTAGCCTTAAGATCGATTGGCATCTTCTCAATTGAAAGGTTTAGCACCTCTTTGGTCGTGAGAGCCTTGAGAGCATTGTATTTCTTCTCTAGACTTTGATGGCTCACCACAACCGCCTCCTTCTTTTTCCTTCTAAGTCCCGTATTTTTCCGTTTGACTTGTTTCTTCTGTTCGGTTTGATGCCGCTTAAGAAGCTCATCGTTAATATCATCAAAGAAAGTACGAATATGAGGGCTGAAAGAGGATGTGTTAAAAATACTCTGTGCTGATACGCCCACTGCTTTAGCCACATGTGACTTTTTCAACTGGTAGAATTTCGGCGTTTTTGTTGTTTCGACTTCACCAAAGTTCTCAATTGCTTTCTCTGCCTGTGCCTTCAACTCAAGAATCGCATGGTAAGCTTTGTAAGTGGTGTGGTCTTTGTCATCAACCACCCAGGAGGCCGAGACGCTCTGCTCAACTGTTGAATCATCATCCAGCGAATCAAGGAAGTCATCGGTGAACAATTCATCCAGATCATTCGTAGCCATACTGTTTTGCCTCCACTGCCATTTTGCGCTTAATTGAATCGACCGCATCCTCTATCGCTGACAATATTTTGTCTACGCTTTCCTCATTCCTACTGTTTCGAAGCTCTTTGATTCGCCTTAAACTTGATGTTAAGGCAGGAAGGTGAGATTCCAGTAAAAAGCCAATCCCATTTGGTTGCATTGCCTCTTTAACCATTGGTTGAACTGTTTGCCAAATTCCCCGGATATTCCCCTCCGAAATATAAGCATTCATACAATTTAGACAAAATTCGAGTTTTGCATCCTGTGGATTTAAGCTTCCCATTTGGGCGCACTTGGCACGGCTCTCGCCACCATCACGAGGAATACACGTAGCAAATCGACTCGGTTGAATATCGATGATCCTCCCAGCAATCGCCTCGCTTAATGCACGCCGTTCACTCTCAGTGAGCTCGCTCTCATCTTTAACCTGTGTTAAGTGGACAGCCTTTTTGACAAACTGGGCTACCCCCCCGATATACCGCTCACCAATGTGGTTTGATTCGATAATCAACGTTTCAACAATGGTGTTTAAATAGCGTTGTTTTGCCGAGGCCATCAGCCCCCGTGCGTCTTTGTCTCTCAAGTACGCCATAAAGAATGAATTGTCTAAATGAGCAAATTGATGGCGAATTACTGCCCCTACATCCCCCTGATAGCGCGTTAATACCGCTTCAGCCCAAATATGACGAAAAGCATGAGCAGATGGATAGCGAACCCCCTCTAATATTTCAGAGGTTATATCCATAACTGTTTTTTTATCATTTAAATCTATCGAATTACTCGTCAATAGATTTTTAGTTTCATCAGAAAGATAAGTATCTATTATTTGCTGATGTTTAATGTTATCGACTTCATTATCTTTCATATATTTAATTAAAGAAGATTTAAAACGCTCTTGCGCTCTAGCTCCATTGAATGAGGAATTTGATAGACGAAGCCAATCTTTTTTCACCTCTTTGGCACAAGTTAATAAATTCTCATAACGCGCGCTACCGACCTCATACATCAAAGATAATTTCCTAAGCTTTTCTTGTTCTGTGTTCGTTAACAGACAAATCTCTTTTTGAATTAATCTGTCTAACAAAACTACGTCATTAAAAGGTGAATAAGAATCTACAAACCCTTTCCAATTAGCGATAACTCTATTATTAATACAAACATCAGAATTGTTTAACTTTTCTTTTTTGAAATTATTATTTTCCAACCGATACAAGCAAGGTTCATTGCTTGAACTCCCAAACACATCATTCAATTGTGCCGCAATTTGATAGCACTGCGATGTGATTTCTCGATTAATTTTAGTTGACCCACTCGTTTTAGGAACAAGCCATTTTAATTTAAAACAAAATGGCACATGAGCATTATCTAAAATATCTAGATTAGGTTCTGGACGTATAGCACTCAGTGGGAATCCAAATTCTGATCTTCGATAACCAGTCCACGCAACCACTAAACTTGTCATTGCATATAGTGTAATGTTGAGTGTCGTTTTAAAGTTTTCATACGTTTTATTCTCCGAATAGGAGATTTGCTCTAGTGCCCACTTTTGAATATCTACTAGAAACTGAGTTTGTTCTAATTTCTTCTTGTCGATGATTAATTGCATTTTTTTATACAGATCTTCCACCAAAGTTTCATTCAGGGACTCACTTCCTAAGAAAGTCTGATCCAGTGACAATAAATAACCTTGCCATACCTCATCTGGTGTCTTATGTCCATCCAACCCTAAATGCTTTTGTAACATCAGGACTCGAATTAATTCCATTGCATCGCTTCGAGTAGATAAACCTAGCTCATAAACCAAAGCTTCAATATTACTATCTTTTAACGACATCACTGCTTCAAAATGCTTCAGGTATTCATTAAAAAGGATATTTTCAGCATTAACTTTAAGTGCTATATGATTAATACCTTTAGTATGAGAATTAGGCGCATAATCCTCGCCACCAAACACAGCAGAAAGCATTACATTAAATAGACGATTATTCGTTTTTGATTCAAAACTTCCAATAGAGTACTTATTAATGCAATGTTCAAAGGTTTTTTTACACACTAAGACATAAAGAAAATTCTGCTGATAAACACCATTCAAGTAATCGACATAATATTGTCCAAGCTCTAAACCAAGAAAGTTAAAGCTACCTCCTTTTTTATACTCAGCTAGCGTAGTGCTATACTGCGTTTGGCATACATCATTTAAACTTTTTTCAACTATTTTAAATGTGAGTTTAGGTTCAATCACCCCCACCACACCTAATGCTTTTAGTGAATTTCTTATTTTATGAAAAGACACTCGTCTGATAGAGGCACGATATGAAGGTATTGATACACGATTCACTAAACCATGTGGGCTTATCGTTCGTCCCATGAATGATGTCCAGAAAGGTTCCATTAGTGATATATTTAGGATAGAAACATTATTCTCTTTAAAAAAGGCAAATAAATGAAGCATCATTTGGTAGGTCGGTTGGACATACGCAATATTAGATGGCGTCAACATTTCCAGACAGGCCAGCTTCGCATATGCTTTACTGCTTAACAAATACTCACAATTATCTTTGATATAAGTTGCAATTGAACTTAAGCTATATTCAGGTGAATCAAACCATGAAAAATCAATCGTTGTTATATTGCCATATTGTTTTGCACTAAAACTCCAAACATCAGAGTAAAAATCACCTCTTTCATTTATAAAGAACGGATTCGCCTTTAATTTTAGATTTTTCTCATGCCAAAAGTTATCAATTTGATAATTTAGTACACTTAATGTCATATAACCTCCAACTACATAGAATTAAAGACGCTAATCACTACGCCATTCTTAATCATTAAATCAAATTGGTCTCTACCCTTTCGTAGTGATGGTTTACTCATCTTTTTGAGCGTACCCTCGATCCATTCAACGGTTGGTATAACAGTCTTAAACAAAAAGTCTGGATTATTCGCAAGTATCTTTTTGTGATTTTTTTTAAATTCGTGGAGGTAGTTATACATCTTTAGAACTGTGATTGAGCTATCAACTACATAAATAGGAGATAAAGGTTCGCTTTCATTTTTATCATTCAATGAGAGAACTCCTACTTCATTCACTTTTCCTTTTCCCTGTCCAGTTATCATACGAAGTCTTGAGTTCATTTCTTCATGCCTATAAGAGATACTTTCTGTCACCGCCATAAATTCGCTGTTAAATCGTTTTAATTGTTCTGCATCATCACGCTCAAAGCCCAAATTAAAGACATTTTGAATTAAATCAAACATTACCTCACGAGTAATTCTTCCTGAGTTATTAATCCACGCTTCATTATCTTCAGTCAGGTAGTTAACCTTCTCTGTCTGGTTTGAATGAGAGTTTCGGTTAATGAGGTAGTCTAAAGTATAAGGATCGCTAAAAGCATGAACTGCGCTATTTTTTATTAATTGAAAACCAAACAAATTTGACTGACAAGGAGATTGTGATTGCCTTACCAATTTTTGTCTGTCTTCTAATGCCACTTTATTAGCGTTTGCAACACAATTAATAGTATGAATCCCATTCGATATCAGAGAGCAAAGTGTTAAGGGCATTAAACAAGGTATATTTTGCTTTGAGTGTACGGTTTTTAACACCATAGAAATACTACTTGATTGAAGCAGTAAATTTAAAGTCCCTAAAAGTGAGTTAAAACCATTACTTATAAAAAGAACCACCTTAGTATAAAAAGGTAGGCTTTCTTCTTGTTGCTCCATTACAACCAATAATGCCTTTCCTTCTCGCGTTCGAGTTGAAAGGGAGCGTGTAGCGTGAAAAAGCTTTGACCTCCCTTTGAAGTATTCACATTCGATATGTGTCACTCGACCACCAACTTTCATTAACCTGAAGTCCGAATGAGTAATTTTAGGTATATCTGTCGGCTGTACCATTAATCCTGCCATTATCCACGCAAACATAACTTCTTCTATTTTGGTGACAGCTTTTGATACTTCATTACACAATAAGTTTTTAACTACATCAATTGAGAAAAGAGTTCCATTTCTCATAGCGGTGAAATTATCTCTACAATATTCAGCATTAACTTTATCCGTATTGAACTTTTTATTTAAAAATAAACTATCGCATTCAGTCTGACTCTTTAATACATTTAATAGATTGAAGTAGCTACTTTGACTAGATGCATTCGACAATAGCAAAACTCCTAGAGCGGATTGAAGAGTATATGATGGTTTATCTAGTCGATGATAAGCACACACAATTAAATAAACCATCTCCCCAATTAGACATTGCTTTTTACTCCGTGAAAGAGTTTTAAAATTCAAATCTAACAAAGGTGCTAACTGAGGCTCGGTACTCTTGATCAATGTTTGAAGTTCATCTTTATAATCTTTAAGTTCAATAATCAAAGTTGCAGCTGTCAAACTTAATGAATTGATGGCTAACTTCGGTGAAGCTAAAGCCGAATATAACTCACCCCCAATGCCAATATCTTCTCTTCTCAACCAGTCTAACGCACCGAAATAACTCGCTATGGATTTTTGTGATTTGTTTAAGTTAGGTGCAGGTTTCGTCTTTCTTAGTTCAATAAGAAATGTATAATCTTCGCTACTCAACTCTTTACTAAGAGCTTCCGATTCAATTGCATACCCAATAATAGAATTGAGGGCTCTTAGTGGGCTATAACCACCATGATTATCAAGCTCATCCATACGATCAGATTCATAACGCCTTAAAATTTCGTAACGATTATTAATTTTGTAAGAATTTAACCATGAAATGAAGGGTTTTGCTGCTGATGAGAAAACATCTTTAGCTGTTACAGCTGCACTTTTATCAAAGAACACATAATTATAAACAGCAATCATTGCTTTATATATAATCACCTTATCAGGCGTGTTAATATCATCCAATAATAGTATGTGCGAAGCATATTGTTCCGTTTTAGGCACTATTATTGAAGTAGCTGTAAAAGGCAATTCAAATGCAGTAACTGATTGTTCTTTTTTAAAGTCATGCTTTAATCGCTCTTCTATCTCAGAACTTGAAAGCGCTTTATCCATTAACCACCTCTATTAATAGAGCTTCTCGCTCTCCACAAGCATGAATGTAGATTTTTGTTGTTTGGTTAGCGTGCTTACCATCTACCTTATGGCCAAGACGCCGAGCGGTTTCAATATAAACTCTTGATTCTGTTGTGATTGACTCGTAATTTTTTTTAGCAGCAACACATAAATAGTGGAAAATATCTGTTCCAAACGAATGCCTTAAATGATGGTAAACATTGTCCTCATCTAACATTTGATAACCTGAATAAGCCTCTGGGTTTTCACTCATTACCTTTAACAGCTTCTTCAGTGTCTTAGAAAAAGTAGCACTTCCGTACCTTCTGCTAACCTCTTCTCCTTTCGTGTAATTGCTAGAGTTAGAAACAAGCAAATGATTCGACGCTGACTCTGGGCGCTCCGTATTGCAGTAACGCTCCATCAATTCTAGGTGAGTACGAGGAATATAGAGTGTTCGCGCAGAGCCGTATTTCACATCCATAGAAGAGAGGTGGTACTCAAACTCTTCCTTTTCAGGTGATTCTTTCAATTTCTTAAATAAGCTCTGTAAACCCAGACGGATTTTGCCGTCAGCTTTAAAATCAGCCAAATAAAACCCTCGGTTCTCAGAAGTCCTGCACCCTAACTCCCCACCATTTCGAAGAACAATTTCCTCTAGCAAACTGTCTGTATGTCGATAAAGGAGCTCCCTTGTCGCAGGAAGAAAGTATTTGACAATGAGATTAGACTTATTATTTCCTCTAGCTAATGCTCTATATTCAGAGAAAATAAATATCTTTTTAAAGTTTGTATCGAAAAAGTAAGTCAACCAATGGTAATAGCTACAAAGGGAAGTAATGGCTTTGTTCACAACGACTTCGCTTTTTTGCTTTTCTACAATGAGGTATTCATTTATATATTCATTAATGAACTCGGCAGGAAGGGCGGTATGCCACGCAAGGGTAACGGAAGGGTGGTTATAATCTTCTATCCATTCTAAGAACAGGCCAAGTTGATGTCCACGTACATATTGAGCATCACCTCCAATCTCATCCTCTTTGAGTAAGAACTCGAAATTGCCTTTGCCTTCAATACGTTTTTTTTCATGAACAACCGAAAGACCAGTCACATAAGTGTATCGACAATAGAGACAAGGTAGAAGAATAGGAACATCATTATCGTAAAGGTAAATCCAATGACCATTATGTGATTTATCATGAATACGCTGCATACATTTTCAACCCCAAAATTGCCACCCTTTGGTTGAAGTGTAGTAGGCATTAATTCAATTACAACTTTCCCCAATAATTAACACCTGCTAGTTTAAAAACAATCCATATCGACATGGATTATTTTTCTGATTTTATCTTGGTCTGCACTGCACATTTAGGAATAACTCAACCTTACAACTGTATCTATGAACAGTATAATCAATTATCCCGCGATTTAAAATGATCTCGTGTCCAGCTCAAGAGGTTTCACTTCAACAGCAGTCCACTCTTCTGATAGTATTGTAAGGAGTATTTAGTCTATAAGTAGGGATAGCTTTTGAGTGAAAAAATACTAGTGGTAGAAGACAGTCGAGCATTCCGAAACTATCTATACCAGCAATTAAAAAACAGTGGCTATGAAGTCGCACTCGCAGAGTCTATTAAGGAAGCGAAAGCGATCTTAGAGCAAGAAACGGATTTCTTGTGTGCTGTATTAGATTACTGCCTACCCGATGGCCAAGATGGTGAAATCATTGATTTGGTACTCGGTTACCAACAAAAAATCATTGTACTCACTGGCATGTTTAACAACACACTTCGAGAGCAAGTTCTCGCCAAAGGTGTGCTTGATTACATCCTCAAAGACAGTATGTCATCGGTCAGTTACTTACTTCCTCTGGTTAATCGAATCTCGAATAATCGACACCATAAAGCGTTAGTCGTTGATGATTCTGCGGTGGTTCGCCGATATGTCGTTCAGCTCCTCGAACATCAATACATTCAAACGATTCAAGCGGAAGATGGCGAACAAGCGCTAGAGCTTCTACGCAACGATCCTGATATCACGTTTGTCGTTACCGATCATGACATGCCTAAAAAAGATGGCATATCGATGACTCGTGACATTCGAGTACACCACGATCGAAACCAACTCGCTATTCTTGGGTTATCAGGCAGTGACGATCGCACCATGACCGCACGCTTCCTTAAAGCGGGCGCCAATGACTTCCTCTATAAGCCATTTAACCAAGAAGAGTTTTTCTGTCGTATTCACCAACTTCTCGATATGAAAGAAGCGACCAATGAACTGTTTCGTCATGCCAATGAGGATGCACTCACGGGGCTATGGAACCGTCGCTACTTGTTCAATCAATCGTGCAAAGGCTGTGAAGAACGTAATATCGCGATGATGGATATCGACTTTTTCAAGAAAGTGAACGATACCTTCGGCCATGATGGTGGCGATGCGGTACTGGTTGCTGTGGGCAGTATCATCAAGGATCACTTCAACGATGATGTGGCCGTTCGTTTTGGCGGTGAAGAGTTTTGTATTCAGTCATGTGGGTCGTTTGAAAGCTTCGTTGATAACCTAGAATCAATGAGAGTAGCAATAGAAGATCATGAAGTGATTCATGAATCCCAAAGCATTAAAGTCAGCATCAGCATTGGTGTCACGGATTTAAACGGCAAGCTAGATGAACAAATAAAAGCAGCCGACGAACTGCTTTATACGGCCAAAGAACAAGGTAGAAACCAGCTTGTATGCGCTCGAAATAAGAGTTCATAGGTAGTTAGCTATATAGATAGACAGATATAACAGCCAAACCCTTTATAGGCAGGCTTATACGGTTTTCACTTTAAGCGTTTAAGTCTGTAGATACCAAAAGAGCTCAAGACAATGCCTTGAGCTCTTACGTTTAGAGAGCTAGATTACCCATTAGTTAAGGACTAATTAAGGAAAACTAGCATCAATCGTTATCACCAATTAAGCGATACGATCCTTGCTCCAAGCCGCTTCTTTTTCTTGACGCTCAGCCAGTTTTTCAACTCGGTAAGCTTCACGTGCTTCGCGCTTTTTACGCGCATCACAAGGTTCTGGGCAATTACAGACTTTGTCGATACCGACAGCGCCTAAACCACCACAGCTACCCTTCACAACTTTCTTTTGGACAATATAGCCAATCGACATTGCTGTGATCACGGCAAGAAAAACACCAAATGTAATCAGAAATGTATTCATAATTCTCTCGCTTACCTTATTTACCTAAGTATGGCTTAAATGCTTCTGAAGCAATTTCTTTAAAGCCATCTGCTGTTTTAACCACCATAAACGCTGGGATGTTATGCTGGTTAGCGATTTCCATTCCTCTTACTTCACCTAAGACCATAAGGCCAGTAGATAAGCCGTCTGCAGTCATTGAAGACGGGTTTAAAACAGTCACAGAAACCACTTTGTGATGAAGAGGTTTACCTGTTTCTGGGTTGATGATGTGTGAGTAACGAACACCATCACGCTCGAAATAGTTACGATAGTCACCAGAGGTTGCAATCGCCATATCACCCGGTTCGATGATCTCTTGAATAGTACGCTCTTCTACACTTGGTTTCTCAATCGCTATGCGCCAACCTACATTGTCACGGTTTAGACCTTTCAAGCGAATTTCACCGCCAATTTCAACCATGTAGTTGTGAATGCCAATTGAATCAAGATAGTCAGCTACAACGTCAACACCCCAACCTTTTGCAATTGTCGAAAGATCGACATACAAGTTCGGTAGATCCTTGGTGAGCTTGTTGCCTTCAATGCTTAGGTGATGGATACCCACCTTCGCTTTACGAGCAGCAAGTTCTTCGTCAGTTGGAACAACTTCTGGACGTGCTTCTGGGCCAAAACCCCACAAGTTCACTAAAGGACCAACAGTAACATCCAACGCTCCTTCAGTAAGACCGTTCAAACGAATAGCTTCTTTCACTACAATCGCAGTTTGCTCAGAAACTTCAAATGGGTCTGCGCCCTTGTGCTGATTAAAACGGCTTAACTCTGAGTCTTCACGGTAAGTCGACATCTGATCATTTACTTCTTCAAGTAAGCGATCAATCTCGGTGTGAATCTCTTTAGACTCAGGGAACTCATCACCATTGATGTATTTAATATTGTAGCTAGTACCCATCGTTGGGCCACTTAAATGCACTTGCTCAATCGGCTTTTCACAGCCAGCAAGAAAAATCAAAGAAGTTAATGCAACAAGCCAAATTCTCACTTGCTTACTCCTGTCTAATGTTGAGGATTTATATAAGGAAAAATAAGAGTAAATATAGGTCTTAAAAATACCTTACTCTTTCTTATATAAGCCAGTATGTTGTCAAAACGAGCTTTAGAAAAACAAATGGCTGACTCGTAGGAGTCAGCCATAATATCAATCACTTAAATGGATTAACCACCGAAGTCATCTAGTAGGATGTTTTCATCTTCTACACCAAGATCTTTCAGCATGCCGATAACAGCCGCGTTCATCATTGGTGGACCACACATGTAGTACTCGCAGTCTTCAGGAGCTTCGTGATCCTTCAGGTAGTTTTCGTACAGTACATTATGGATGAAACCTGTGTAACCGTCCCAGTTGTCCTCTGGTTGAGGATCAGACAGTGCACAGTGCCACACGAAGTTTTCGTTTGCAGCCGCTAGGCCGTCGAAGTCTTCAATGTAGAACATCTCACGCTTAGAACGTGCACCGTACCAGTAAGACATCTTACGAGTAGAGTTAAGACGCTTAAGTTGGTCGAAGATATGTGAACGCATTGGCGCCATACCTGCACCACCACCGATGAATACCATTTCATTGTCTGTGTCTTTAGCAAAGAACTCACCAAATGGACCAGAAATAGTACATTTGTCGCCTTCTTTAAGAGACCAGATGTATGAAGACATCACACCAGGAGCTACGTCAGGGTTGTTTGGCGGCGGAGTTGCGATACGCACGTTAAGCTTGATGATGCCTTTCTCTTCTGGGTATGAAGCCATAGAGTAAGCACGGATCGAATGCTCTTTAACGATAGACTCGTAACGGAACAAGTTGAACTTATCCCAGTCACCACGGTATTCGTCAGGAATATCGTAATCTGCGTATTTCACGTGATGTGGTTCAGCTTCAATCTGAATGTAACCACCGGCACGGAAAGGTACTTCTTCGCCTTCAGGGATAGCAAGTGCTAACTCTTTGATGAAAGTAGCTTCGTTATCGTTAGAGATAACAGTACATTCCCACTTCTTAACACCAAAGATGTCTTCGTCTAGCTCAATCTCCATGTCAGTTTTCATAGCAACTTGACATGCAAGACGTTCGCCTTCACGAGCTTCGCCTTTTGTGATGTGATCAAGTTCTGTAGGTAGAATATCGCCACCGCCAGACTTAACTTTTACACGACACTGACCACAAGAGCCACCGCCACCACAAGCAGAAGATACGAAGATGCCTGCACCAGCAAGAGCACCAAGTAGCTTACTACCAGGTTGAGTAACGATCGCCTTCTCAGGGTCGCCGTTTACAGCAATAGTGATGTCACCTGATGGTACTAGCTTAGATTTAGCGAAAAGAATCACTAATACTAGAGCCAATACAATAATGGTAAACATCGCTACGCCAAGAATAATGCTTTGCATTTGTTATTCCTTATTACTGGGTGCTTACCCTACAGTTGAACACCAGAGAAAGACATAAAGCCTAACGCCATCAAACCAACAGTAATGAACGTGATACCAAGGCCACGTAGACCTGGAGGTACGTCAGAGTACTTCATCTTCTCACGGATACCCGCAAGAGCAACGATAGCTAACATCCAACCCACACCAGAACCGAAGCCGTAAACAACAGATTCAGCAAAGTTGTAGTCACGAGTTACCATGAAAGATACACCACCAAAGATTGCACAGTTAACTGTGATCAGAGGAAGGAAGATACCTAGTGCGTTGTACAAAGGTGGGAAGAAACGGTCTAGAACCATCTCTAGGATTTGTACAAGTGCAGCGATAACACCGATGAATGCGATGAAGTTAAGGAAACTTAAATCGACACCGGCAACAAGTGCATTTTCTTTTAGGATGTGTGTGTAAACAAGGTTGTTTACAGGAACAGCGATTGTAAGTACTACAACTACCGCAACACCAAGACCAAAAGAAGTTTTAACTTTCTTAGAAACCGCTAGGAATGTACACATACCTAGGAAGAAAGAAAGCGCCATGTTTTCGATGAAAATCGATTTAACTAGCAGACTAATATAATGTTCCATGACTACCTTACCCCTTCGCTTCTACTTGTTCTGGTTTGAACACACGAATTGCCCAAATCAAGAAACCAATTAGGAAGAATGCTGAAGGTGCTAGAAGCATCAAGCCGTTTGGCTGATACCAACCACCGTTGCTCACTAGAGGTAGTACTTCCATACCAAATAGTTTGCCAGAGCCTAGAAGCTCACGGAAGAAACCAACAGTGATAAGAACGAAACCGTAACCAAGACCGTTACCAAGACCATCGATGAACGATGGGATTGGAGCAGACTTCATTGCGAATGCTTCAGCACGACCCATTACAATACAGTTAGTAATGATTAGGCCAACGAATACAGATAGCTGTTTAGAGATATCGTATAAGTATGCTTTAAGCACTTGGTCTACCACGATTACTAATGATGCGATAATTGCCATCTGAACGATGATACGCACACTGTTAGGAATGTGGTTACGGATTAAAGAAACGAAGAAGTTAGACAGAGCAGTAACGAACATTACCGCGATTGTCATAACAAATGCTGTTTCTAGCTTAGTGGTTACCGCAAGAGCAGAACACACACCAAGAACCTGTAGCGCGATTGGGTTGTTATCCAACACAGGCGCTAAGATGCTCTTTTTAATTTCTTTTGCACTAGACATTAGTTCAGACCTCCGTCACGAACTTTTGCTAGGAACGGACCAAAGCCCATATCACCTAACCAGAAGTCAAATGTATGTTGAACACCAACGCTAGTCAGTGTTGCACCAGAAAGGCCATCTACACCGTGCTCAGAACCTTGAGGAGCGCCACCTTTAACAACCTGAATAGCAGGTTTGTGGTTTTCGTCGAATAATTTCTTACCAACGAATTGAGCGCGCCAAGTTGGGTTCTCAACTTCACCACCAAGTCCAGGAGTTTCACCTTGCTCGTAGTAAGTGATACCAGAAACTGTGTTTCCATCAGTTTCTACCGCAACGAATGCGTACATCATTGACCATAGGCCGTTACCGTGAACAGGGATGATAACTTTAGAAGTTTCAGCGCCATCTTTCACAAGGTATACAGTACCCGTGTTAGCACGACGAATGATCTTAGCGATGTCATCTTCAGCTGAAAGCTTGATTGACTCAGCAGGATCTTTTGCCGCTTTACGTTGGTCGTATGCAGCAGCATCGCCGTCAACGAAATCGCCAGTAGCGAAATCAACTAGACGAGGTTCGATGTTCTCTGCGTACAGTGCTGGAATATCACCTGCAAGCTCAATACCCGCAACTTCAAGGATCTTAGTTTGCTGATCCAGAACTGCGTTAGCTTGCTGCTTAGGTTTAAGAACAACTGCAGCTGTTGAAACGATGATTGAGCACACTAGGCTCAATGCGATAACAACAAACAGCGTCTTTTTAATGCTATCGTTATTACTTGCCATAGCGCGCTAGTCTCCGCTTAATGTTCTTCTCGATTACAACGTGGTCAAACAGAGGAGCAAATAGGTTTGCGAATAGAATCGCAAGCATCATGCCTTCTGGATATGCAGGGTTAACTACACGAATCATTACACACATTGCGCCGATTAGGATTCCGTACCACCACTTACCTTTATTGGTAAATGAAGCTGATACTGGGTCTGTCGCCATGAAGAACATACCGAACGCGAAGCCACCTAGAACTAGGTGCCAGTGCCAAGGCATGCTGAACATTGCGTTAGTATCAGAACCGATCACGTTGAACAGCGTAGACACAGCAATCATACCGATCATTACACCAGCAATGATGCGCCATGAAGCGATACGCATGTAAACAATCATCGCTGCACCAATCATAAGTGCAAGAGTCGATACTTCACCGATAGAACCTGGGATGTTACCAATGAATGCGTCCATCCAAGTGATTGCTTCACCAGATGTTACGTTCATTAGTGCGCTACCGCCGCCTTGAGCCCATTGGCTAAGAGCAGTTGCACCAGAGAAACCATCTGCAGCAGTCCAAACTACGTCACCTGAAATCTGTGCAGGGTATGCAAAGAATAGGAACGCACGGCCAGCAAGTGCAGGGTTCAGGAAGTTACGACCCGTGCCACCGAAGATCTCTTTCGCTACAACAACACCGAAGGTAATACCTAGTGCTGCTTGCCATAGAGGAAGAGTTGGCGGAACGATAAGCGCAAATAAGATAGAAGTAACAAAGAAACCTTCATTTACTTCGTGCTTACGCACCATACAGAACAGAACTTCCCAGAAACCACCAACGATAAATACCGTTGCGTAAATAGGTAGGAAG
Source organism: Vibrio sp. FE10 (assembly GCF_030297155.1). Classification (NCBI taxonomy): domain Bacteria; kingdom Pseudomonadati; phylum Pseudomonadota; class Gammaproteobacteria; order Vibrionales; family Vibrionaceae; genus Vibrio; species Vibrio apostichopi. The sequence goes on along the minus strand of NZ_AP028067.1, from coordinate 780,583 downwards.
TATGTCGCACCAAGTAGCATCTTGCTGCCAACACCTGCATCGGGCCCTAAGGAGGCTCCAAGCATTTCGGTTAGCCAGTAGTGCCAGTTACCATCGATAACAGAAACTAATTCAGCGCCTGCGTACATATGGTTAAGTGCAGCGATAGCTTGGCCACCCGCGTTGTACATACCCCAGAACATTGCTGGGAATACCGCGAACCAAACCATGATCATGATACGTTTTAAATCAACGCTATCACGAACGTGTGAGCTTTTCTTTGTGATAAGACCTGGCGTGTAGAACACTGTCGCTGCTGCTTCGTAAAGCGCAAACCACTTCTCGTGTTTACCACCTGGCTCAAAATGATGCTCGATGTCTTCAAGAAACTTTTTAAGGCCCATGAAAATTACCCTTCCTTCTCAATCGTATCTAGGCATTCACGAAGTAGTTGACCGTACTCGTATTTACCTGGACATACAAAGGTACACAATGCTACATCTTCTTCGTCTAGTTCTAGCGCACCAAGTGCTTGAGCACTATCAATGTCGCCTGCACATAGATCACGAAGCAGCAATGTTGGTTCCATATCTAGAGGCATTACGCGCTCGTAATTACCAATTGGAACCATTGAGCGGTCACTACCGTTTGTTGTCGTTGTCATGTTGAACAACTGACCTTTAAACATGTGACCAAGGAATGAACGAGTAACAGAGAACTTGTTCTTACCAGGCATAGCCCAGCCGAATAGCTCTTTATCACGACCTTCACGTAGAACAGAAACTTGCTGATGGTAACGACCAAGGTAAGCATGTGAACCTGTTGCTTCAGTACCCGTAAGTACAGAACCAGAAATCACACGAACTTCACCTGGCATTAACTCGCTGTCTGTCAACTCTTCAAGGCTAGCACCAAGTTGAGTACGAACTAGACGTGGGTTGTTCACCACTGGACCAGCCAGAGAAACAACACGCTCAGAGTAAATCTCACCAGTAAGGAAAAGCTTACCGAATGCGATAACATCTTGGTAGTTAATGCTCCACGCTACATTTTGTGCATTTACCGGGTATAGGTAATGCATATGCGTGCCTGCAAGACCTGCAGGGTGTGGGCCATCAAAAACATGTTCTTCAACGTTAGACTGAGCTGAACGAGGTAAGCTAGTACCTTTTTTACAAACGTACACTTTACCGTTAGTCAGAATTGAAAGAAGATCTAAACCAGCAACGAAAGCATCAGACTGCTCGTTAATGATTAATTCTGGCTCAGCTGCTAGCGGATTAGTATCCATAGCAGTTACGAAAATAGCCTGAGTTTCAGAATCAATGGCTGGAACCTTGCTGAACGGACGAGTTCGCAAAGCGGTCCATGCGCCAGACTCAACTAACTGAGCTTTAACCGTTTCACGGTCAAGGCCTACTAGTTGGTTAGCTTCATAGTTATTGAACGTGATTTGCTCATTGCCTGCTACTTCAATCACTACTGATTGAAGAACACGCTTAGCACCACGGTTCACTTCAATAACTTTACCGCTTGCTGGAGAAGTAAATACAACACCTGGGTTCTTTTTATCTGCAAAAAGAACTTGGCCTTTCTTCACTTCATCACCAACGCGAGCATGCATCGTAGGACGCATACCAACGTACTCTTCGCCAAGCAAGGCGACTTTAGTGATGGACTTACCATCATTAATCACCTGGGATGGAGTTCCTGCGATAGGAAGATCCAAACCCTTCTTTATTGTAATCATACGCACTTGCACTACTTTATCGGGAAAAAGATTCTTTTAATTGCGTAAATTCAGGACGTTTTATTCCGCCCTTAGACACGACATTACAGTGTCCGGTTTCGGTAGATTTGAGATACCAAAATCGCAACATTATCTTAATAAATTCATCACACTAATTATGTGAGATTTATCAGGTGCCGTATTCTAGCATTTTTTGACAACTTGATGCCATGACCAATAACTTGAATACGGCCTTTATTTGGTGAGATTTGAAGCATATGGACTCTCAAATATGTATAAATTTGACGAGCCGCACAGATAAAATGGCTTTTGAATCGTGTTTTAAACAAGAGATTAATACTCTGTCACAAACTAATATTTTACGAGTTATGTTGAAACACTGTTAATAAAAACATTACTCATTGTAGGTATTTTTGACAGCTCAATTTGACATCAATCTGAGTGATATAAACCTAAAAACACATAGTTTTGATGACAAAAGAGGCGGCATAACCACCTCTCTTTATATGTATTGAATCTATTACTTGCCACCGCCCATACACATAGGGCTATCTGGCACGTTATCTAGCTGCTTCATCCATTCATCTTTTGTATAGGTATGAATGGATAGCGCGTGAATATTATTCGCCAGTTCTTCTGAAAGTGCTTTATTTACCGCTCGGTGACGAGCAATAAGACGCAAACCTTCAAACACATCGCTGACAACAATCACTTTAAAATGACTCTCAGAACCAGCCGGAACATTGTGCATATAGCTCTCATTCACCACGTTTAAATGACTTGGTGAAAACTCATTGTGCAATTTTGTTTCGATAACTTCTTGGATCATTGTGATTCCTTAAATAGCGTATTGGCATTATCTGTCGCTCCAGTATAAACCCTAACTAACCGACTGTCTGAGTATTTCATCGCTGACTCGAGGGGTTTAGTCGAGTTTTTTATATCTTGTTCAGGCTGCATTTGAGACAATATCTTTGTTATTTCTTACATAAGTATCTCAAGCAATGAAAACTGAACTTACCCTTCACGATAGAACTTTAACCCTAAATCGTTTCCCCAACCGTTCAAATGAAACCCTTCAAGCTTGGGATGCCGGCGACGAATACCTGATTAGCCATGTTGAAGAGATGAATCTTGAACCTGGTAAACACATCCTGATCATGAACGACAGTTTTGGCGCCCTATCCGCTTGGTTCTCAAAAGATCATGACGTGACCATGATGAGTGACTCTTTTATCTCTCATCGCGGAACGCTAAAAAACTTGCAACGTAATCAGAGCAACCGTGTGAACTTTTTAAACACGATGGATGATATCCCACACGGTATCGACCTTGTGATCATGCAATTGCCGAAAACCAACCGCCACCTTGTATGGCAGTTGAGTCAGTTGCGCCAAGCACTGCCTGAAGGCTGCCAAGTAATTGGTGTGAATAAAGTTAAAGAGATCCACACTTCAACACTGAACCTGTTTGAAAAGTATCTGGGTGAAACCAAAACCTCTCTAGCTAAGAAAAAGCATCGCCTTGTGTTCTCGTCTCCAAACTGCCAACCAATTCAAACGGTAGAGCCTTATGTTGAATGGGATGTGGACGGTGAAGATATTCGCTTGAAAAATTTACCAAATGTTTACTCAGGCGAGGCACTCGATCAAGGCGCTCGTTATATGTTGGAACACATTCCACAAGATCCAGAATTACGTCACATAATTGATTTGGGTTGTGGTAATGGTGTACTGAGTGTGAAAGCAGGTCAGTTAAACCCACAAGCTCGTATTACCTGTGTAGACGAAAGCTTCATGGCGGTGGAATCTGCGCGCCAAAACGTAAAAGACAATCTTGGCGAAGAAGGTAACTTCCAGTTCATCGCAAATAACTGTTTAGATGGCTTTAAGAAAAACAGCACCTACTTAGTTATGTGTAATCCTCCGTTCCATCAACAGCAAGCGATCACTGATCACATTGCGTGGCAAATGTTCTGTGATGCAAAGCATGTTCTTAGTAACGGAGGTAAATTAATTGTTATTGGTAACCGACACCTCGGATACGATGTCAAACTAGCAAGATTATTTGGTGAAGCTAACGTCGAAACGCTTGAATTGAACCAAAAATTTGAGATATTACAGGCAACAAGAGAGCCTGCTAATTTTAATAAATAGGCAGTAGACTGCTTTATAAGAATTTAAGATACCGAGCTTCTGGTGTGAATTTAGAAAGGATAAAGGAATGAAAAAACTGATTTTGGCTGCTTCTATCATGGCTCTGACTGCCTGTTCAGCCCCTCAGCAAGAACAGATCAACGTAATGCCAGAAGCTTCACTAAGCTCAAGCAACATCGTTCAAGACAAAACATACACACTAACGAGCAAAGATGTTCGTGCCGCTCAGTATGTAGCCTTGGTTGATAGTGGCCGTTCAAATATCCAGCCGATTCACGCTAAACAGAACATGCGTATTTCTCTAGAGGACGCATTAGCAAAACAACTGGACTCTCAAGGTTTCCGTGCAAGCGTAAACAGTGAAAACTCAATTGTTTTAGAGATTCAAGAAGCACTTGTTACCGTAGAACACACCATTATGGAAAACCAAATGGACGGTAAAGTGACACTTGAAGTCACGGCTGAGACACCTGAAGGTAAGCTCGTTAAAACATTCAACGGTACTGCAACTCGTACTGGTGCATTAAGTGCTTCAAACGAAGACATCTCAATGGTTCTAAACGATGTGATCAACTTGGTTCTTACTGAAATCGCGAACGATCCTGAACTACAAAACTACATGAAGGAACGTTTCTAATGAGCCGTATTCTAACTTCTATTGCATTAATGCTGGTTAGCGTGAGCGTTTGGGCTACCCCTAAAGTCAACGTAGAGACGACATTAGGCGACTTCACTATCGAGCTAAACCAAGAGCAAGCACCTATTAGTGTGGCTAACTTCCTAAAATACGTTGAAGATGGCAGCTACGAAGGCACTATCTTCCACCGTGTTATCCCTGGATTTATGGCGCAAGGTGGCGGCTTTGATCAAGATATGAATCAACAAGCGACTTATGCTCCGATCAAAAATGAAGGCAGTAACGGTCTAAAAAATGATACAGCAACGATTGCAATGGCTCGTACTAACGCGCCAGATTCTGCGACTCGTCAGTTCTTTATCAACTTTTCGGATAACGACTTCTTGAATGCAAAAGGTGGCAACCCTGGTTACGCTGTTTTCGGTACGGTGACTGAAGGTTTCGATGTCGTACAAAAGATGGCAACCATTCCAACTAAGCGAATCGGTCGTATGTCAGATATCCCATCAGACCCTATCATCATCAACAAAGTAACACTTCTTAAGTAATCTCATACAGCGCCCTTAATCTCTTAAGGGCGTTTTTCTATACAAGGACGCCCCATGTCATCTGGCACTCCCTCTCTTTCTTGGATGCAGACCTTCCGTAGCTACCTAGATAAACGTCTACTTTGGGTGTTTATGCTGGGTTGTTCGAGTGGCTTTCCTTGGGTTCTTATCGGCTCTAACATGTCTGGCTGGCTAAAAGATGCTGGCTTAACTCGTGCTGCGATCGGTTATTTCGGTAGTGTATTTGCCGTCTATGCCATTAACTTTTTATGGGCACCATTGGTAGACCGAGTAAAACTGCCGGTGCTTCACGCAATACTCGGCCAGCGCCGCAGTTGGATCTTTTTCTGCCAAACCATTGTTTTAATCGGCACCTTATTCATCGCAGGCGTCAATCCCGCAGATAATTTGGCGTTTACCTCAATGTTAGCGCTCGCTATTGCTATTGCCTCAGCCACACAAGACATCGCGATTGATGCATTTCGTATTGATACCTTCCCAAAATCCGAAGCATCAAAACTGCCGCAAGCATCCGCAATGGCCGTGATGGGATGGTGGACGGGTTATTCTCTTCCGGGTTATCTCGCCTTTATCAATGCCGATACTATCGGTTGGAATGGCGTGTACTACGGCATGGCTGGCGTTGTGATTATTCTGATGCTATTCACTTTATTTGTCGGTGAACCAACAACACAACGTGAAGCGCTACAACAAGAAGCACAGCAGCGACATAGTAAGGTGGTGGGTTCAAAAGTCGTCGCTTGGTTTAGCGTAACGGTACTAGAGCCGTTCTACGATTTCTTTAAGCGTAACGGTGTTCAAGTTGCCATTACTCTATTGCTCTTCGTATTCCTATTTAAGATTGGTGAAGCCTTCTTAGGTAGAATGTCGATTCCCTTCTATAAAGAGATCGGCTTTAGCAATGAACAAATCGGCCACTACTCCAAATTAATTGGTTGGGGCGCAACAATATTCTTCACCTTGTTAGGCAGTGTCTTCAATGTGAAATTTGGTATTGTACGTGGGCTAATGATTGGCGGCGTAGCAATGGCAGCCAGCAACCTAATGTTTGCATGGATAGCTCAAGTAGGGCCAAATGAAAACTTATTCTTGGCAACGATTATTGTCGATAATTTCACTACCGCTTTCTCGACCGTCGCATTTGTGTCTTTCTTAACACTATTAACAGGGCAAGCCTTCTCAGCGACACAATATGCCTTGTTAGCGTCCTTGGGTAATTTCGGTCGAACAACACTGGCTTCATTCAGTGGCGAGCTCGTCGACTTCCTCAATGATTGGTCAACCTTCTTTATACTGACGTCATTAATGGTGATTCCGAGTTTGATCATGCTCTATTCGTTACGTCACTTTTTCACGGATTTATTAGAAAAAGCCAAAAACAATCACGAATAAGATAAAAAGAAACAGAATAGAAAGAGGGTAGCATCACGCTACCCTCTTTTACTTTGTCGCTATCAATTTAACAAGAGCTAATCTGTTGTATCACTCACTATAAGATTAAAACCCGTTCCGTCATCAATCGCCACGACTTGATACACCACACCATCAGCCAAGGTAGCAGGAGCAGAATCAATTGCCACAACCGACGGTTGACCCGCGACCGTAATCGTCACAAAGTAAGACCCCGCCGCAACATAAATACCATTCACATAATCTTTGAATTTCACATCGCTCAGCGCAGGGGTGCTGCCAGCAATACCCGTATTCTCGGTCAAGTAAATATCTACCGAAGCTGCAATTGGGTTTGCCGCCGCATGGGTAATATTCAATACTGCGCTAGTCGCTACCGGACGACGGTTCTCAGGGATTACAAGTGCTTCCAAGTTCAATGGAGACACTGTCCCCACGGCATAGATGCTGTAATCCATGCCAGCAAATACAGCCACTCCATCTGCATCAATCAATGCGTTGGTTGTTGTACCATCAGCAAAGATATCAATATCGTAAGTGCCTACGGCTAAATCTAGAAATCCACGGATCTCTTTAAACATCAAATCAGCAAGAGGTGCAAATGCAGCTCCGTTCACAAATGGATCTACATCCGGCGCTCCATTAACTAAATGCCCGACTCTTACTTCGGCAGTTTCTGCCATGTCGTAAATTAAAGATGAACCGCTACCGTCCATCACCATCAACTTCACCGGAGATGCACTGTTTGAGTCAGCTCTTGGTACCGCTGCAATAGTAAGTTCACTGCCACCAGAAAGCGTTATCTCCCCAGAATCAAAAGCAATAGCACTTCCGCTCACTGTTTCTAATCTTATTCGGTACTGACCAGCTGGGATATTCAGCACATCAGTAAAATCTTTGTAACCAAGAGTCCCAAGCGGCGCACCTAACGGATCACTCGGCCCGGTAACATACAGGTTCACATCACCAACTCCTGTTGCTGCATGTACAACTTGCACGTCTAAACTTGAGCTTGTTGCCGTCCCCTCTGCAGGGCGTGTAACAACTAAAGCCTCTACAGGATTATTAGAGCCATCGGCATCGCCGACCACCATGACGGTGTAATCTAAGTCACCGCTCAAATCGAATTGGCTTTGAGGAATCACTGTGGCGACAGCATCACCAGGTAATTGCACATCGACTTGTACTGATGTCTGCCCCTGGTCGACAGAGGTGTAACCAGACGCTTGAGCATAATCAACGCCAGTCCAACGAGCCTGACTATTTACGATAACATTAGCTAAGGGCGCGTCGGGTGATGCATGCACGGCTTGCAGTTGTGTTGTTGGTTCATCGTCGTCATCACACCCAACAATGAACAGCGCTGAAATTGCTACCGCTAATAATGGTGAATATTTCATCGGTCTTCTCTCCAAAAAAATTAGACCAGTTCGTCACACAAAAAGATAAGCTCAGTAAAAATCTTTAAACACTCTCTCGGTATTTAGTGCTGTGAACTGTCTCAAATATATCTGTAGCTTGAAAAGTAATGAGGCTCGAATTCCAGATTACTCATCACATGAGTTGTTCATCAATTGATTCCAACACCATTACGAAGTTGGTCAAAAATAGATCAAACACAGAATGGAGGGTGATTTGAATTAGTCACTTTTCAGCGCGAAAAGCCTTGGAAAGGAATACTGTTGATTTTGATATGCATGTCACTCTATTCAGTAGAATCGTTTGCTTAGGGCAGTAATTCACCAATTTATCCATAAAATAATCGAATTTCACAAAATCAATAGAATTAGTGGTGCATCAAGATGCATTACTGACTTAAAGTTCCATCATTTAGATCATTAGTGTGATCAACCTCACTATAATAATTATAGTTTTCACTCCGTCTCACTTTTATTTGAGAACAAAATCGCTATTATGCTCGGCATTCGGACATACAAACACGCACGGATTAGCGGGTTACTTATTTTAAACATAGAGAGTTCCATTATGCGTAAATCACTTTTAACTCTTGGCCTACTTGCAGCAACATCTGCTCCAGTAATGGCAGCGGATTATTCTGACGGCGACATTCACAAGAACGATTACAAATGGCTTCAATTCAACCTTATGGCTGCAATTGACGAGCTTCCAGGTGAATCAACTCATGATTACCTAGAAATGGAATTCGGCGGCCGCTCTGGTATCTTCGATCTTTACGGTTACGTTGATGTGTTCAACCTAACGTCTGATCCTGGCAGCGACAAAGCTGACGCAGACTCAAAAATCTTTATGAAGTTCGCACCTCGTATGTCTCTAGACGGACTAACTGGTAAAGACCTTTCTTTCGGTCCAGTTCAAGAGCTATACGTTGCTACTCTTATGGAGTGGGATGGTTCAAACGGTGGTGTAAACACTCAAAAAGTGGGCCTTGGTTCTGACGTAATGGTTCCTTGGTTTGGCAAAGTAGGCCTAAACCTTTACGGTACATACGACTCAAAAATTAAAGACTGGAACGGTTACCAAGTTTCTATGAACTGGTTCAAACCATTCTACTTCTTTGAAAACGGTTCGTTCATCTCTTACCAAGGTTACATCGATTACCAATTCGGCATGGATGACGACTTCGCTGCACTTAACACTACTAACGGTGGTGCTATGTTCAACGGTATCTACTGGCACTCTGACAGCTTCGCGGTTGGTTACGGTCTAAAAGGTTACAAAGACGTATACGGTCTTAAAGATGACGGCCTAGCAGGTAAAACGACAGGCTTCGGTCACTACGTAGCAGTAACTTACAAGTTCTAATCGAACTTCTAAGAAAACTTCCTAAATGGCACCCTCGGGTGCCATTTTTTATTGCTTTCATTTAATGCCTCGCTATCCTTGCAGCATCACTTTCTTATCTCGGTATTGCTGTGAACATCACGATTGTTGGGCCTGGGGCTATTGGCTCTTTGTGGGCGATAAAACTACTTCAAGCGGGTCATAATGTATCTTTGTGGGGTCGCTCCGCTGACGACTCAATGAAACTATCATTAGATGAACAAGCTTCCCTTTCTTTCAGTAACCACAATATCGAAAAGCTATCGGAAAGTGATCTAGTCATCTTCACGGTCAAAGCTTGGCAAGTAGAAGAAGCAACTACCCCGCTGCTTCAATATCTCGAGCCTGATACCATTCTCATGTTCATGCACAACGGAATGGGCGCGGTTGACGATATAGCCACTCAAATTGATGGTCATCCGGTAGTATTGGCGACCACCACCCAAGCGGCATTCAAACCCAACCGCAACAATGTATCCCACACAGGAATCGGCCAAACACAATTGGGGGCTTTTAACCTCAAGGGTCAACAGTGCACTTTTTTAGTTGATGTGTTGGAACATGCCTTACCTGCCGTGAGTTGGAATCCAGAAATAAAAACAGCGCTATGGACTAAGCTCGCCATCAATTGTGCCATCAACCCACTGACAGGGTTGGAACAAGTCAAAAACGGAGAGCTTGCTGACCAAAGGTTTAGCGAAGTTTTGAGTTCTATAATTAAAGAACTCACACAAGTGATGCAGGCTGAGGGTATTACTTGTTCCTTCGACGAATTAGAGACAAGCGTCAATAAGGTTATTCAAGCGACAGCTAAGAACAATTCCTCAATGAAGCAAGATGTGTTTTACCAACGAAAAACAGAAATCGACTTCATTACCGGACACCTAATAAAAACCGCGCTTAAGCATCAGATAGAAGTTCCGGTTAACCAAAAGCTCTTCGCTCAGGTTAAAGAACGAGAAAATAGCTGGAATCATCAAGATTAGTCAGCAACGGTTAACAAGTCGCGATAAAATAACGATACCGCTAAGCATAACGCTAGCACCAATTTCCAAGATTTTAGGTAAGAATAGATGCTTGATATCAATCACATCCGAGAGCAGTTTCCTGCGCTATCACAAACCATCAACCAACAACCGTTGATTTACTTAGACAGCGCGGCAACAACACAAAAACCTCAGGTGGTTATTGATGCCATTAGCCAATATTACTCCAAGCAAAATGCCAATGTTCACCGTGGTAGCCACAGCTTAACAGCTCAGGCGACCAGTCAATTTGAAGCGGCCAGAGACAAAGTCGCACAGTTTATCGGCGCGACATCGTCAAAAGAAATTATTTGGACTCGCGGTGCAACCGAAGCACTTAACCTGATCGCACAAACTTACGCTAGAAGTACGCTTCAACCTGGCGATGAGATCTTGGTCAGTGAAATGGAACACCACGCCAACATCGTCCCTTGGCAAATCGTAGCTGAACAAACTGGTGCTAAAGTTGTGAAAGTACCGATGACATCGGACTGCGAGTTTGATCTTGTTGCGTTTAACGCTCTGTTGAATGAGCGAACCAAGATTGTTGCGCTGGCTCAGATAACCAACGTCACTGGTTCTCGTCAGCCGATTGAAGCTGTCATCAAGAAAGCACATAAGATGAATGCAATTGTTGTGGTCGATGGCGCGCAAGGTATTGTTCATGAACCCGTTGATGTTGCTGCTTTAGATGCTGACTTCTACGTTTTCTCAGGACATAAGCTCTATGCTCCAGCAGGCATTGGCGTGCTTTACGGTAAGATTGAATTGTTAGAAGCGATGCCACCTTGGCATGGTGGTGGCAAAATGGTCGAGCGCGTATCCTTTTCTGGCACCACATTTTCTGAACTGCCTGGTAAATTTGAAGCTGGCACGCCAAACGTGGCGGGAGCCATCGCATTAAGTACAGCGATAGAGTGGTTACATCAGTTTGAGCAGCACGATGTGGAAACTCACATCCACCAGCTACTACAGAAAACCTACCAAGCACTCAATCAATTGGGTGATATCCAGGTTCTTGGCTACAAACCCAATTCAAGTGTGATTACTTTTGTGATGGACGGAGTTCACCATCAAGATATTGCGACGCTGTTAGATCAACAAGGCATCGCAGTTCGTGCTGGCCACCACTGTGCACACCCATTAATGGATGCACTTAATGTAAAAGGGACGGTACGGATCTCATTTGGTATTTATAACAATATGGATGATGTTGAAAAGCTCATTGCAGCGATAGAAAAAGCCGTCGATATGCTCTAATTCACCGCTAACAATTTTGGTGTCTGGTTTTAATTTTCAAACCAGACACTCCTCCTTCCAAATTAGTTCCATTTCCCCATTAAACACCTACCAAGTTAAACCGTTGATAAGTAATAACTTTATATTTCCTTTATATTTCTCTGATTCGTTTTTATTGATTTCTAAGACTTCATTGATGAGTCATTTCTAAAAAAAGACACAATGCACCCCGTTCTCGTTAACCGCAGATAACAAACTGAATCTCGCCATCAATAACAAGAACCACCATTTATCATGGGTGACCTAGAGCTGACGGAATAGCACTTTAAATACAAACTTTTTAGATAGAGACAACACAATGAAACTTAAAACAATCGTTCTTCCTCTAGTAATGCTAACTGCCGCTCAACAAGCTTCAGCTGACCCATATATTGGTGCGAGCTACTTATATTCTGAGTACCAAGTAGAGAACGAAAACGTCGATATGACCGATGAGAATAGCGGATACAACTTGTACTTGGGTTACTCATTCAACGACCTTCTTTCTATCGAAGCTGGCTACGCTGACTTTGTCGATACACACAAAGATTTCGAACACGTGTACTCAAATGCATGGCTAACTAGTGCAAAAGTTTCTTTGCCAATCACTATCTTTGACATTTATGGCCGTGCAGGTATTGGGCACTTTGAAAGTAACCTAGGTGATAGCAACGACGTTTACTACGGTGTGGGTGCAGGTGTAATGATTGGCCCGGCTCGTGTTGCTCTTGAATACACAATGTACGAAGCAAAAGTTATCGAGAATGGCTACGCGGTAAGCGCTGAGTTCCACTTCTAAACCTACTTATTTACTTTTTCACTTATGACTAGTTCATAAAAAAATACGGTGCTCATTGAGCACCGTATTTTCTAATCTCTTGTTTATAAAAGCAGGCTTTCTAATAACTGACTTCTAGTTCTAAGCTGAAAGAAGCTTTATCTGTTCAACAATCGCCTTCAGACCATTCCCTCTAGAAGGGCTAAGGTGAGTAATTAAGCCGACCTCTTCGAAGTATCCATCAATATCGAACGCTTGAATCTGCTCTGATGTTTTACCGTCATACGCGGCCATCACTAAAGCAATAAGACCACGCACAATACGCGCATCCGAATCTGCACAAAAATACCAAACACCGTCGATGTTCTGAGAAACTAGCCACACTTGGCTTTCACAACCAGAAACCACAACCTGATCATTTTTCAGCTCGTCAGGCATGATTGGCAGTTTCTTGCCCCATTGAATCACTTGACGATAACGGTCTTCCCAACCGCTGAAAGTCTGCATCTTTGCGACAATATCATTGCTGTTAATTTCTTTGCCGAATGGAGAGCTTGGGAATGACATCATTTTATTATCCAGTAGATTGTTAGGTGCACAAAAGCTTGCTGTTTCGTATCGAGTGCTTACTTATTTAGTATGCTTTTGAACGATCTTTTCTACGATACGTGAAACCGCCACAAAACCAAACGTAGCCGTTACAACCGTTGCTGCACCAAACCCCGTCGCACAATCCATGCGCTTTGGACCTTCTGCGGTCGCTTTCGCAGCACATACACTGCCGTCAGCTTGAGGGTATTTAAGTTGCTCAGTCGAGAACACACAATCGATGCCAAACTTACGTGCTGGGTTCTTAGGGAAATTGTGATGGCGACGCAACGTGTCTTTCAGTTTCTTCGCTAACGGATCTTGAATCGTCTTAGTCAGATCAGCCACTTTGATTTGAGTTGGGTCAACTTGGCCACCCGCACCACCAGTGGTGATCACTTTGATCTTGTTACTACGACAATACGCCAACAGCGAAGCCTTAGCTTTCATGCTATCAATCGCATCGAGAACAAAATCGAAATCTTTCGACAAGTATTCAGACTGATTGTCAGGACCAATAAAATCGTCTATCAGGTTCACTTTACATTCAGGGTTAATCAACTTAACGCGCTCAGCCATCACTTCGATTTTGCTCTTACCAACCGTACCCGACATAGCGTGGATCTGACGGTTGATGTTAGTCACGCAAACGTCATCCATATCGATCAACGTCAGCTCACCTAAACCAGTACGAGCAAGCGCTTCAACAGCCCATGAACCCACGCCACCAATACCGATAACACACACGTGTGCCGCTCTAAGTATGTCGACTTCACTATTGCCATATAGGCGACGAGTGCCACCAAATCGTTGGTCATAGTTTTCTGAAGCTGGAGTGGTCAATTCACGCATTGTTGCCGCCAATTTATTTCTGAGAAAAAGAAAAGAGTGCGTTTTATACGCACTCTTGAATAAAAAGTCTAGGGGATTAGCGATTCGCTTTCAATGCCCAATTTTATTGTCGTTTACTCGACCTTCTCAGGAGGCAAAGCCCAAGGCGCTTCGGTCGCGCTGCCATCTAGACCCAGCTTCCACACTCGACCAAAATGCTTGTAATGACCCGCTTCAGTACCCGCTCTTGGCCCCATACCGTGGTAGAGATCCAAGTGGTTCTGCTTAACCGCGCCACCGGTATCCAAAACCAGTAGCAGTCTTAGTTGGTGTGCTCCGCTCCAAGTACCATCGGCATTTAATAGTGGCACCTCTGCAAGAATCGGAGTTCCCATTGGTAAGATAGAGCGATCACCTGCAACCGCCGCCATTGGTAACAATGGAATGCCTGCGCTACCCATTACCGATAAATCTTCTCTAGAACTAAAGAAAACAAAAGAAGGGTTTTGCTCAAGTAGCTCTTTTACCACGGAAGGCTCATTTGCCATGACCCACTCTTTAATGGCTTTCAAAGACATTTTTTCGCGTGGAACTAAGCCTCGATCAATCAAAACACGGCCAATGCTCACGTAAGCTTTGTTGTTCTTACCCGCATACGCGAAATATTTAAGCGTGTCGTCGTCACCAAAATGCACAAAGCCACTGCCCTGCACTTCCATCATAAACGGGTCGATACGATTTGCAGCGTAACCTAATTCAAGACCTTGGCCTTCTAATGCACCGTTGTAGATCTCTTCACGAGTCGGACAATCTTTATCACAATCAGGAAGTCCATAAACAGGGAATCGGTATTCTTCATTCGCTTCATGGCGCAGTTCCATCACAGGAGAAAAGTAGCCCGTGAACAAAACATTGCCTTGCTTATCGCCACCACCAAGTTGCGCGGTTTGAACACCAAAGTTGGCTAGCTCGCTCGGATCACCACTTTGCATCGCCCACTCGTTAAGTTGCTGATAAAGCGGCTCATAGATTTTTGCCATTGAAGGGGATTTAGAAACCACCATCTCAGCTTGTTCTGAAAATGCGGTGTAGTCTCTTGGTTTATTGGATTCAACCTGATCGACCTTATTTAAGGCACGGGGAAATTCATCATCAAGGTGTTGTTGAGCACGATCGGTGGGTTGAGCACAGCCAAATAGTAAAGAGGCGGCAACAAGGGGAAGCCATTTTTTAATCACAAGAGTCATCCTAAAAATTCTATGCATCGAGGATGACAAAAACGGTCAGATAACACAATCTTAGATTGTAAGAGTTTACAGTAAGATAACCTATCGAACGGAATTATCGATATAGCCTTTGAGGCGAAAGACTGGGTTGTAGTGCCCATCTGAATCGAGCACCATTTCTGTATGATCAGATTTGGTCATGCGGAAGCGGTACGTTTTATCCCCCGCCTTGTATTCAAAGTAGTTACCATCAAACTCAAAGTTAGTCGAAATGACCGAACCACCGACTGAGACACCGTTGGCATTAAGCACAAATTCATCTGTCGCATAATGAGCAACATCTTGTTCAACCCAAGTGCCATAAAGCAAATGATCGGGCGTTGCTGCATCTTGTACTCGATTAATAACATCACCAAAAAGAGACACCACCGCAAACGTTCCGACCATAGCTAATGCCATCAGGCTGCGTTCAATGATCTTACGCTTCAATTTAGATTGGTTGCGTTGCTCAGCTTCACTGTAGAGGCCTTTGGTTATTTCATCGATCTTGTTCTTTCTTGCTGGAGCTTGTTGCATTCGGTGACTACTCATAAAGATGCTATGCGCATTCTACACTGAGACAGTTTATATAATGAACCCTAGATGAGAATAGTTTGCGCTTTATTCCAAAAATGTGTTGTTTACTTTTGAATTTAAATGCTAAATTAACGAATAAATAAACACAAATGGACTTGTTCTGTGAAATTAAGAAGTACAGCGCTAGTAAAAGGTTTCAGACAATCAACCCCTTACGTAAATGCTCACCGTGGCAAAACCATGGTAATTATGCTGGGAGGTGAAGCCGTTGCCGATAGAAACTTTGGCAACATTATTAGTGATATTGCCCTACTCCACAGCCTTGGAGTCAAGATTGTTCTTGTTCATGGGGCAAGGCCGCAGATCAACCAACTGCTAGCAAAGCAAGATTGCCATACGCCTTACCACAAGAATATTAGGGTCACCGATGAGTATTCACTGGGTGTTGCGATGCAGGCTGCTGGCCAATTACAACTCGCCATCACCGCTCGACTCTCAATGAGTCTGAACAACACCCCAATGGCAGGCACTCAACTGAACGTCATGAGCGGCAACTTTATTACCGCTCAGCCATTAGGTGTCGATGATGGTACGGATTACTGCCACAGCGGGCGCATTCGTCGAATCGATATAGAAGGGATTAATCGTACACTCGACCAAGGATCCATCGTCCTGCTTGGCCCTATTGCCAGCTCGGTAACGGGCGAAAGCTTTAACCTACTTTCTGAAGAAGTCGCCACTCAAGTGGCCATTCGTTTAAAGGCCGATAAGTTGATTGGTTTTTGCTCGGAGCAAGGGGTAACGGATCAAACCGGTAATGTACTCGCCGAACTTTTCCCCACAGACGCAAAACAAATTCTAGAACGCTTAACTCAATCTCAAGACCCAGCTGAAGACATGAGTACAGGAACACTTCGATTCTTGAAAGGCGCGATCTCTGCTTGTCGTGCTGGTGTGCCTCGTTGTCACTTAATCAGCTACAAAGTGGATGGCGCATTAATCCAAGAGCTGTTCTCTTTCGACGGTATTGGAACCCAAGTGGTCATGGCGAGTGCCGAGCAAGTCAGACAAGCTCAGATTGATGACATCGGTGGTATCTTTGACCTCATTCGCCCTCTTGAAGAACAAGGTATTCTCGTTCGTCGTTCAAGAGAGCAGTTAGAACAAGAAGTCCATCGTTTTACCATCATCGAAAAAGACGGTCTGATTATTGGCTGCGCTGCACTATATGCTTATCCCGAAGATCATATGGCAGAGATGGCGTGTGTGGCTATCCACCCTGACTACCGCGATGGAAACCGTGGGCAATTACTGCTGGATTATATGCGTCATCAATCCAAGTCGCGTGACATCGACCAGATCTTTGTTCTTACCACACATAGCCTTCATTGGTTCCGTGAACAGGGTTTTTACGAGATAGGTGTTGATGAATTACCGATGGAAAAACAGGGTCTATACAACTATCAGAGAAACTCAAAGATCTTAGCGTTAAATGTGTAAATAAAGTTTTGGACTAAAATCTCACTTCAAAAGGAAAATAATTGCAAATGTAATCGTTTTCTATATGAGATTTATTAAGTATGCACTTTCACTCACACGAATAATTGTATAGAATTTAAGCGCTTTAATGATATTAACAAATGTTTTTATAGGAATTACCATCTCGATAGTCACATCGAACTTATTGAGATGGTAACTGCACGGATTGCTATACCCGTTAACGGTCAGCACGCTAGCAGTAGCTCTGCCGTTAGTATAAACAGCAAAAAGAGCAACATTGATATGAGAACCATTGTTTGTAACTCGCTGCAAAGTTTTTGGGATATGGCTGATAACCAATTCTTAGAAGGGCTAGACGTACACTGCGTGTTCCCTGTGAGCGAGAACCTCAAAGAGTTTATTTTGAATTGCCAAGCAAAGTACAAGATAAACCATATATCGTTTACTCGAGCGTTTTTAGGCACGGATTCCTAATAACGTTCAAAGCAACCAGGGATGGTTGCTTTGTGTATACGATTTACCCTGCCATTTCGTTGTTTTACTTCCAGCACCACCTTCGCTAAAACGACTGACTGTTAGCTGGTTAAGCGACTTCCTAAACCACTGACTCGTTCTGTTTTCACCTTAATCCCACGCTTTAGTACATTCGTATCACTGAACATCATCAGTCGTTTCTTGGCACGCGTAATCCCCGTATAGATAAGTTCTCGCGTTAAAATCGGGCTGAAATCTGGCGGTAAGATCATCAAGGTCAGATCAAATTCACTACCTTGAGATTTGTGTATCGTCATCGCATAGGCGGTTTCATGATCAGGCACTCGACTTGGTAGTACGGCTTTTACACTGCCATCGGGCAATTCAAAGTACACCTTTAATCGAGGTGCAGAGTTATCGTCAGTTGAAGAAGAGCTACTTGCATCAGCTTCAAGCATACAGATACCAATATCACCATTGTATAAGCCCAAGCCATGATCATTGCGCGTTACCATGACTGGTCGCCCGTGATACCACAATTCATCGTTATGCGGATTCACCAAGCGTCTTGCAGCAAGTGCCCTTTCGATTCTGTGGTTGAGGCCTTTAACACCAAAGTCACCTTCACGAATAGAACATAGCAATCGACACTGGCTAAACAAATCGAGCACCGATTTGGCTCTCGCTTCTTGAGTTTCTAATTCTTCTAACGGTACATTCATTCGGTTCAAATACGCACCATACTCATTGACTAAAGTACGCAACATCAAGTTATAGCTGTCACTCGACAGGGGATGATTTTCGATATCCTCAAACCCTTTCGCAAACACTTGATCGACCTGATTAGCAGAACCGTTATTGATCGCTTTTGCCAACTGTCCGATACCTGAACGCGCATCAAAACGGTAACTCTTCTGCAGCATACACAAGCTATCTGCAATCGCAGAAGGGTTAACCGATCCAGCTTTGACTTGTCTGGGTTTAGCTATCGCATCAAAGCCTGTCATTTCCGCAATCAAGTTACCTTGCGCTGTGCTGTAGCCTGTTGAATTAAATGAGCAGATATCCCCCAACACGGCACCTGCCTCGACTGAAGCGAGTTGATCTTTATCACCAAGCAAAATCAGCCTTGCGTGTTCAGGGAGCGCATCCACCAGCTTATACATCATGGATAAGTCGACCATCGATGCTTCGTCCACCACCAAGATATCAAGGTGAAGTGGATTACGTCGGTTGTGTCTAAACTCCGCTCGATTAGGAATAGCACCGAGCAGTCTGTGCAAAGTACTCGATTCCGTCGGTATGTTGGCCTTCACTTCAGGCGCTAAAGGCAGTTGCTCAATCGCTTTACCAATCGACTCTGTTAAACGTGCAGCCGCTTTACCTGTCGGTGCCACCAGCTTGATCGTCGGTGTTTTACCTTGGCTGAGTGATTGCTCGACCATAGCCGACAACAACTTAGTTACCGTGGTCGTTTTACCGGTACCCGGCCCACCAGAAATCACTGCGAAGCGACGACTTAACGCCACCGCTGCCGCTACTTTTTGCCAATTCAAGCAAACAGATAATGGTACTAGGCTATCCAGTACATCTAAATCGGTCACTTGCTTGGCTTGAACAATCGCTTGGTCTATCGCCCCCCAATCTAGAGCCTGTTCATTCACAATATCTAGATGGTCACACACTAACTGCTGACGTAATACCTGAGAGGTTTGTTGGTTTGCTTCAGCCTTGGCTAATGCGTTAAACAGGAAGTGATAACTGCGTGCGAATAATTGATTCAACGTTTCTGTCAGCGCTTTTTTCTGCTCAATGTTGAACTCGACTGGATTACTTAAACGGTTTAACGTTTCAGCCAACACCACTTCGTAGTTCCAATAGCGTTGTAAGTAGACACGCTGTCCATCAAACATCAGCGGCTTAACGCAATCGTTGGTTGTACCAACTAGGTTAGATGATTGCAGAACAGTCACCCAATCAATACCCAACAATTTCTGGTTCAGTTGCAGTGCCGTTTCACCGTACAAACCAAGCAACTGAGCAAGGTCTGCCGTTTGCTCAAGGTCTACCGTATGTAGCTGTATAAGCTGAGTACAGATATGCCCTTTGCCTAATTCATGGCTCACTACCCCAGCGAGAAAGCCGATCTCTTGAGAGTGACTCGTCGCTTGCTGAGCAATAAAACGGGCAAACTGATAATCCAGCTGACGAATTGAGCCCTTATCAGCGAGGAACTTTAATACACCCATGAGTTGTTCAGGGATAAGTGAAACTGGCTTAACAGAGTTCGCTGTTTCTATGCTGGTATTAGTGGTCGTTGTTGTCATTATAGAAGCCCCATCTGTCCAGTTTCATTGTCATTCAATTGTGCTGAACGTCTGTCTATCACTTTACCGTCAATCAATTGATCCATTTCATCGAGCAAAGCCAATGTGGGTTTAGCCGAGAAAATACCTTGTTGAGATTGGCCGTCCATTCCTCTTAAGAATAAGTAATAAACCCCACCGAAATGTTGTTCATAACTATAATTCGCAACGCGGCTGCGTAAGAAACGATGCAATGCCAACGCATAGATTTGATATTGCAGATCGTAGCGGTGGTCGGCCATCGCCGATTTCAATGCTTCACCATGGTAGACGGCAACATCATCACCTAGATGGTTCGATTTCCAGTCGAGTACATAGTATTTACCTTGGTGCTCAAACACTAAATCGATGAAGCCTTTCAACATGCCTTGCACGGTTTGGAAGCCTAGGTCGCCCGCTTTGGCCGACAACGGATCATGATACTGAATGGTCTGATTCAATTCAGATGCAGCCAACACTTCGATCGGCAACAAGAACTCCATTTCGACTAATCGTTGAGTTGAGTCTTTCTCGCTTAGCTTTAAATTCTTGCCATCTAATGCGGTATTAAGAACGGTATCAACCAGCTGTTGAAGCACGGGTAACCACTCTAGCTCGTATTGATCCGACTCTAATAAGTGAGTGATTACTTGCGTGTTATGTTCGCTGGTTGCTGGCTCGGTAAATTCAACATCCTCAAATAAGGTGTGCAAAAAAGTACCTGGGCGAGCGCCGCGAGGGAACGTGAATATAGAACGTTCAGGTTCAATCAGTTCCGACTCATCGTGCTCATCAGCCGAATCAATATCGAAACCTGACACCTCGATGGTAGCGTCATGGCTCGCGCCGTGACTGCCTTGTTTTACAAGCCCCGAGTAACTGGTGATTCGCCAAGCTCGGTCAATTGAAGCCTTCAATTCACTAGCATGTAAGTCTTCACTCACTTGCTCCGTTTGTACAAACACTTGCTCATGAGCGGTTGGGGTTTCGGCTAACAACACACTTGAGTTCTTACCCTCAATCGCTGACAAAGCTTGATTCAACTCGGCAATGCCTTGCTCTTGTCCGTTTTGAACCAAGTAGCCCATGGCACTCAAATGAACACCGGTCGGCTCTTTGGTTGAGCGCCCTTTACGTAAAGGAGCCATACCAATAAAACAGCCATAAACCGCACGAGTCAGCGCTACATAAATTAAGCGCAAGTCTTCCGCCAGTCGCTCTTTATCCGCTTGTGCTAAAGCACTATCACTGCCCGTAATATCAAGTACCGTGGTATCTGAGTCATGGTCGTAGAATTTACCTTCACTCGCTTCACGATAGCTTGCAACGAACGGCAAAAATACTAGATCATATTCCAAGCCTTTCGACTTATGAATAGTGACGATTTGAACCAAGTTTCTTTCTGATTCAAGGCGTTGAATGTCGTCTTCACTGCCGCCTAAACCATTTTGTGCATCTGATATCGCTTCTGCCAACCAACGCAGTAAGCCATAGTCGCTGTCGAGCTCTTGCCTAGCTTGTTGCAGCAGCTCGCCAATGTGCATCAAGTCAGTGAGTGAGCGCTCACCATTTTCTTCTTCCAGTAAGCGTTCCGCGAGATGTCTTTTACTGATCACGCTGCGCAACATTGGTAACACGCCGCGCTGTAGCCATAACTTACGATATTCTCGAAATTCGTTAACGACGTTTTCCCACACCACTTCATCGTTGTTGAGTTCGTCCAATGAAGCCGCATCCAGAGCAAACAACTCTGAGGCTAAACTAGCGCGTAATGCTCGGTCATTTTCAGGCGTCAGCACCGCCTGTAATAAACGCTGAATATCTTGTGCGACCAAGCTGGTGAACACACTGTCTCGGTTGGACAAGTACACGCTCGCGATACCTTGTTCAGACAACGCATTTTTAATTAGACGCCCTTCACTACCGGTTCTAACCAAGACAGCAATATCACCCGCATTCACGGCATGTTGTTTTTTACCGTTATCAAAATAGGCTTGTTGGTTTTGAGAGGCAGTCAGAATGGTTTGAATTTGACTCGCCGTCGCCTCAGCCATCGCCTTGTGATATTCGCCTTTTGGTAGTGGCTTGTCTTCAGCCTCTTGCAGCCAAAAGGTAAGTGCGCGCTGAGTTTGACCATTCATCACCCATTGGCGTTTGTCGGCCGATGGACTAGCAGCAACGGGTAAGAATGGAATGTCTTGGTCGTAGATAAACGGGCTGTCCGAATTCATAAACACTTGGTTTACTGCACTGACCATATCGGAACTTGAACGCCAGTTAGTGCCTAAGGTGTAGTGAGCACTAACTTGGTTTCTCGCCTTAATATAGGTAAAGATATCTGCGCCACGGAATCCATAAATAGCCTGCTTCGGGTCACCGATCATAAACAGGCCGCATTGCGGGTTATCTAGGTAGATTCGGCTAAAAATACTGTATTGCAGCGGATCGGTATCTTGGAATTCATCGATCATCGCCACTGGGTATAAGGTGCGGATTCTCTCCACCAGCAGTGATTGCTCATCCACATCAATCGACGCGGATAACTGAGTCAACAAATCATCAAACGATAACCATTGCTTCTGCTGTTTCGCCTTAGCTAGCATGGTTCGACAATGAGTAATCGCATGTGCCAACAATGGGGCTTTTAGATCTGCAGGAGAGTTTAAGAAGCTCTCAATAGCCTCAAACACCGCGTGTTGAGGAGCCGTACCTTTTGGTGTTTTTTCAATTAGGGTTGCTTGAGAGAACTTCTCTAATTTATCTGGAAACTGGTAATCATGAGTGTCGCTCTGCGCCCATGCTGTGACGGCTTCTAACCAAGTAGGCAGAGACTTCTTGGTGTAGCTGCGTTTGTTCACATCTGAACCTGAAATCAAAGCCAAAAAGTCCGCTTCAGATTCACACCACAACGCCTTAAGTTGCTTCACTTTATCTAGATTCTGATTGTGCAGAGTTTGCAAGTCACCCGACATCGCATCTACCGTCAATTTCAGCGGAGATCCTGTCAGATAACGATTTACGTCTGCTAATAATGCAGCAGGCGAACCCCAAATATTTCGCACCTCACCAGCCAGTTGAATTGGTAGCGGGTAGAACTGTTTACGCCAATAATCGGCAACCACTTGCGCTTTAAGATGGCTTTCATCGGTCACAAATTCATTATCAAATCGGCTGCCAGACTCAAAGGCATTTTGAGTCAACATACGCTGACAGAAGCCGTGAATGGTGTATACCGCGGCCTCATCCATTTGTCTTTCGGCATTGAGTAGAGTTTTCGCCGCACCAGCATGATCTTCGATGGCTTGTAACAAAGGAGCAATCACTGGATCGTCACTTTGCCCGCGAGCAAACGCAATACGTGCATCATGAATTCGCGCGCGAATACGATCACGTAGCTCTGCCGTTGCCGCTTCCGTAAAGGTCACCACCAAAATTTGGTCTACGGTAAGCGGCTCATGGTGTCGAGTGGCTTCAGTCAGATCACCTTGTTGCGCAGCCGTGCCGTGCCCGAGCAGTAGGCGCAAGTACAAGCCAGCAATGGTGAATGTTTTACCAGTACCCGCTGATGCTTCAATTAAACGCGCGCCATGAAGTGGAAACGTCATGGTATCGAGTGTCTGTGGAGCGATTACCTGAACACTGCTTGTGGTCGTCATGCCTTACTGCCTTCTGATAAATGTGTTGTTACAAATGTGACCTAGCGTGGAAAACGTCATTCAATTTACGTCCTACGCTGATTTGTTAATAGTTAGTGCGATCTCTCTCACGGATCAATTCAGATCGCCTCGCTACTATGCGCCCACGAGTTCAGGAGCGCGATTCGAGTTTTATACTCATGCGTTACTTTGAACCACAGAATAATGGTCCCTCTGACCTGTGGCCGTACAGCGAACGCCCTACACTAATAATGATTTACTGGCGGCCACTTTATTTCCTGTACCCTGACTTCTCGCAAGTCACTATCTATCGCTTTGACTAAGCTTATACCTCGATTATCTCTAACCTTTTGATAAGCCAAGCACTCCAAGTTTAAATCTAACTCTTTATTTTCTATGCCTTTATTCAAGCACATCTCTTTGACGTTAGTATCGTTGGCGACCTTGCTGATCACTGCCGATTATTCCTGATCTTCAAGATCGGCAGCGGCAAGTCTTGCGGCCTGTAACACAAGCGTTGAATACATACGCGACTCAGCAGCTAATCCATCATCCCACTTAGGCCAGATTCGAGAGATGTAGGTATCTCTGCCCTCGCCCGTAAAGGCGAAGCTGTCATTAAAGGTATCGGCCATTTTCTTAAGAGACTTTTCTTCGTCATCAACCCACTTACCACGACTAAAGCCAGCCTCAACGCCAGCCAATGCGCTTTTCGGGAAATAAGGCAGTGGTGCTGTCATGCCTTGATAAAACAGTCGTACTAACTCAGCCAGTAAACTCTTCGCCTGCTGCGCATCGCCGATAGGTTGTAGCGTTTGGTGAACCACGCCCTCTTTTCTGTCGTAGCCGATAATATGGGTCGTTTTTCCGTGTCCCATGACTGCACAACATAGATGATCAATCCACGCTGCCAAATAATCTTGAGAGCGTATTTTACCGCTACGGAAACGAACTAGACCCGATTGATAGTTTTGAGTTAACCAACCCATCAAGCGAACAGGTTTGCCTTCGCCTAACACATCAAGTTCGATATTCACTTCGAGATCTTGTTGCGGTGATCCACTCACAAATCGAATCTCTTTGGCTAAGTCTTCCGCTTGAACACGGTTGGTTTCAAATTCAATATCACCAAAGGCTCCGACCGGTAAACGACCCTGTGCTTTTTGCTCAGAGACAAACAGTCGCACTGCTTCGTCTGCACCTTCAGGGTGGTCTAGCAGCACTTGCAGCAAAGCATCCTTAAGCTGGAAACTCTCTAAACCATTAAGCACGAATGGCTCATCATCTTCCATCACAGGAAGTGGCGGCTCAAACACCACTTTTAGACGGCGGTTAAAGAAGTACTGCACTGGCAAACGCCAAAAACGCTGTAACTCAACCAAGTCTAGTTCTAACGGATACGTTGCACCCAACAAGTAATCATCCAATGCGCGATTGAATTCACCACTGCGTTCACCGGAACGGTTAGCCGCTGGAAGCCACTCTTTGGCATAACTCAACACATGGCTCGCATCACCTTGAGTAAACGCAGTAGGGCTGAACGGTGTCATGGTGTGTTCAAAACTGATCGCTTGAGTCAGGTTGATGCCTGAATCATCACTTGGTAAGGCTTGGTCTTCACTTAAGCAGTAGTTCTGCTGGCAGTACTCGATCAACTCTGAAACCAACACCGATGGCACTCGCTCAGTATTATCTTGAATCGAACGGCCAACATAGCTGATGTACAAGCATTCTTGCGCTGACAGCATCGCTTCTAAGAATAGATAGCGGTCATCATCACGGCGAGAACGATCGCCAGGACGCGTACGCCCATTCATCAAATCAAAGCCCTCTGGCGGCATTGAGCGAGGGTAAACCCCATCATTCATACCTAACAAACAGACGGTTTTGAACGGGATAGAACGCATCGGCATCAAAGTACAAAAGTTAACTTGGCCAGCTAAGAATCGCTGGCTAATACGCGCGCCAGATAACTTATTATTGAGGTACTGATAGATAATGCTTGGCGACAGTTCTTGTTCATACAAGGCATCATCAAGCTGTTCATTCAATTGCGAAAGTGCATCGCGAATCGACTTAAGCACCACCTCACCTTCTAGCTCCACTGCAAAGAAATCATCAATCATTTTCAGCAAGGTTTCACGCCACATATCGATAGATTGTGTTTCAGTTAAGCGTTGACGGTAATGTGCGATGCGGTCAATAAAGTGCGCTAACTTACCAGCAAGTTCGGCGTTAATGCCTTGAACTTCGTTATAAGCAGCAATCGGAGAGTGTTCAGTTTCAAACAAACCTGCAGAATCCGACATCGCATAGCCCAGTAACATGCGCTGAATACCAAAGAGCCAAGTGTTTTGCTCGGTCGCAGGTAAATCAAATTCTGTCGCAGTTGATGCATCAACCCCCCAACGAATACCGGCTTCTTCAACCCATTGCTTGGCTTGCTCGAATTGAAACTCATCAATACCAAAGCGTGCCATCATCGCAGGAATTTCTAATAGTTCTAGCAACTCAGACGCTAGACAACGCGTATTCGGTAGCGCGACCAACTGCATGAAGGCGGTCAGAATTGGGCTTTCTTGGTCTGCGGTTCTATCAGAGATCGAGTAAGGGATATAACGCTCACCCGGAGCATTACCAAATACCGCCTGAATCGCTGGGCTATAGGCATTGATGTCAGACACCATTACGATGATATCGCGTGGTTTTAGTGTCGGATCGGCATCAAACATCGCCAACAACTGATCATGAAGAACTTCAACCTCGCGCATTGGACTGTGACACGCATGTACGGTCAGCGAGCGATCGCCAAGCTCAACCGTTTGCTTGTGATCACTGGAATCCAAGATTTGATCATTTCGATACTCTTTGAGTTCGAGAATGTCAGATTGAATCTGGTGAAGTAAATTATCAGCCTTAATATTTACAAAAGCTTCAAACTCACCACTATCTCCCTCTGATAATAAACGCAGATTATCTCGGCCCAACTTACCCATAGAAGCTAAAAGGTTATTACCGACTGCATTATCGATATGCAAGTCATCATGAACGACATATTTAGCCCCCTCCATAAGAGAGGATGAGCCAGCATCAGCAATAATATTATTTGATAGAGCTAACTTTTTTCGTCGCTTTGCATCAAACCTTGCAAGATCTTTAAGACTATCAATATCTCCCCAATAAGGCCTACTTGGGTTCGTGAACATTAAATTGACATCAATCTGTTCACCGAGAGCCTTCAGCGCATCCATATAACGAGGAGGCAACGAAGAAATACCAAACACGAACAAGCGTTTAGGTAGGTGCTGCAGTTGACCTTGTTGATTGGCTAACGCTTCAATGAAGTCGTGATACAAGTTACCACGGTGATACTTTGATTGACCCTGAGAGAGGGTCTGATCATAAAGCGCTTTCCACAAAATCGGCTGCCAAGGGTGCTCTTGTTGCCCTTCATCATCGACCAATTCAGCAACGGGCTCTCCTGATTCCCACATCGCCATCCATTCAGGTCGATACACTAAGTAACCATCGAAGATATCGGCAATCTTCTCTGCCAATTGATACAACTTAGAGTCATCTTCATCATTTTCAAGATAACGTTGCAGGGGTAAGAAATCAGGGTGGTCAAGCTTAGCGGGTAGCAAACTCATCAACTTCCACGTCATTGCTTCTTTGTTAAACGCACTGCGTTTAGGGACATCCGGAAGAACTTGGGTAAACATATCCCAAATGAAGGTTGCTGGAAGAGGAAAGTCTATATTTGCTGCTACACCAAACTCTTTGGCGAGTTCCATCTTAAGCCATTGAGACATACCTGGGCTCTGAACCAAGATCTGCTCTTTTTCGAAAGGATTGGCTAAAGGGTCACTTTTGATTAAGTGAACGAGAAGGATTTTTAAAGTATTGACTTTATTGGAATGGTAAACAGTAAACAAAGTGCACTCACGCTAATCTTGCCACAATATAAAGCCAGATTAGCATAAGTGCCGAGTTTGGATTAGGAATATAAGCTTATGAAATACTGAAAACTTAAGGTCCGTTTATCTTTTGAACTATTGCTTCTTACAATCTACTGCCTACCGCGCTTAGAACACGGTGAGGTTTGTAATTCATGTAATAACGAACTGCCACATAGCCCACCACAAACGTTGCCACAATCAATTCTAGATACGCTAGGTTGAAGACTTGATCCACATAGTGAGTTTCCACACCAACAGTTTGCATCCAAGCCGCCAATTTGAATAACGCCGTTGCACCAATCACGATTGGGAATGTAAACGCCGCATAACCTGGGCTGAATGGTAGACGAAGTAGTTTGAAAAACGCGATGTAGATAATAAACGTCATCAACACTGCAATGCCAAAGAGTAACCCAATGATCACTGGCGAAGGATTTGCCGTCACCGTTAGGTAGCCAGCTAAAGATAGACTTGCTGGAGCCGCCATAATCGCAATGGTTGGTTTTGCTGCGTCAGGCACTTCATGAGAGAAGATCAAACGGTAGATCATGAGCGGTAGCATTACGGCATAAACCAATAAGCCAAAGACTAAAGTCGCGTGAGCAACAGGTTCTAAGATCGGGTTACCTGAAAAAGAAACGTCTGCCACGATAATACCGATTGGTGGCACAAACCAACTTGGCACCATGTGGTGAATCTCGAAGTTTTTAGCTCTGTGGTATAAGAAGCTCACCAAGAACACGACATGTAACGCTACCGAAGCGAGCCACACAGCTTCTTGTAAGAATTGAGAAATTGGAGCCAACGAAGCAGACACCACCATACAACCCATTGCGAATGTGGGTACCACACTACCAACAACAGGATGAGCAAGGTCTTCACGTAATAAGTGGCCGTGAATCAAAAATTTCACAGCTAAAACAAGAAGTAATACCGCAGCAATACCAGCACTAACCCACTGCACTAAGCCTGGAGTATGTAATATACCTTGTGCGACGAGAACACCATCCCAACACCAGCCTAAGCTTGCAATTGCGAGTGCTAACCCTGCCATGGGGGTTGGAGCTCCTGTTAATCTATATTTAATACGTTGAATCATGTCAGCCTCTCTTAAACTTAATTCACTAAACATGTGAACTCATCAGCTTGTTGAAGCCATAATACGCTTGCGCTTCGTTAAACAATATCCAATTATATATAACAAGTGTTCATTAATACTGAACAAGACCTTTTTCCACCAGCAGCGTAAAACTAGGAACCTGATGGCTAATATTTCAATCAAACAACTCAAAGTGTTTGTCACCATTACCCAACATTCGACGCTTACCGCCGCATCGGAAGCACTGTTTTTATCTAAGGCTGCTGTCAGCATGGCGCTTGGCGAAATGGAGAAACAATTGGGCCACTCTCTATTTGACCGGGTCAACAACCGATTAATTCTCAATCAAGAAGGACAAAAGCTACTTCCTTTGGCTGACGAGATTCTTCATAGAGCCGCAGGCATCGATGTTTTATTCCGAGATGACCAACCATTAAGTGGCAATCTCAAGGTTGGCGCCAGTGACACGATTGGTAATCAGGTCGCGCCGTTTATTCTGTCTGGCTTTCGCGAGCTAACTCAGCATCAAGATCAGAGCTTGTTCATTTCAAACAGTGCGCTGATCTGCCAAAAGTTGGTGGATTATGAACTGGATATCGCGTTAATTGAAGGAAAAACACTCCATCCGGAGTTGATCTCTAGCCAGTTCAGTAGCGATGAAATGTGTATTATCGTTAGTAATCAACACCCTCTCCTTTCTCAAGACAAAGTTGCATTGCAAGATTTAGAAGGCAGCCACTGGATACTGAGAGAGTCAGGTTCAGGAACCCGTGAGTTTTTCCTGCGTGCCGTCGCACCTCGTATCGAACATTGGTATGAATCCTTTGAGCTAAACACCACGGAGGCCATCATCAATTCGGTTTCTGCAGGGCTTGGACTTGCCTGTTTATCACGGTTGGCCGCACAACGAGCGATTGATTCCGGCCGAGTTAAAACACTCGATGTCCCGCTCGACATGAAACGCCGATTCTGGATGCTGGTGCACAAAGACAAATATCAAAGCCCACTGCTGAAATCTTTCATGGGTTATTGTGAAGACTGGGCTACACATCAAGATTGAGGCCGCATAGTTAGGTCATCAACTGGACTTTTTGCATCAGAAACTGTATAAAAAGCCAGTAAAATTTATCAAACTTAGAGGATTAACCATGGCTGTTATCGTCAAGTACGTGGTCGAACGCAACGGAGAAGAGAAAATGACTTTTACCTCTAAAGCCGAAGCTGACGCATACGACAAAATGCTGGATATGGCTGATGAGCTTTTTGAACTGTTAAGCAAAAGCGATTTAGTTGAAGATGAAGGCAAGCAAGAAGAACTTGCAATGTACCTAGCGAAGAATAAAGAAGAAGTTCTTTACGCACTAGGTGCTAAGCGCAAACCAGCTCCGAAAAAAGAAAAGAAACTTGAAGCTGTTGAAGACGCAGAAGAAGATGCAGCATAACTAGCTGATACCTTTCTAAAAAACGTCAATAATGCCTCTAATAAGAGTCCGTTATTGGCGTTTTTTTATACTTATTGAAATATAATGAAGCTTGTTTATAGTCGAAATCGCTCTAAACATTCGCTTGCACAAAAGTGTGATAAAGATCTAATCTATAGTCATCAGGTGATGGGGTTCCACCTAAGCTTTTGCTTCAACCGCCCGTTCTTTTCGAACAGTGCTAATGACTCCTACAGAATCGAAAACAGGTAATACTGTTGGATGTATCGCTATTCCTCCATTTTGAAATGGACTTAGTCTATTAAGACCAAGCTCCATGACACCTTTGGATTATCGATGCTCAAGATCTGTAGTGAATTAGCCGCACCTCTTCCAACACGTCCTGTTTTCTCAACGCCCTAGGTCTTAAATGGCTCTATAAGTGAGAAAACATTATGCACTACTCTTCAGAAATTCAATCAATGTGCCCAATTCAAAGGGGTGATCTTCACACTTCAGCTCCAATTCCAGTTGAAGGCGCTATGGTTAGCCCAAAAGATGTCATCGCTATTTCTGGCTTAAGCCATGGTGTCGGCACTTGTGCACCACAACAAGGTGCAGCCAAACTGACGCTAAACGTAAAAAACGGCATCATCGAAGAAGCGCTAATCGAAACGATTGGTTGTTCAGGCATGACTCAATCAGCCGCGATGGCAGCCGAAATCCTCACTGGAAGAACCATTCTTGAAGCCCTGAATACTGACTTGGTGTGTGACGCTATTAACGTAGCCATGCGCGAAATCTTTCTGCAATTTGTTTACGGCCGAACTCAGTCTGCATTCTCTGAAGGTGGCCTAGAAATTGGTGCTGCATTAGAAGACCTAGGTCAAACACAACGTAGCCAAGTAGGTACTAGCTACTCAACTTCAGCGAAAGGCGTTCGTTACCTAGAGCTTGCAGAAGGTTACGTGACCAAGCTTGCACTTGATGATCACAGCGAAGTGATTGGCTACGAGTATCTCAACCTCGGCAAAATGATGAAAGCGATCAATCAAGGTGTACCAGCGAACGAAGCTGCTGACCTTGCGACGGGGACTTACGGTCGCTTCGATGAAGCCGTAACCACCATTAACCCACGCCAACAATAATTTTTGCCAATTTAGAGGAAAGATATGATGAACACTCAATTTAATGAATCAGTAACTCGCGTATTGGCAGAAATGAACTTCGACTCTTTAGAGCAAGCGAACCAATACTGTAAAGCCCACAACGTTGATCCAAAAGCCATGGTGATGGACACCCAACCTATTGCTTTTGAAAGCGCTGCCGATGCCTATATCCTTGGCTCAGCACTGGCGTTATTTCGTAAAGCAAGCAACGCTGAACAAGCTGCAAATATCATTGGTGAAGGCCTTCAAGCATTTACTAAACCCGGCAGTGTTGCGGAACAACGTCAAGTGGGTATCGGCCACGGTGCACTGGCAGCGCGTCTTCTAAATGAAGAAAGCCACTGCTTTGCTTTCCTTGCGGGCCATGAATCTTTTGCTGCTGCAGAAGGTGCGATTAAAATCGCACTCAACGTCAACAAATCACGTCACAACCCATTGAAGGTAATACTTAATGGTCTAGGTAAAGATGCGGCTTACTTAATCTCTCGCATCAATGGTTTTACCTATGTTCGCACTCAATACGATTACCAAACAGGCGAGCTTGTTGAAACAGAACGTCGCCGCTTCTCACAAGGCCCTCGCGGAGAGATCTTGTGTTACGGCACTGATGATGTACGTGAAGGCGTGGCAATCATGCACAGAGAAGAAGTGGATGTAAGTATTACGGGTAACTCAACTAACCCAACACGCTTCCAACACCCTGTTGCAGGTATCTACAAAGCAGAACGTACTCGCCAAGGTTTACCTTACTTCTCAGTTGCTTCAGGCGGCGGTACAGGTCGAACATTGCACCCAGATAACGTGGCAGCAGGCCCAGCGTCTTACGGCATGACAGATACCATGGGCAGAATGCACGCTGATGCTCAGTTCGCAGGTAGCTCTTCTGTCCCAGCTCACGTGGCAATGATGGGCTTCATCGGTATGGGTAACAACCCAATGGTCGGTGCAACGGTTGCATTGGCTGTGGCAGTGAGCGAATCTCAAAACGCATAACGACAACGTTGGGCACCACGATCTATCCATAGAGTAGAGTCCGTTAACTGAGAAACAAGCAATAACAGACGACCAAAACTCTACACCTATCACTAAAACCAAACAGTCAGCCTTATGCTGGCTGTTTTTTATTCACACTTGCTCTACTATCTATTTCTAATAATTATTTGTATCTAAGATTAAATACACAAACCATTCGTATTTAACTGCATCTTTTCAAAGGAATAATATGAAAGAGCTCATCATTCATACCATTACCGTGTTCATGGGCTTTTTTGCCATTATGAACCCTATTGCTAATACGCCAATCTTTCTTGGATTAACCGGTGATAACGATAGGGAAACGGTTAAATCTATCGCATTCCGATCGGTACTCATTGCCTTCGTTATCGTCAGTACTTTTGCAATCTCTGGCAAACTGATCTTTGACCTCTTTGGTATCACGCTGTACGCGCTGCGCATCACAGGCGGTATTCTGGTCTTTTTGATTGGCTTTCACATGCTGCAAGGTGATTCAACACACTCAAAAGCAAAAGAGAAAGTGAACTCAGACGCCCAGCGAGACGCTGCGTTAAGCATCGCTGTATCACCTTTAGCCATGCCAATACTGGCAGGCCCAGGCACCATTGCCACTGCGATGAACTTCGCCAGCACTGAAGGCATTTACGAGACCATCATTACCATCGTCGCCTTTGGTCTACTGTGTACCTTAACCTACATACTGTTTGTATTCGGCGAACGCTTCGTGAAAGCGGTCGGACCAAGCGCACTGAATGTGATTACTCGAATGATGGGCTTAATACTCGCAGTTATCGGTATGCAGATGTTGATTGAAGGGATTGAGCAGGCTTATAAGGCGTTGTTTATCTAAGATCAGAACGACGAAGTTCTGATACAAAAGTAGCCAGCAACTTGCTGGCTACTTTCTCTCAAGGCTAACCTATAGCCTTGTATTTTAAGACTTTAATTAACAATACATAACGCTCCGATAAGAGCGATATCTGTATTATTTGTATTCCATCGTTGTTGTTTCAAAGCCTAGTGGTTCTAATACTTTCTTATGCTCAGCCCAAGAAATAAATGATTCTGCATCAGTATTACATTTTTCACCTGAACCATCCGCGCATGGTTTAATACCACCGTCATAGTGGACGCTATATTTCTCGGTACTTCCATCGTATGTCAGGTTATTAACTTTGTAAGTTTTAAAACCATTGCCTGAAATGACAATGTCTTGACGATCTGTAGATGTTAATTGAGCATTGCCTAATACATTCCAACCATCACTACCACTTGCATTATAGTTATTAACGATAACAGTGTAGTTATCAACATCGTTCATTGTCGCCCACACTGGATTGTCTTCTGTTCCAGTATTTACCTCTAGAGTTGTCACTGTGCCTGATACACCTTTCACATCTTCTGTAAACGTGTAACGCATGCCTGATACGTAAGGGAACTTGCCAGCATGAGCACCTTCAGCAAGCGTCGGCTCAATTGTGCTGTCAATAAGGTTTCGAATCACCTCGCCTTTCACTGTTAAAATCGACAAGTAGTTCGAGAATGGGAGTAATTCTAACGTAGCATTACCTTCCCTAAAATCACCTGACGCGATATCCGTTCGAACACCACCAGCTCCCACCAAACCAATCTGAACATTTTTACCAGTAACCGTTGCTACCGACGGTTGATTTGCCCAATAAATCATACCTTGAGCTATCATAGGTGCAACATCAGAACCATGCTTATCAGTTCCAGCATCACCAGGACGGCGCTCATGACTGATTTCAGTCGGTGCAGCTGCAACAACATCACCATACGCAGCATCGAGAGCTGGCTTATAAGTTGCGTCGATACGGGTTCTTAAATCAATATCTTCATCTTTTATCGTGATTTTTTCATTATTATCAATAAACGACGTTACATCATCTTTATCAGTACTAATCATTTGATGTTCTCGATGAGAATCGTGATAAAACTCATCATTTGATAATAAAGTATTGTTCCCAACACATGAGATGAGATTGCCGTCTATGTCAAATGATACATCAACATCTCCAATAGCTTCCGCATACTGGCCAGCTTGAACCACACAAGTATTTTGTGCTTTGTCTTTTTGCGGGATCATTTCGGCGTAAATACCATTATTGCCTTGATCAAGGTCGGTAAAATCACCAAGTAAAGTATGAGAATGACCGCCAACAATGATATCGATACCCGTTGTATTGGCAGCCAGATCCTTATCGGCAGCATTTCCTATGTGTGATAGAACGATGATTTTATTCACACCCTTGGTTTTTAAATCATTTATAGTGGCCTGAGTTGCTGTAATTTGGTCACTAAATGTCACATCGCCAGTTCCGGTAGCTATCGTTGGCATATCACCCAAAACAACACCTATTACCGCAATAACTTTCTCATCATCACTTGCATCAGAAACAGAGGTAATTGCTCTTTTTTCTGAGCCTTCAAATGCAAATAGTTGATACGGATATAAATTATCTACATTACTTAAAGACTGATCTTTTGATGCATCCATATTATTTGCTAATACAGGAAAACTAACCGTATTGATGAACGATGCGAGCTTGTCGGTATCTAAATCGAATTCATGGTTCCCAAGTACCATTGCATCTAACCCCATCTGGGACAATAAGTCTGCGTTTGCAGCACCTTCATTTAGCTTAAAGTAAGCGGTACCTTGCCATGCATCACCACCATGCAAGAATAACAAAGGTTCTTTGTCTGCTTTAGCCCCCGCTTTGATATCGTCAGCGGCTTTCAATAGGCGAGGATAGCCGCCAAATTCGTTATAAACCTTCTTGCCATCAACACCCATAGTAAAACTGGATTTTACAGGATCAAAATTTGAGTGAGTGTCATTCACATGTGCTATGCGCAATGTCATATCTGGAGCAATAATATTGTCGTCATTGTCCGAGCCACAGCCAACCATCGCTACGCCGATAGAGAGCACCAGTAAAGACTTAGTAAAATTCATAGAAGATCCTTTATTCATCGTTTTAATGTCGTTATGGCTGGAAATATACTTATATATTGAAGGGTTTTAGTGATCGTTCTCTTAATTACACAGCTGAAAACTTGAGTTTTTACTCGGACTGTAAGCACAAACGATAAATCAACAGAACTCGATTAATTGTGATAATAAACATGAATTTATAAAGGAAATGTGACTAACTCTATTGATACTGAGAACAAGAGGGGCAGCTATAGAGCAGTATCGGAAATGAAAATGAGGCTGAGCGGCGCAACTCAACCAATCAACGAGATATTAAGCGCTAAGAGTAATATCCGGATAATGAAAACTATCGCTAAAAAGACAAGCAATATCATTTTACAGACTTTATCCCGATACGCCCTTTCATAACGAGGGCGCTCTCTTTATGATGAACGCAATTAAATTAACTTTGCTAACGGCAGCGCTTGTTATTCGAGCCGTTGTTATTGAATAGCAAAATCAAGACTCAACACATGGAGATTCAACATGGCTTACTTTTCACTAGCCTTCGGTACGGCAACCAAAAATCGCGACAATAAAATCATTGAAGCGTTCTTCCCTAACCCACTTCTAAACCCAAGCGATGCTCTTGTAGCAGCTGTTGGTGAGGTTGCAGGTTACACTGAAGGCAACCAAGCTATCGAAATCTCTGCTGCACAAAGCGCAGAACTGGCGAAAGCATTCGCAGCAAATGACGATGCAGCAAATGCATCTTTCGCAGAGAAAGCAGCAGCGTCTGAACAGCCACTTGTTCTTGTTGTTCTTGAGACTGACGAGAAGCCAGCATCAGTTGCTGAAGGCTTCCTTAAGCTGCAACTTATCTCTAACCGCCTAGTCCAACCACACGATACGGTACTAGACGGCATCTTCGGTCTACTGCACAACATCGCATGGACTAACGAAGGCCCAATCGATCTTCCTGAACTGGCTGAGCGTCAAATCGAAGCTCGCCTTGCGGGTCGCGCTCTATCTGTAGATTGCGTAGACAAGTTCCCTAAAATGGTGGATTACGTGGTACCAACAGGTATTCGCATTGCTGACACTTCTCGTGTTCGTCTTGGCGCACACGTAGGCGAAGGCACAACGGTTATGCACGAAGGTTTCATCAACTTCAATGCAGGTACGACTGGCGTAAGCATGGTTGAAGGTCGTATCTCTGCGGGTGTTGTTGTGGGTAACGGTTCTGACATCGGCGGCGGTGCTTCTATCATGGGTACTCTGTCTGGTGGCGGTACTATGGTTATCTCTATCGGCGAAAACTGCCTACTAGGCGCAAACGCGGGTCTTGGCTTCCCAATGGGCGACCGTTGTACGGTTGAGTCTGGTCTTTACGTGACCGCGGGTACTAAGGTTCGTATGCTAGATAAAGAAGGCAACGAAGTTGAAATCATTAAAGCTCGCGACTTAGCTGGTGTTTCTGATCTTCTATTCCGTCGTAACTCGATTACTGGCCAAATTGAATGTCTTGCGAACAAGTCAGCTGTTGAACTGAACAGCGAGCTACACAGCAACAACTAATCTACGCGCTAGATGCTAGAAAATACTAAGCCGCTGGGGTTAAATCCAGCGGCTTTTCTTTTATAGCGGTAAAGCAGTGAAGGTTATGCTTTTTCTGCTGCTAGCTGTTCAAGAGCCTGAATAGAGGTTTCTGAAACTAGCGTGCCATCCATGTAGTAGCTGACTTTGTCGCCATCACGAACTCCCGTCAGAACAGCCTTTTGGCCATCGTTATAGGTGATGTCCATTTGAATGGTGTTCTGATCGATCTGTTGCATCTCACCCCATTCAATCTGACGATTGTTGAAACCAAGTGGTGCATCTTTCAATGAGTCATCTAAGCTATCGTTCACATCAATCATAGTGTCGACTTTACTATCAAAGATATGAGGTGCGCCTGTGAGAGGGTTTTTCCCCGCCCAGAACTCGATTGAGTTAAATACAATGTAATCGGCTGCTGTTGTTAGCGCGTAAACTGGCGCAAGCAAGAAGTTGACCCCGGCACGAGCGTAACGGTTATCTACAACCTCAACGTTGAACTTCATTAATTTCCCAGTAACAGCGTTACTACCGACACACCCAGCTAACGACATGACAATCGCTGCCACTGCAACTGCTTTTGTAATTGTTGTTTTCATAGATCCCTCTTATGCCACGATGATTGATTCAGTTTTTGAACGGCCAAATTGAATTGTTCTTGTATGAATACAAGAAATGATGGCCTAACAAATTGATTCCATAACATTTAGCGTAGTGGAGATTTTTAGAACAGCAAACTGCAAACCTAATTTGTTTCGCTCTGGTTCCTAAAATTTGTGTAATAAAAAAGCGCAGACCTTTCGATCTGCGCTTTTCATTTTTGATTAACCTAGCCTAGATTAATGCGGTATGTAGGTAAGTGATTAACCCACATTCTTACGTGCGTTTTGGAACATACGCATCCAAGCGCCATTCTCGCCCCAACCTTCTGGAGACCAAGAGTTAGCAACCGTGCGGAATACACGTTCTGGGTGAGGCATCATGATAGTCACACGGCCGTCCGTCGTTGTTAGACCTGTGATAGCGTTTGGCGAACCATTCGGGTTGTTCGGGTATTGCTGCGTTTGGTTACCGTTGTTATCAACGTAACGTAGAGCAACTGTACCTGAGTTTTCAATCGCATTTAGGTGGTCGTTGTCACGTACTTCTACGCGGCCTTCACCGTGAGAAACAGCGATTGGCATACGAGAACCTTCCATGCCGTTGAAGAATACAGAATCAGACTTCTGAACTTCAACTA
The DNA here is from genome assembly GCF_030297155.1 of Vibrio sp. FE10. NCBI lineage: Bacteria > Pseudomonadati > Pseudomonadota > Gammaproteobacteria > Vibrionales > Vibrionaceae > Vibrio > Vibrio apostichopi. Next base: position 742,567 of record NZ_AP028067.1, on the reverse strand, counting down.
AGCTGAAACGAGCTTCAAAACGCTCTGATTCGTTACGAACGAAACGTGGCCAGTACTCAGCTCCCGGGATAAGTTCACGCAGGTTAGACAACATCTGACAACCGTTACACACACCTAGAGAGAAAGTATCTTCACGCTTGAAGAAGTTTTCAAATTGGTCACGAGTAGAGTCGTTAAACAGAACCGACTTAGCCCAACCTTCACCAGCGCCCAGTACATCGCCGTAAGAGAAGCCACCACATGCCACAAGGCCGTTGTACTCTTCTAGTACCGCTTGACCCGTTAGGATGTCGCTCATGTGAATATCAGTCGCTTCGAAGCCTGCGCGGTCAAATGCTGCTGCCATTTCAACGTGAGAGTTAACACCCTGCTCACGTAGAATCGCCATCTTAGGCTTAGCGCCCGTGTTGATGTAAGGAGCAGCAATGTCTTCATTTACGTCAAAGCTTAGTTTCACGTTCAGACCTGGGTCTGAATTGTCTTTCTTCGCTTCGTGCTCTTGGTCTGCACAGATTGGGTTATCTCGTAAACCTTGCATCTTGTGCGTCGTTTCAGCCCAGATAGTACGTAGTTCAGTACGGTTACGTTGGATTACAACATCTGCGCCTGACTTAATCACTACTTCGTCTGATGCTTCAACAGAACCGATTACGTGTGAACACGCTTCTAGGCCATTAGCTGCAAGCGTAGAAAGCACTGCGTCTAGGTCATCGTTGCGAACTTGGATTACCGCACCTAGCTCTTCGTTGAAGAGTGCTGCTAGCGTATCTTTGCCTAGCGCCGCAATATCAGCATTAACACCACAGTGACCTGCGAACGCCATTTCAGCTAGCGTTACGAATAGACCGCCATCGCCTTTATCGTGGTAAGCCACAACTTGGTCGTTTGCTACAAGCGTTTGAACGCCTTCGTAGAAACCTTTTAGTTGTGCCGCATTGTCTACGTCTGCTGGCTTGTCACCAAGCTGCTTGTAAACTTGCGCTAGTGCTGTTGCGCCCATGCGGTTTTGGCCGTTACCAAGGTCGATAAGTACTAAGCTTGAAGCGCCTTTGTCAGTGCGAAGCTGAGGCGTAATCGTCTTACGAACGTCTTCAACACGTGCAAACGCAGTGATAACAAGAGACAGCGGAGAAGTGACTTCTTTCTGTTCGCCGTTCTCTTCCCACTTAGTCTTCATCGACATTGAGTCTTTACCTACTGGGATAGTAAGACCCAGTGCCGGACATAGTTCTTCACCAACAGCTTTAACCGCTTCGTAAAGACCAGCATCTTCACCAGGGTGACCCGCTGGAGACATCCAGTTAGCTGACAATTTAATGTGTTTGATATCGCCGATGTTGGTCGCTGCGATGTTAGTGATTGCTTCACCAACAGCTAGACGAGCTGACGCGCCGAAATCTAGTAGTGCTACTGGCGTACGCTCACCAAGAGACATTGCCTCACCGTGGTAAGAGTCGTAACTTGCTGCAGTTACTGCGCAGTTAGCAACTGGAACCTGCCATGGGCCAACCATTTGGTCACGAGCTACAAGGCCTGTTACCGAGCGGTCACCGATAGTGATAAGGAATGTTTTCTCTGCCACTGTTGGTAGGCGAAGAATACGGTCAACCGCTTCGTTTAGTTCGATACCAGAACGGTCAATCGCAGGGTTGTTTGCTTTTAGCGTCTTCGCGTCACGGTGCATCTTAGGTGTTTTACCTAAAAGGATGTCCATCGGCATGTCGATTGGCGTATTGTCGAAATGTGAATCTTCTAGTTTCAGATCACGCTCTTCAGTTGCTTTACCAACCACGGCGTAAGGTGCGCGTTCACGTTTACAAATCGCATCGAATGTTGCCATGTCTTTATCAGCAACCGCCATAACGTAGCGCTCTTGAGATTCGTTACACCAGATCTCAAGTGGGCTCATGCCCGGCTCATCGTTTGGCACGTCACGTAAGTTAAAGATACCGCCACGCTCGCCATCGTCTACTAGCTCAGGAAGTGCATTCGAGATACCGCCCGCGCCCACATCGTGGATGAATGCGATTGGGTTCGCATCACCAAGCTGCCAACAACGGTCGATAACTTCCTGACAACGACGTTCCATCTCTGGGTTTTCACGTTGTACAGATGCAAAATCTAAGTCTTCAGAAGAAGAACCCGAATCCATTGAAGATGCAGCACCGCCACCAAGGCCGATGTTCATTGCTGGACCGCCAAGAACAATTAGGCTTGCACCTACTGGGATCTCTTTCTTCTGAACATGATCATCACGAATGTTACCTAGACCACCAGCCAGCATGATTGGCTTGTGGTAACCACGTACTTCTTCACCTGCGTGAGAGTTTACTTTCTCTTCGTAAGTACGGAAGTAACCTAGTAGGTTTGGACGACCAAATTCGTTGTTGAATGCTGCGCCACCAAGAGGGCCTTCAAGCATGATATCCAAAGCAGTAACGATACGGCTCGGCTTACCAAAGTCAGTTTCCCAAGGTTGAACGAAGTTCGGGATCTTAAGGTTAGATACTGAGAAAGCAACTAGACCCGCTTTTGGCTTACCACCAATACCTGTCGCGCCTTCATCGCGGATTTCGCCGCCTGAACCTGTTGATGCGCCCGGCCATGGCGAGATTGCCGTTGGGTGGTTGTGCGTTTCAACTTTCATCAAGATGTGTGTTTTCTCTTGGTGGTAGTTGTACTGACGAGTTTCTGGATCTGGGAAGAAACGACCGACTTCAGAACCTGTCATTACCGCTGCATTATCTTTATAAGCAGACAGAACGTGTTCTGGTGTCGTTTCAAAAGTGTTCTTAATCATCTTGAACAATGATTTTTCTTGCTTAACGCCATCGATAGTCCAATCAGCGTTAAAGATCTTGTGACGACAGTGCTCTGAGTTCGCTTGTGCAAACATCATTAGCTCGATGTCAGTCGGGTTACGACCTAGCTTTTCAGTGAAGCTTTCAAGAAGGTAATCAATTTCATCTTCTGCAAGCGCAAGACCTAGGGTAACGTTTGCTTGTTCAAGCGCTTTACGTCCGCCAGTTAATAGGTCAACTTCCGCGTAAGGAGCAGGCTCAGCAACAGTAAATAGTGCCGCTGCCGATTCGAAGTCAGTGAAAACCACTTCCATCATACGGTCGTGCAGGATTGCTTTCAGCTCAACAAGTTGAAGCTCAGAAAGTTCAGAAGAAGTTTCAATGTAGAAAGCTGTACCGCGCTCTAGACGTGACACTTTAGCCAGTCCACAGTTGTGTGCGATATCAGTTGATTTTGAAGACCAAGGCGAGATAGTGCCTGGACGTGGCGTTGCAAGCAGCAATAAACCTTCAGGTTCATGCTCTTCAATCGTTGGACCGTAAGTCAGTAGCTTTTCTAGCTTCTCAACTTCAGACGCATCTAGGTCTGCCGTTAAATCAGCAAAGTGGGCAAACTCAGCGTAAATACCTGTTACAGGTAAGCTTAATTCACGACAAAGCTCTAAAAGCTTGTTAACACGAAACTCAGATAGAGCTGGGGAGCCACGCAAAATTCTCATGTGCTTAGGTCTCTTATGCAGTTGATTAAGGTGATATTGGAATAAATTCAGTGGGTTATAGGAACAACCTAACTGTTTTCTTCGAAGCTATTCCCGAAGGTTAACAAACCTATGCCGATTCCACCTCTTCAATGCGAGCGCATTATAAAGCATTTCTTTTTGTGACGTAACACCAAAAGCAACCGTTTGCGTTATTTTTTTCATCTAACGATATAAATGACAGTTTTGCTGCATTTATCAGCACTTTTACAACTGTTTAAATAAACCTGCTTTGCCAGCCTTGCGGGGTTTGGTATAAAGGGGCTTCCACTTTTCGAGATTTCATTTTGATGCATAAAATTACGCTGATCTTTTCGTCTAAATTCCTTTTGCTCGCTATCGCTCTATTCGGGATAACTGGATGTCAGATTGAGTCTGAACCTAAAAGTGTTCTTGAACAGATACGAGATCGCGGCGTTCTGCGTGTCGGCACACTGAATAACCAACTCTCTTATTACATTGGTCCCGATGGCCCTGCTGGCTTAGATTACGAACTGGCTCGTGAGTTTGCTGAAGAGCTTGGTGTAAAGCTTGAGGTTAAACCTGCATACCGCTTATCCGGCTTATTCCCTGCGTTGAAGAAAGGCGAAATCGATCTTATCGCGACCGGATTAACACAAAACAACAACCTGACACGTGCGTATCGCGCTGCACCTGCTTATTACTATGTAAGCCAACAAGTCGTGTACAAGAAAGGTCAATGGCGACCAAGAAACCTCGATCAACTGATCAAGTTTGAGAACGATCGTCAGGCCGAGTTTGTAAAAGAACAATCTGAATCAGAAGAAACGGCATCAAATGAAACACTGACGCCATCTTTAGTTGTGGTGAAAGACTCACACTTTGAACCAACACTAAAACAGCTTCAGAACACACACGATGACTTTATCTACGATGCGGTCGGTAATGCAGACATCAATGACCTGCTAAAAGAAGTATCAACCGGAGAGCGACTGTTTACCGTTGCAGACTCCATTGAGCTTTCCTTGGCACAGCGTTTATACCCTGATGTGGCTCTTGCTTTCGAACTTACTGAAGACCAACCTATCTCTTGGTACTTAGAACGTTCAGAAGATGAAAGCCTGTATGCGTTGCTGATTGAGTTCTTCGGTAACCTTAAACAGTCTGGTGAACTGGCTTCATTAGAAGAGAAGTACATCGGCCACATTGGTACTTTTGACTACGTTGATACTCGTGCCTTTATCCGCGCATTGGATAGCAAGCTACCAAAATGGTCACCACTATTTCAGAAATACTCACAAGAATTTGATTGGCGTTTGATTGCTGCTTTGGCATACCAAGAGTCACACTGGAACCCAGTCGCGCGTTCTCCAACCGGTGTTCGTGGCATGATGATGTTGACGCTGCCAACCGCGAAGAGCGTAGGTGTAACCAATCGTCTTGATCCGAAACAATCGGTACAAGGTGGCGTGGAATACTTACGTCGTATCGTGAATCGAGTACCAGATTCAATCACACAACATGAAAAGATCTGGTTTGCCCTCGCGTCATATAACGTAGGTTACGGGCACATGATGGATGCACGTCGCTTAACTAAAGCACAAGGCGGTGATCCTGACGCTTGGGGTGATGTGAAAGACAGGCTGCCTCTTCTAAGACAGAAGAAGTACTACAGTAAAACTCGTTACGGTTATGCTCGTGGTGATGAAGCAAGGAATTACGTTGAGAACATTCGCCGTTATTACCAAAGCATTATTGGCCATGTGAACAAGCGAAATAAAGAAGAAGAAGCGAGCCTTGAAGGTTTGGTGGTTATCCCACCTTTAGAGATCTCGGGCGCTGAATCGACAATCAGTACGGCTGAATCCGCTGTCGACGAAGCTGAGTCTTCCAAATAAATAAAAGAGCAATGCTATATAGCGTTGCTCTTTTTTTATACATGAGCCACTGGTTCGTAACGGCCGGTTCGCATTGAGAAACTAAACAAACAAAGTGACCGTTAAACTTAAGGTGTCATATTGCAGTAACAATCGAACTTTATAACGACACACCATAAGCGCCATGATGTTCTGTTGCATTCAGACACTGGCCATCGCGATGGTTACTCAAAAAGTATCGCTAAGTTCGCGACAGAGCTCATAAACAAATAACCACTATAATTAAAACTGAAGTCATAATTACAAAGCCAGACGACAAATAGGAAATCGTTGAAATGATGAAGAACAAACTGAAATCGAAACGCCTTGATAAGACCGTTGCTGCAAACCGTCGTAAGCGTATGCTTTCAAATAATAAGAAAAAGATCATTTGGCGCAACCGTGCTTTCATGCAGATACTTTCTGAGTAAATATCCCGAGTAAGTTTTCTGCGGCACTCTTACGATAGAGAGTGCCGAAGCTTGCTTCTATTTTTTGTTACAGACCTTGTTCTTGTTGCTGACCTTATTCTTATTACTTGCCTTGTCAGATTCTAAACACTGTTCTTCCAACAGACGGTCTTGCTTTCGTTTTTCTTTTATCTCTTTTCTACGACGCTTGAAAAACGCTTGCAGTTGCTCACGGCACTCTTTTTCTAACAAACCATTTTCCACGTCTGCATAGTGGTATGAGGCTTGGCTTTCAAAGAGATTCAATACCGTACCCGCAGCACCCGCTTTTAAGTCAGGTGCACCAAAGACAATCCGCTTCACTCGGCTGTGTAACAAGGCACCCGCACACATTGGGCACGGTTCAAGCGTGACGTATAAGGTAGTATCAAGTAAGCGATAGTTTTCCAAGGCTTGGCCAGCTTTACGCAAGGTTTCGATTTCTGCATGTGCCGTGGCATCGTGGCTGCCAATCGAACGGTTCCAACCTTCAGAAATAATCTCACCCTCTTTTACCAACACAGCACCAACAGGAACCTCCCCCTCTTTCTCAGCTTGCTTGGCCACCTCGATGGCACGTCGCATAAAGATTTCATCTTGAGGGCTGAATTGATGGTCTGACAAAGGGAACTCCAGAAAGCAAAGGATAAGAACAAAAAAAAAGTATGCTGAGAAGCATACCTAATCTTAGTGATTATGAACAATAAAGAGATAATGGACAACAAGCGCGGGCTTGTTCGTTTAATCTCTCGCTAGCGGCTTATCTAACTAACATCATCGTCTAGCTCATTGACTATTTTTGTCGCTTTAACACTCACGATACGATTGTTCTCGACCGAGATGATTTCAAACTGCCATTGCTGACACTGAACGACTTCTCCCGTCTCGGGTAAACGTCCAATTAGCCAAGTGACAAGGCCATTCAATGTTTGGAAGCCTTCGCTTTCCCCTTCTAACTCTGACAGCTCTAAACGGTTCTTGAGCTCACTGATAGGGATTAATCCATCCACCAGCAACCCGTCTTCCACTTGCTCTGTCCATAGGTCATTGGGGTTATTGGATAACTCACCTGCAATCGCTTCAAGAATATCGTAATGAGTCACAAGGCCTTGCACATCGCCATACTCGTCAACAATGAATGCCATCTCGGTACCCGACTCTTTAAAGTAGCCAAGTAGCCGCAGTGCCTTCATCGATTCTGGAACATAGATCGGCGACTTAGACAGTCCCATGATGACTTGAATACTTAAATTGCCCGCCTGATTCAGCAAGGCTTTGGACGACACCGTACCGACCACTTTATTGAGATGATCTTGGCATAATGGAAACACACTGTGCTTTGACGATCGTAATTTTTTGAATATGTGCTCAACGGGCTGGTCAATATCCAGAAAGTCGACGTCTCGACGTGGCGTCATTAACGAGCTAACAAGGCGATCATCAAGCTGCAAAATATTGCGAATCATCTCTTGCTCGCCACGCTCTATCACACCGGATTCAGAGCCCTCTTTCACGAGTGCATGAATATCGTCTTCAGTCACACTGCCTTCTTCGCCACCACGTCCCATTAACTTAAGAATACCTTCGGTTGATGCAGACAAAGCAAACACAAACGGCGTCGCGATTTTAGATAACCAGAAGATTGGCAGCGCGACTAACACAGCAATGTTTTCAGCTTGGGATTGAGCAAAACGCTTTGGCACCAACTCACCCACAACAATCGCGAAGTAAGTAATACCGACAACGACTACCGCAGTAGACAAGATATTCGCTTGGGTTGGGTCGAATCCCCACAGCTCAAGTTGAACGGCCAATGGCGCAGATAGCGTCGCCTCGCCCACAATACCGCTGAGTAGGCCGATTACCGTAATACCGATTTGAATGGTTGAAAGGAAGCGGGTTGGATTTTCTTTGAGCTCAAGTGCAACCTGAGCGGAGCGATGTTTTTCGGCTAAGCGTTTCAGCCGACTATTCTTTGCTGCTACCAGTGCAATCTCTGACATGGCAAACAGACCATTTAAAACAATTAACCCTACTAAAAGCAGAATTTTCATGTGGATTGGATTTCCTAATTTTACCGGCCAACAATTAGCCGTAATCCGGAGTATAAGCTGAGTGCCTTTATTTGGGATATAAAAAGTTTTGGATATAAGAAATCTTGGACACAAACAGAAGTAGAAAAAAAATGGCGAAAAAAATAGCGAAAAAAAGCCCGCACATTTGGGTGCGGGCTTCGATGATTTTATCTTACTAACTTTTGCTTTTATTACTTAGCTTTACTTATCTTACATTGTGTAAGTGTAAGGAGCTTGGATACCTAGTGGGATACCAAGAGCCCAGTAAGCTAGCAAGAAGATTGACCAACCGATTAGCATAGCAATCGAGAATGGCATCATTAGAGAAGCTAGAGTACCGATACCTGTCGACTTAACGTAACGTTGACAGTAAACAACAACCAGTGGGAAGAACACCATTAGTGGAGAGATGATGTTAGACACTGAATCGCCTACACGGTAAGCCGCTTGAGATAGCTCTGGAGAGATACCCACAACCATTAGCATAGGAACTAGGATAGGACCAATCAGTGCCCACTTAGCAGAAGCCGAACCAACAAGAAGATTAACTGCAGCCGTTAGTAGAATCATACCAACAACCGTTGCTTCACCTGGAAGGTCCATCGCTTTCAAGCCTTCAGCACCGTAAAGTGCCAGCATAGTACCAATGTTTGATTGAGCGAATGCAGATAGGAACTGAGCACAGAAGAACGACATTACAATGTATGCGCCCATCGTTGCCATCGTCTCAGACATTGCTTTGATAACATCATTACTATTCTTGAAAGTACCCGCTACACGGCCGTAGACGATACCCGGAATAATAAACAGGATGAAGATCAGAGGAACGATAGACTTCATTACTGGTGCCGAGAACGCTGTTAGCTCACCTTCAGGCGAACGAAGTGCTGAGTTTTCAGGAACCAAAGCTGCGATAAGCAGACCAATACCCGCAACCATTGCCCAACCAGCAAACTTGAATGCTTTAGATTCAATCGCCGTGAACGTACCTAGGTCAGGTGCTTGTTCTGCATCTTCATCAACAGGAGTGTTAGCAAGACGAGGCTCGATAACTTTCTCTGTTACGTACCAACCGATACCAACGATTAGAACTGAAGATAGACCAGTAAAGAAGATATTCGCTAGAGGGTTAACCACGTATGCAGGGTCAAGAACGTTTGCCGCTGTTTGAGTGAAACCTGCTAGTAGCGGATCAATACCTGAAGGAATGAAGTTCGCTGAGAAACCACCTGATACACCAGCAAACGCTGCTGCAATACCCGCTAGAGGGTGACGACCCGCAGCGTGGAAGATGATACCGCCAAGAGGAATTACTAGAACGTAACCTGCATCAGCTGCTGTGTGAGACACGATAGCAACCAAGATTAGCATTGGCGTTAGTAGCTTAGCTGGCGTGAAGTTAAGCATCTTCTTAAGGCCAGTCGTAATAAAGCCTGAAGAGTCAGCAACGCCAACACCTAACATAGCAACAAGTACGATGCCTAACGGTGCGAAGCCTGTGAATGTGGTTACCATATTTGCTAGGAAGCTAGCAAGCGCTTCACCAGTAAGTAGGTTGTTAACTTCTAGAGCAGCACCCGTTTGAGGGTTGATTAGGTCGAATGAAAGGTTCGACAAAAGTGCAGATGCTACCCATACGATAACTAGAGCCCAGAAGAACAGAATTGCTGGGTCTGGAATTTTGTTGCCGGCGCGTTCAATGAAGTTTAGAAAGCGGTCCATCCCACTGATCTTCTCAGTCGATGGTGCTTTTTTTACGGCTTGGTTACTCATGGTAACTCCATATGTGATGTTGTTTGTTTAGGCCTAATATAAGTTTGGACCATGGCCTATTGGTGCAGCACATATTCTATTAAAGTCGCCATTAAAAAGCACAAGGTTCCACCTTATTTTCCATAAATGGAGACATATTTTGCAAAAATACCATACAACAGCAACAATATAAAAACACAAAAAACACCATTCCATATACAGTCATTTAACCTGTACGTAAACAATGTCCGAGGAGTGAAAATTATCAGTAAAAGGAGTATCGGGAGCCTTGGCATGCAGTAAACGTTTGCTTAGGGATCAGTCAAACTCACTGTATTTGGAGAGCATAGTTTCTAGGTAAATACTTTGCGACTTGTTCATACGATCTTGCCATGCAACAGTCACCGTAATGTTTTTCAAAGCGCCAGACAAAGCACCATTGGCATTAGACACCTCACAAGTCATCGCATAGGCAGAGCTTGATAAACCGGATAAGGGGTCTGAACTTGCGGTGTTGAGACAATGGTTCGCCTGATTAAGTTCCGAAAAAGGAATTAGCCCAACCGCACCACTCACATCCGAGACACGAGTTCGATAGTATTCCATCTGCCTTTCTGCAAAATGAAGAGCCTCAACACTGTGAAGCGCAAAATCCGATTTTTGTTCAGCGTAGACCTGCAACTTAACCAACCCTAACGAAGCAACACCGATGAGCAAAAAAGAGATAAGCACCTCTATCAAACTGAAACCTCGTTGTTTAGAAGTCATTCCATGATCCTCGCTTCCACTTCGCTTTCAAAGGAGCACTATGAGGATTGTATTCACCGGTATAATCCAAATTGATTGACCCCTGAATTGTCGATAGTCCTCCAGTGGAATCAAAAAACATCCCGCCTTTAGGAAAAAAAGAAGCAAATCCAATATAAACCGAATTGCTCTGTACTAAATCAGTGATAGGAATTGTATCTGGAACTTTAGTCCACAAAACACTCAATAGGTCGGTATCGACATCGGGAGAGTTAGGATTATCGAATACGCTCATATCATTTAGATGATAAAAAGATCCATCAAATACGCTTGCGTTGCCGTTCGCAACGATGCCGTCTTGAATCACCAATGAACGTGGCGTAATAACCCCTGGGATAGGTTCGACTACATTGATGGCAGGTGAGTAAACGACGCAATCACCTATAACCCAAACCTTATTCTCCCCACTTGAAAAGGCATCATTAATAGCTTTACTACATTTATTACCTTCATATTTCCCACCAACCAAGTCTGTGTGTTTAGGAGGAGATGTAGTCCGGTCAATAAGGTCGATAACATGATAATCAAGCTTAATTTGGTCAATGTTCTCTGAAGTTTTTGGCACTCCAAAGTAGTTAGAGAAAGTATCGATATCCGGATCGAATTTGAAATCTGATTGAAATGAGTTTGAAGGCAATGAACCCAAAGAGTCGATAATTGCATCACTGCTAATATTGGTGGTTTGTTGGCAAGACTCGAAGGAAGGAAAAGGAGGTGACTCTGGAGTTATGGTCTTTAAGCGTCCTCCTCCCTTTTGTTTATAGATGACACTATCTAAAAATCGAACAGAGACACACTCGTTAATACCATCAACAGCAGTAAGAGCAATATCAGGATTAATGTCGATGTTGTGATCAGAAATAAATTCTAAACTCGAATTGGTTTGCATTACTCCTAATCCCGAAGCGTCTTCAAAGCTAATCTCTTTGTTCAACGATAAAGACTCAGAGCTCGATACCAATACATTCGGTGTGAGGGCTTCTGATTCCAACGTAACGACTTTCGATTGCTGACAATGATCCATTAAATCATTGGGAATAGCAGTCAGATCATTTTCAGCGATGTAAGTGAAACCACACTCTAAACCACCTTCTGCTAACCAATGAGCTTTACGTGCCTGAACTTCATTTTGTGCTCGCTTGATTTGATAAAAGAGAACTTTAAAATTCCCGAAAGAAGCGATTAATGTTCCAACAAGAAGAACGCTAACCAACAACAGAGTGATAAATCCTCCCTGCTTACATCGCTTCATTGCCAATTCCTCTGAACAACGGAAGTTCTCACTTCATGACTAACATCGGCATTTACCAAAGACGCCTTTAACTCAATGTCTACTTTTTGAGAAACCGAAGATCCTGTTGAAAGCTCTTTAGCCTCAACAAATAAAGCATCAACTTGAATTTGACGATCAAAGAACACGCTTTCACACTTCATTGAAACTGCGCCACTAGCCGTCCCAAATGGTTTTTCATTAATTGCCAAAAGCTCACCAGACTCTCCCAAGCAATAGTTGAGCTTATTTTCTTTGAATTGATAGACAATGTTTCGATACGCTGACGATGCACCATCCTTCAAATAAGCAAAACCAATATACGCCTCATCAACGCTTACCTGATTAACATAAATTGTATTTGTAGCTCCCGATAACTTAATCGATATCCCCGAATCTGAGTCATAACCAGCGCGCCAAATTTCCTCCTTCATCATTTGAGTGGCGGAAAATAAGTTTTGTGATAACAAAAGCTCTAAGCTATTTTCTGAAGAGATTCGTTGATTAGTAATGAATACAGAACCTATAGTCCCAATTGCGATGATTCCAATAACTGAAGCCACCATCATTTCGATTAGTGTGCTGCCCTTAACATACGAGTTAACAGATCTCATAACCGTGGTTACCTATACTGTTACGTCCATTTTCATTGGGATCGCTACTACAAATCCTAATCCTCCCCGAAACATTTGATGCCTTTATTGACAACACCTCCGTTAATTTACTCATAGATGCTATCGAAATATTGCCATTGCTGAAGCGGCCCCTGACACCCTCGATCGATATTGAATTTTGATTGAAAAAATTAAAGGACACTTCTATATCCTGATACGGAGAACCATCCAACCACATAAGAACATTTGTAGGGTCATAAGATGCAGAACTACTTAAAACCAAATCCCAATCGCCATCGGAGTTATTAACAGCTCCTGAGTTGCCGGACACTAAAAAGAACAAATAAACTTCTTGATTCCGAGTTATGGCCTCTGACCTCGCTGCAATTAAGAAGCCATGAACCTCGGGTGCAAGCCTCTTGATTTTCGTTGAAGCTAGCACCGAACTAAAACTCGGGGCAGCCGTGGCTATCAGAATCGACAAAACCGATACCGTTATTAACAGCTCTAATAAAGTAAACCCGCGAGTCATTTCCCAAATTCCTATGTAATCTGATGCGTAACCGTATTTAATCTTGCGCCGATGCTACCACCGGAGAAAAATAGACAGAGATATGAAAGGAAACTACTCGCGATGATTCGAAGAAATATATGCAACAACAACAACTTAAGCATTAGAGGGATGACATTGATCGAATTATTGATCGCTGTCGCCATCGTGGGGATACTCGGCGCCATTGCCTATCCAAGTTATACAGACCATGTAATTAAGGCGCATCGAGTCACCGCTATGGCCGACATGACCAAGATTCAATTGGAGATGGAGACCCTGTATACGGGAAACTACGCGTCGGCCGCTGATAGTATTATTTCTGGAGGGACATGTTTGTTTTGCGATACCGACACCAGCCGATACACGTTAGCGATTTCAGCCAGTAGCACCACCTATTCAATTCAAGCGGAACCGCTTTCGCAGCAAGTAAATGATGAATGTTTAGACTCGAATACCGATAAGTTGGAATTGCATCACTCGGGTGTTTCGGAGCCAGAAGCGTGTTGGAAGTAACAAGAGCAACGCCCAAAGGGCTCGAGAATTTATCTGAGAAATCTCGACCCTTTCTTCTCTGAGCTTCTTTTCTCTGATCTACAGATACAAAAAAGCCTGCACACTGGCAGGCTTTAGAATTTTCAAATCACTATCAATTACTTAGTTAGGTCATCGAAGAAGTTTTTAACGCCGCTGAAGAAACCTTCAGACTTTGGCTTATGCTTGCTCGCTGCTTCGCCACAACATGTCTCTTCGAAATCGCGAAGAAGTTGTTTTTGACGAGAGCTTAGCTTAACTGGTGTTTCAACCACTAGCTTAACGATTAGGTCACCAACACCGCCGCCACGAACACCTTTCACGCCTTTGCCACGCATACGGAACATACGGCCCGTTTGTGTCTCTTCAGGCACTTTAAGGTTTACACGGCCATCCAGTGTAGGAACTTCAACTTCGCCGCCTAGCGCTGCCATTGTGAAGCTAACTGGCACTTCGCAGTAAAGGTTGTTGCCGTCACGCTCAAAAATGTTGTGCTCTTTTACGTGAACTTGTACGTAAAGGTCACCAGCCGGAGCGCCTTGCTCTCCCGCTTCACCTTCGCCAGATAGACGAATGCGATCACCAGTATCCACACCAGCAGGGATCTTAACGTTAAGCGTCTTAGTCTTCTGCTTACGGCCTTGACCGTGACATGAGTTACATGGGTCTTTGATGATCTTGCCTTTACCATTACAAGTAGGACAAGTTTGTTGAACGGCAAAGAAGCCTTGGCGCATTTGTACTTGGCCGTGACCATGACAAGTGCCACACGTTTGTGCAGAAGAACCCGCTTTAGCGCCGCTACCGTCACACGTATCACACTCAACAAGAGTCGGTACTTCGATTTCTTTAGAAACACCACGAACGGCTTCTTCTAGAGAAAGCTCCATGTTGTAACGCAAATCAGAACCACGTTGTGCACGCGCTTGACCGCCGCCACGACGACCGCCGCCAAAGATATCGCCAAACACATCACCGAAGATATCGCCGAAGTCACCTTGGCCACCGCCGCCGTAACCGCCGCCGCCACCCATGCCACCTTGTTCAAAAGCTGCGTGGCCGTATTGGTCGTAAGCTGCTTTCTTTTGAGCATCGGTTAGGATCTCGTACGCTACTTTTACTTCTTTAAATTTGTCTGCTGCGCTGTCATCACCCTGATTACGGTCCGGGTGGAATTTCATCGCTAAGCGTTTGTACGCTTTTTTAATATCGCGCTCTGATGCATCGCGGCTTACGCCTAATACTTCGTAAAAATCACGTTTTGACATGTTCTAGGTCACCAAATAATTGCTACTACCGAATGATCACTTCAGTAGTCTGTGTATCAATCTAGATAAAAGTTCTGCCGGCTGAAATACCGAATAAAGCTATTATCTAGATCGACAAGTCTAAATACAAATTTACGGGCGTGAGAGTTACCTCTGACGCCCGTATATTTAGAAATCGAAAAACGACTTTTTCTAAGCTAAAACACGTTAGTTCAAGGAGAAGGCACGGAGCTTACAAGTGTAAGTGAGTACCTTCGACGCAGAAATCACGTGTTGTAGCGACGAAAAATTACTTTTTGTCGTCTTTAACTTCTTCAAACTCCGCGTCTACCACGTCGTCGTCTTGCTTAGGTTGTTCACCAGCGTCAGCACCAGCTTGTTCAGCTTGAGCTTTCTGTTGAGCAATTTCCATTAGCTTTTGAGCTGCTTGCATAAGTTCTTGAACTTTAGCGTCGATAGCTTCTTTGTCATCACCAGACTTAACTGATTCTAGAGCTTCGATAGCTGCTTCGATTTTAGCTTTCTCGTCTGCAGGTAGAGCTTCACCAGCTTCTTCTACTTGCTTCTTAGTGCCGTGAATCATTTGGTCAGCTTGGTTACGTGCAGTTACTAGCTCTTCGAACTTCTTGTCAGCTTCTTTGTTAGCTTCTGCTTCTTGAACCATTGCTTCGATCTCTTCCTCAGACAAACCGCCTGATGCTTGGATAGTGATCTTCTGCTCTTTACCTGTCGCTTTATCTTTAGCAGATACGTTCAGGATACCATCAGCATCTAGGTCGAATGTTACTTCAACTTGTGGCATGCCACGTGGTGCTGGTTGGATACCTTCTAGGTTGAACTGACCAAGAGACTTGTTGTAAGTCGCTTGCTTACGCTCACCTTGAAGAACGTGGATAGTTACTGCGCTTTGGTTGTCTTCAGCTGTAGAGAACACTTGATCCGCTTTAGTAGGGATGGTTGTGTTTTTCTCGATAAGCTTAGTCATTACGCCGCCCATCGTTTCGATACCGAAAGATAGAGGAGTAACGTCTAGAAGAAGAACGTCTTTAACTTCACCAGCTAGTACACCACCTTGAACAGCAGCACCCATTGCAACAGCTTCGTCAGGGTTCACGTCTTTACGTGGCTCTTTACCAAAGAATTCAGTTACTTTAGCTTGAACCATAGGCATACGAGTCTGACCACCAACTAGGATAACGTCAGTGATTTCGCCTACAGATAGGTCAGCATCTGCTAGAGCAACTTTTAGTGGCTCAAGAGAACGTTGAACTAGGTCTTCAACTAGAGACTCAAGCTTCGCACGAGTCACTTTGATGTTCATGTGCTTAGGACCAGTAGCATCAGCAGTAACGTAAGGTAGGTTTACGTCAGTTTGAGTAGTAGAAGAAAGCTCGATTTTCGCTTTTTCTGCTGCTTCTTTAACACGCTGCATTGCTAGTGGATCAGCTTTAAGGTCGATACCTTGCTCTTTCTTGAACTCATCTACTAGGTAGTTGATCATGCGGTTATCGAAATCTTCACCACCAAGGTGAGTATCACCGTTAGTTGAAAGAACTTCGAAAGTCTTCTCGCCTTCTACTTCATCGATTTCGATGATAGAGATATCGAATGTACCACCACCAAGGTCGTATACAGCGATAGTGCGATCACCACCTTGCTTGTCTAGGCCGTAAGCCAGAGCAGCAGCAGTAGGTTCGTTGATGATACGTTTAACATCTAGACCAGCGATACGGCCAGCATCTTTCGTTGCTTGACGTTGAGCATCGTTGAAGTAAGCAGGAACAGTTACAACTGCGCCAGTTACTTCTTCGCCTAGAAAGTCTTCAGCTGTTTTCTTCATTTTCTTAAGAACTTCAGCAGATACTTGAGGAGCAGCCATTTTTTGGCCTTGCGCTTCAACCCATGCATCACCGTTATCAGCTTTAACAATGTTAAAAGGCATGATTTCGATATCGCGTTGAACTTCTTCATCTTCAAAACGACGACCGATTAGACGCTTAATTGCGTATAGCGTGTTTTGAGGGTTAGTAACTGCTTGACGTTTCGCAGGTTGACCAACTAGCGTCTCGCCTTCAGTGTATGCGATTACCGATGCTGTTGTGCGTTCGCCTTCAGCATTTTCTAATACGCGTGGTTTGTCACCGTCAAGAACAGCAACACAAGAGTTAGTAGTACCTAAATCAATACCAATGATTCGACCCATCAGGCTTTCTCCGAATAAATTCTATTTAGTTTTTTGCTATACCCACTATGTGGGGGGTAGTAATCAGGGATTCAACCCTAATACACAAAATTTAAATGCAAATGTATTTTGCTTTCGTATGCACCATAGATAAGGGCTGCAAACTAGTTTTCAAGGGAAATAGGTAAAAAAAATCTATTTTTCCCCCTATCTTTCTACTTAAAGGTAAAAAGTGGCTTACCCCTTACTACTTAAGGCTCGAAAGTTGACATCTTCACGCGCTAATCTTCATAAATAAAATGCCTCCCCTATTCTATCTCGCATAAAAAAAGACCTTCAAATGAAGGTCTTTTTCAAACAACTGTACCGTCCTAAATATGGTTGACACATTTCCAACATGAAATTGGAGAGTGTCATGAAAACAACAAGTAGACGTACTCAACGAGATTATTCTCTTGCCTTTAAATTGGCAGTCGTAAGCCAAGTTGAAAAAGGCGAAATGACTTATAAGCAAGCTCAAGAACGTTATGGGATCCAAGGTCGCTCTACCGTTTTAGTTTGGCTTCGCAAACATGGTCAACTAGATTGGTCTAAAGGAACAGAACAATCGAGAGCGTTAGGAGCGACTATGTCAAACTCTTCCTCAACTCAAACCCCAGAGCAACGAATCAAAGAACTCGAGCAGCAATTAGAAGAGACTCAGCTCAAAGCTGAGTTCTTTGAAGCGGTTGTAAAAGTCATGGATCGAGATTTCGGTGTCCGAATCTCAAAGAAGCGCAAGGCCGAGTTATTAAGGAAAAAACGGTCAGAAAGTTGACCGTCACTAAAGCTTGTCACTTCATCGGTATTACACGACAAGCTTTCTACAAGCGCTGTGTTACAGAAATTCATCAGACAAAGAAAGATGAATCAGTACTCGGTTTTGTGAAGGAGCAAAGGATGATGCACCCTCGTATAGGGGCTCGTAAGATCAAGTATTTACTTGCTCAGAATGATATTGAAATCGGTCGAGACCGCTTATTTTCTCTGCTGAGAATGAATCGATTATTAGTGCCGAATCGAAGGGCTTATCATCGAACCACAAACAGTAATCATCGCTTTTACTGCCATCCAAATCGAATCAAAGAAGGCTTAATACCGGAAAGACCAGAGCAATTATGGGTTGCAGATATTACTTATCTAGCAACGCGGTGTGGTAGTACTTATCTCAGTTTAGTGACGGACGCTTACTCAAGAAAAATCGTGGGCTATCACATAGGTGATGATATGAAAGCTCGCACGGTCAAGCAGGCCTTTTTAAACGCGTTGAAAGAGCGGAAGAATACAGGTGAGCTTGTACATCACTCAGATCGAGGTGTTCAATACTGCTCTGTGGAATACCAAGAGTTGCATCGACAGTATGATGTATCTTGCTCAATGACTGATGGCTATGACTGTTATCAGAATGCGTTGGCGGAGAGGATCAACGGAATATTGAAGATGGAGTATCTGTTGAATAAGCCTAATGATTTAGATGAAGCAAAGAAAATGGTCGCCGAATCAGTAAAAATCTATAATGAATATAGGCCTCACACCGCTCTAAAATACAAAACGCCCGATGAAGTACATCGAGCGTTTTAGTCAATCAAGTGTCAACCCATATCAGGACGGGTCAAACGAGTCGAACCGTTATTGATTAAGAACTAACTGGTAGAAGCTTGCTTGGGTGTAGTCACCCGCTTCCATGCCACGCCACTCACAGGCAGAACTCGACTTCTTCGTATTACACTGGTTATACGCACCCGCTTTGAAGTACATCCAATCTTGACCATAGCCAAGATCGATATCATGCCCCTGATATTTGCCCTTTGCCAAGTCAACATCATAGGTCTTCACAATAGGATCGGCTGAGTTTGGATTCTTCGTAAAGGTTAAGTGCATGATGTTATCTTTGATATTCACATCGTATGAGAACACTTCACCTAGCTTGATACCATCTGTGGGATCTGAGCTGCCTTTTTTCAGATTGTATTGGCCAAATACATCATGGCGAATGTCTTTACGAAGCTTCTTACCATTTTCATCCTTCGCATTCTTCATCTCTGTCGGCGGATTTAATTCATAGTTCCACGTTAACGAACCATGCTCATGTTCTGGCAGTTTACGGTAAACAATTTTCAGAGGTTCATTATCCGAGCCGTGGATTTGACCGATTACGACTGAGAATGCGCCTGTTTTTTTATAGTTACCGCTGGTGCTTACCTGATCAACAGAAAGTGTCGCCGTCATCTGCCCACCGATAGAACCAAACTCTTCAGCGTTCTCATGGCTTGAAATAGCGAAATTGTTACTCGGAGCAGAGTAGCTATCCGCTAGCATTGCTCTTAGTTCACTGCGAGTATTCTTACTGTTTGGCGTTGTGGGTGCCGTATTAGGAGCCACAAACACCATCGCTCCAGAGTCCGAATCCGTGTAGAACCATTTAGGGTGAACGTAAGGGGTGTCTACATTCGACAGTTCTTTCTTACCTATCTCTAACGTTTTGCCTTTTCTAGAACCTTCAGTCGTCAGCTCCGGTAAGTTAATTTTCCATTTAGATAAATCGAAGTTTTGGGCAGGCGCTTTTGCAGGATCAAGGTCAAACTGTTGACCAACATCGTGATTAGAAGCAAGAGCCGGAGCCGCTAAAAGACTTGCCGTTAGTAAGCTAAGGTAAGACAACTTCATTATTTGGTTTCCTTTATGTCGTCAGAATGTAGGTTGCCAAAACAATAAAATAATATTGTATTATTATATGTGATCAAGGTTAAATATTGAAAATTGATGATCGATACGATTCGAATAAAGATAGAAAATGAGACTTAACGCCAGCTCCTTCCTCTTTGACTCACTCCTCTTTAACCAACTTATCCCATAACACCAAAGCACCGATCAGCAGACACAAAAAAGCCCCGCTCCAATTGGGCGAGGCTTCTGATTATCGAATTCTTAATTAAGAATTATGCTTCTGCTTTCTTTAGCTCAGCTTCTTCGTTAGCTTCAACGCCAATTTCGTTTTCAGATTTCGCTACGATAGTGTTAACCGCAGTATCACCAACAACGTTAGAAGAAGTACAGAACATGTCACAGATACGGTCAACAGCAGCAACAATCGCTAGACCTTCTGGTGGCAAACCTAGTTGGTGCAATAGAACACCGACCATAACCACACCGCCACCAGGAACACCACCAGCACCGATAGACAGTAGCAAGATAGTTAGACCCAGAGTGAAGATGTCAGCAGTGTTGATAGGCTGACCAAATGCGTTTGCTACGAACATTGTTGCTAGTGCGATGTAGATAGACACACCAGACATGTTCATTGTTGCACCCAGTGGTACACCGAAACCTGCTACTGACTTAGATACGTTCAGTTTGTCAGTTAGAGTGCGCATTGTTACTGGAATTGTCGCGTTCGAACTTGCTGTAGATAGTGAGAATAGAACTTGCTCACGAGTTGCACGTAGGAACTGCTTTGGAGAAATACCAGTGAATGAACCAACCATCATTGGGTAGAAGAAGAAAATCCAGAACACAAGCATTGCTACAACAAGCGCTACATAGCCAGCAACTGACATTAGCGTGTTTGCATCAAGTGTTGCACCTAGTTGAATCATCAGAGCAAATACACCGTATGGCGCAAGGCTCATTACTAGGCCGATAAGTTTCATCATGATTTCGTTAGCCATCTTGAACGTCTTGATAGCTGGGCCACCACGAGAATCAAGAGCTTGGATAGCAAGACCAGTCAGAATAGCCATGAAGATGATTTGTAGCATGTCGCCACTTGCAAATGCTTCTACAGGGTTGCTAGGAACGATGTTAACAACAAGAGAGAAGATATCTGGCGTTTCAGTTGTTGTAAGCGCAATTGTCTCAGAAACTGTACCCGCTAGATTCGCACCAGCACCCGGTTGGAAAATAAGACCAATCGTTAGAGCTGCTGAAATCGCAATGATGGTGTTAATAATGTAAAGACCAAAGGTTTTACCACCAAGACGACCAAATGAACGAATATCTTTTAGCTCAACGATACCGCAAACAATAGATACGTATACAAGAGGTACTACAAGCAACTTGATAAGTGATACGAACATACCACCAGCACCTTCAGCTGCGCCGAGTAGGTACGTATCAAAAATAGCAATACCGCTGAATAGGTACTGAATAGCAGTACCAATAATTAGGCCAGCAAACAAGCCTAAAAAAATCTTACTTGAGAGCGATTTATCCATCGTTCTTCTCCAGTTTGTTGTGTTTAAAATTTGTACTTTTATAGTTATATATGCGACTAAAATCGCTATATCGCAGTGGATTTTACATACAAAGATAACAATTAAAAGCATTTATTTACAAAAACATTACAAGTGTGACATCGAAACATTTCTCAATTAACAACCAGTTTCATAATATAAAACTCTAAATCGTTGATCTGGATAAAATAAAAAGAACGGCATTCTTAATGCGATTTTGATGACTATTTACGTGGACTCTCAAGTTACAGGCATAAAAAAAAGAGAGGCATATGCCTCTCTTTTCATTTCACGTTAACCAGTGAATTATTTTGTCGCCGCTATTTTGTTACTTCACAATTGCAACAATCAACTGCTCAGCAAACGGCAACTCAATTACTTAGCAACCATTACCATTGCAGGGCGAATAACACGGCCGTTAAGCTCGTAGCCTTTCTGCATAACAAACATCACAGTGTTTGACTCGTGGTCTGGGCTTTCTTGAATAGACATTGCTTGGTGGTATTCAGGGTTGAATGCTTCACCTTCAGGGTTGATCTCTGTAAGACCAAATTTAGCCACTGTGTCTACGAACGTTTTGTGCGTTAGCTCAACGCCTTCAAGAATTGGCTTAACCGCTTCGTTCTCAGCATCTGCAGCTTGTACTGCACGCTCTAGGTTATCGATAACAGGCAGTAGGCCTTCAGCGAATTTGTTTAGCGCGTATTTACGTGCTTTATCCACTTCTTGCTCAGTACGACGACGCATATTCTCAACTTCAGCTTTAGCGCGTAGTACAGAATCTTGCTGCTCTTTCACTTTAGATTCGCTAGAAAGCAGTGCAGCTTCTAGTTGAGCGATTTTTGCTTCTTGCTCATCAACAGACTCTTCATTCAGCTCAGCTTCTTCAACTTTCTCAGCTTCAGCAATGATTTGATCTAGCTCTTCTTCCGTTACTTTGTTTTCTTCGTTGCTCATGATCTCTCCAGAATTCGTTTTCAATGCAAGTGACAGGTGTGTTTGCACCCCAAATTGATATAAAACACTCGCATAGACGTTCAACTTGCCTTTATTATGGGGATGAAGAATTTTGATTCAAGCCTAATTCGTTTGGAAACGTTATGAAAAAGCCATTTGAAGTCATTGCCATTATCGGTAAACCTCGAGATCAGCAAGCAATTCAGACTCATAGAGAGCTCTATCAGTGGTTAAGTGCTGAGGGTTACCAAGTGTTTGTTGATGACAGACTCGCCACAATTTTAGACGATATCCCCAAAGATCATTTTTCTAGCCTAATTGAACTAGGAAAACGTGCCGATCTCGCGATTGTAGTCGGTGGCGACGGCAATATGTTGGGTGCCGCTCGTATTTTGTCGCGTTTCGATATTTCAGTCATCGGTGTTAACCGAGGCAATTTAGGTTTTCTGACAGACCTGAACCCTGAAAACTTCCAAACCTCACTCACCGATGTACTTAAAGGTGAGTTTATGGAAGAAGAGCGATTCCTACTCGAAACAGAGATACATCGTCACGGGCAAATAAAAAGCCATAACGCGGCACTCAATGAAGCCGTACTTCACCCAGGTCAAGTCGCGCACATGATCGAGTTTGAGGTGTATATCGATGACAGCTTCGCCTTCTCACAACGTTCTGATGGCTTGATAGTCTCAACACCGACAGGTTCAACGGCCTACTCGCTTTCAGGCGGCGGCCCTATTCTGTCATCAAGCCTAAATGCTATTTCATTAGTGCCAATGTTCCCGCACACCCTTTCAAGCCGACCATTAGTGGTTGATGGAAAGCGTCGAATCAAGCTTATCGTCTCGCCTGATAACCGAGGCACTCAAGAAGTTAGCTGCGATGGTCAAATCTCGCTGCCTGTTTCCCCTGGCGATGAGATCCACATTTATCAAAGCCCTAATGTGCTCAAGCTGATCCACCCTAAAGACTACAACTACTACCATGTCTTGCGTAACAAACTAGGTTGGTCGAGTAAGCTGTTCTAAAAAACAAAAGCTCCAGTAATAACTGAAAACTTGAAAGGCTGACGTATTCGTCAGCCTTTTTTATTGCCTAACAAAAGCCCGCCATCTCTATCTTCACGCCAATCTATCACATCGTCATTCCCAAGAGGGAGGAACGACTGATTTGGGAATCTATAGCAGTTTCAGTGATCTACAGACAACCTCAATTCTGAGAGCTATCACAAAAAAATTTCACCTGCCGACTTTACTGTATAAAGAAACAGTATATACTGAGCTTATATACAGTATTGTTCAGTTATACAGGTAAATAAAAATGCTGGCTCATCTAAGTGTTAATAATTTCGCTATTGTTAAGTCTTTACAGCTAGAACTCTCTAAAGGCATGACAACAATCACCGGTGAAACGGGTGCAGGTAAATCTATCGCTATCGACGCTTTAGGCTTGTGTCTTGGAGGAAGATCTGATGCAGGAATGGTTCGACAAGGTGAAGAAAAAACCGAAGTCAGTGCTGCTTTTTTACTTGAGAACAATCTGCATGCTACCCGCTGGTTAGAAGACAATGAACTGCTTGATGGCGGTGAATGTATCCTACGCAGAACCATCTCTAAAGAAGGTCGTTCTCGCGCATTCATCAACGGCAGCCCTGTCCCTCTTTCACAATTAAAGTCTCTAGGCCAACTGCTGATCAATATTCATGGCCAACACGCGCACCACCAGCTGATGAAAAGTGACTATCAAATGGCCATGCTTGATCAATACGCAGGTCACTTGAACCTATTGAAATCGACACGTAACGCTTACCAATCATGGCGACAAGCCGATAACCACTTAAAAGAGTTACGTGAAAATAGCCAGCAAAACCAAGCTCAAAAACAACTTCTTGAATACCAAATCAAAGAGTTAAATGAGCTGTCTATTGGGGAGGAAGAATATGAAGACCTCGAACAAGAGCATAAGCGCCTCTCCAATAGCGGAGAACTGGCCACAACCTGCCAACAAGCTATCGAGCTTATTTATGAAGGCGAAGAAGTTAATGCGCTTGGTATTCTGCAATCGGCCAATAACTCCTTAATTCAGTTAGCTGAGCTAGACGAAAGATTGGCTGAGTTACCGAGCTTATTGTCTGAAGCCATTATTCAGATTGAAGAGACCAATAACGAGTTAAGAACATACCTAGATGGTATTGATGTCGATCCCGGTCGTATGGCTTACGTTGAAGAGCGCTTCTCTAAAGTGATGTCGATGTCTCGTAAGCACCACGTGTTACCAGAAGAGCTTTATAAGCACCATCAAGACTTATTACAACAAGTTGAAGCGCTGGATTGCTCGGATGAAAAGTTGGAAGAATTAGCAAACGAGGTAGAAAACCAATACCAGTATTTCGTGGCTAAATCAGAGAAGCTTCATAAATCTCGAACTCGTTACGCAAAAGAGCTTAACAAGCTGATCACGCAAAGCATGCACGAACTGAGTATGGAAAAAGCACAGTTTGCCATTGAAGTGAACAACACCAACACACACCCTTCCCCATTGGGTATGGATAACGTGACCTTCATTGTTTCGACCAACCCAGGTCAACCAATGCAACCCATTGCTAAAGTGGCTTCTGGTGGCGAGTTATCACGAATCTCACTAGCGATTCAGGTGATCACAGCGCAAAAAGTGGATACACCAAGCCTGATTTTCGATGAGGTCGATGTGGGTATCAGTGGACCAACCGCTGCAGTTGTCGGAAAAATGCTTCGAAAACTGGGCGAATCTACGCAAGTGATGTGTGTGACGCATTTACCTCAAGTTGCCGGTTGCGGTCACCAACAGCTGTTTGTTGCGAAGAACACGAAATCAGGTAAAACCGAGACTCAAATGCACACGCTTGATGAACAACAACGCATTTCAGAGCTTGCTCGACTGCTTGGTGGCAGCCAAATAACCGAATCGACACTGGCCAACGCAAAAGAGTTATTGATCGCAGCTTAGGTTACATATTCGGCAACTTTCTGATAATTTACCGAAAATTCTTGGCAATTTTGCAACTTAATTCAAAATTGCCAGTCATAACAAGCTCAAAGCGCAAGGAGCTTTTTACTTCTTGCTGGAGCTTGTTTATTATCAGGCAGTATTTTAGCGAAGAAAGATCTCAAACTATGCGAATTAAAAAGTGGTTAGTTGCAGTTCCACTTGCACTAACAATGTTGACCGGTTGCTCTCTACTAGAGAAGTTGGTTTATCGAATTGACATCAATCAGGGTAACTATGTTGAACAAGAAGCTGTCGATCAGCTCAAGTTTGGCATGACAAAAACACAAGTTCGTTACGTTATGGGCTCACCTATGCTTATCGAAAATGGCTACCCAGATACGTGGTACTACATTTACCACCACCAAAAAGGCCATAACGACCCTATTCAGAAAAACCTTGTCGTGAACTTTGATGCCACTGGTACTCTAGTCACGATCAATGGTGATTTTGAAGCCAGTGATGAGTTCTTCGAAAGCCTTCGCTAGCTTTCCAGTCAACAAAGCTCTTAGTCGACAACGCTATCAGCAGATAAAGCTATCAGTCGACAAAACTCTCCGTCGACAAAATAAGAATCGCAAAAGCCTGCTCACACGAGCAGGCTTTTTAATATCTACTAACAAGTTAGCTACGTTGTCTAACCAACAGGCACAAAAAAGCTCGCCAATATAGCGAGCTCTCTTCTTAGTCGAATTTTTTTAGCATTACGATTTAGCCGCTGCTGCTTTCGCTTGCTCAGCACGCTTACGGCGAATCTCTTTTGGATCGGCCAATAGTGCACGATAGATTTCGATACGATCTTTATCGCGAACCGTCGCATCTAGCTTAACGTTGCGGCTGAATACGCCGACCTTGTTTTTCGCTAAGTCGATTTCTGGATACAGTTCCAAAACACCAGACTGCGCAATAATCTCTTCCACAGTCGCGTTTTTGTTCACCACCAAGGTAAACACACGCTGCTCGTGCGGAAGCGCAAACACAACCTCTACGTGGATCATATCCGATTCAATAGTCATGACTTAATAAACCTGTTTCGCGCGTTGAGTAAAAGCACTGACCATATTGCTCGTCAGCTCATTGAAAACCTTACCAAATGCCATTTCAATCATTCGGCTAGAGAATTCAAATTCCAACTTGAGCTCAACCTTACACGCTTGCTCATCGAGCGGAGTAAAATACCAACCACCCTGCAGTTTTTTGAACGGGCCGTCCACCAGTTCCATCAAGATCTCAGTGCCATCCGCTAAACGATTAGAAGTAGTAAATGTTTTGCTGATACCCGCTTTAGAGACATCAACCGAAGCTACCATAGTTGAATCTGAAGATTCGATCACACGTGAACCAGAACACCCTGGCAAAAACTCGTGATAACGAGCAACATCATTGACCAAGCTGAACATCTGATCGGCACTAAACGACACTAATGCTGAACGAGTAACCTTTGGCATATAGACTCCTGTTAAAGACAGCGTTACATTAACACAAACTGCAATTTTAATTGTATTGGGCCAGAGCGCAAATAAAAAGGATTCCCCAACTAGGGTGCAATCCGTATAATGAGGCCATTATGGCAAAGAATAAATCAAAATCAAAAGCCGGTAGCAATACCATTGCGCTTAATAAGAAAGCTCGCCACGAATATTTCATCGATGATGAGATAGAAGCGGGGCTTGAGCTACAAGGCTGGGAAGTAAAATCCCTACGTGAAGGCAAAACCAATATCGCAGAAAGCTACGTCTACATCCGAGACGGCGAAGCATTCATCAGTGGTATGACGATCACTCCGCTTACTCAAGCGAGTACTCATATCGTGGCGAACCCAACACGCATCCGTAAACTACTAATGTCGAGAAAAGAACTCGATAACCTTATCGGTCGTATTAACCGTGAAGGCATGACACTTGTCGCAACCGCGCTTTACTGGTCTCGCTCTTGGGCGAAGATTAAAGTTGGCGTAGCGAAAGGTAAAAAGCTGCACGATAAACGTACTGATATGAAAGAAAAAGATTGGGCGAGAGATAAAGCACGAATTATGAAGAGTAATTTGCGTTAATTTTAAGCACTTAAACGCACAGTGCTAGACAGGCAAAGCTTTTCTGGTACTATGCAAATAACACTTGGGGCTGATTTAGGATTCGACAGGAATTTTGAAGTCTGAGGTGCATGCCGTGGGGCGGTTGGCCACGTTAAAAGCCGCAAAAAAATAGTCGCAAACGACGAAAACTACGCACTAGCAGCTTAATAACCTGCTCAGAGCTCTCTTACCCTAGCTTCCGCTCGTAAGACGGGGACCAATAAGAGATCAAACCCAAACTAGCTAGCGCGGATTCTCCCACCTGAGAGGAAAAGCGCGAATAACAATTCAGGTTAGCCTTTAACTAGCGTGTCGGTTCGCAGGTTGCTGGTGAAATTAAAGATCGACTAAGCATGTAGTACCAATGATGAATGATTTTTGGACGCGGGTTCAACTCCCGCCAGCTCCACCAAACGTTTGGAAAGGGCCAACTCGAAAGAGTTGGCCCTTTTTTTATCTTTATTTTACTTGCCATAACATGACAAATCACATTGCTAACAATGAGTTACCATTAGCACGTCGACAATAAAACCAGACGCTTAATAAAAAACCACACATCCCATTGCTGAAATGTGTGGCCGTTTAGAGCTGCTTTACTGCGAACTAAAGCTGGTTTAGGTGTTAATCCATCTCGCCCAGCAAGTAATTTTCATCACTGCTCACTACCGCGCCGTGTTTCAGGAAGTTCTTACCTAGGATCATGCTGTATTCGAAGCGTGAACGATCTTGAAGGTTCACTCTCACCTTCTTCTCTAAATCGCCGAGCTTAACGTTCATTTCTACCACAGGGCGAATATTCACCTTCTCGCCTTTCTTGGCTTTGATGCGCATTACATCGATCACTGGCTTGGTAAAGTCTTGCTTATCGCCTTGGTTGTTTTGATAAGTGAAGCTCACCATGTCTTGACCATCTTTCTTGAATCGTTTGATGTTGACGGCATTCATTGAACTCACATCGGCACCTGTGTCTAGCTTGGCAGGGAATGTCATGCCATTCACTTCAACGACTTCAATGTGCCCTACTTTAAACAATGGCTCGGCTTTTAATAGATAGTCAGAACGCGTGTTCACGTAAACACCTTCTTTCGCCATCTTCTTACCTAGAATGAAGTAGGCTTCTTTTTCATTGCTGTCTAGCACATCAATCGCGAAGTCTTGCTGACGAACTTTGCCAGAAACCGAAAATTCACCACTCACAACTGGGCGAGTATCATCCCCGACTCTTAATTTCTTAATCACAGGTTTGGTGACTTTTTGCTGTTCGCCATTGACGTCAGTTAAGTAGAACTCAACCGATGTATCTTTGCCCTTACCGATAATCTCAAAGCTATCAACCTTCAACAAAGGTGTATTGACAGTAAAAGAAGCCACGGCCTTAAGCGGGAAGTTATCAATCGTAATGTCTTCTTCTGGTGAGATAATTAAAGGGTCACCAGCCTCCGCCACATCGCTAAAGCTCTCTGAACCTTTTGAAAGGATATTTTCAGCGTTGGTATCAATCATAAAGAGTTCGCTGGCCGTATTGGTTCCCAACCTTAGCTGCGAGCTGCTGTTCGAGCGGTCACGTAAGTACACGAG
This sequence comes from Vibrio sp. FE10, assembly GCF_030297155.1. NCBI lineage: Bacteria > Pseudomonadati > Pseudomonadota > Gammaproteobacteria > Vibrionales > Vibrionaceae > Vibrio > Vibrio apostichopi. Next base: position 713,726 of record NZ_AP028067.1, on the reverse strand, counting down.
AATATCTTTGGTTGTGTCCTCATCGAGTTGGACTGGTACGTATACCAGAGGTCTCTTTTTGCCGCTCACGCTCAGCATGCGAACCAGTGGCAATGTCATCTCTTTCTGCTTGCCATCGTTGTCGAACATATCAAACGTCACTTCACTGTTCTTTTTGTCTACGTCGATATTTTTTGCATGCAGAATGCTGTAGCGATTCTTTAGAGAGAAGGTTGCGTTCATCGCCATTCCAGAGATAGAAACCACCTCTTTACGACCAACAACCGTCGCGTTTTCTTGTTCTTGCAAATAGTCGTAGCCAGCGAACACTAGTGCGTTGTCAGCAAGAAAGGTTTTGCCGATCAGCACTGGTGCAGAGAAGTGACTTCTGTCCGTCAGGTTAACGTCTGTTTTTAATTCTTGATCAGCAATGGTCAGCGACATCTTCACCGTAGGACGAAGCAAAGGCGTGCTGCTGGTGCGGCTGCGTATCATACTGACACGCTCTAAAGGCGCTTCAATTAATACCATGTCGCCTGTGCGTGGGTTTTGAACCTTGAAAGACACAACCGCTTCATATTTCGCAAAGGTGCTGCCTTCCCAATCATCGTAATCAACATCGCTATTGTTCAACACATCTTCGGTTAACGCCGACATCAACTCTTTGTCTTTAAGGTTCTTGTAATCGGCATTCGTGCTCTTCACATGAATGTCTTCCGCATGCATAGAGGTAGTTTCTGCACCGGTATCGATTTTACCAATGAAAGGAACATCTTTTAGCCCTTGAACGCTCGATAGGTACACATTCTCTGTACGGCCTAATACCGCCTTACCATCGAGTTCGTAAGTCGGGTTTTGAGTGGTGTGTGAAGTGTCTGTAGCCAAAGAGTATTGTGAAAAAAGTAGAGTGCTTAAAAGAGTTAGAGCCAAAGGTATCTTTTTCATTAGTTGGTCCGTTGTGATCAGTTCACTAATAATACTGGCGATTCGGCAAGAAGTTCCTCCACCAGCAATGGTTCTCACATAACGTTTACGTTATGACTTTTTCAATGACAAACCGATGACTTTGCGCCGTATTACTTCATCAGTTATTGACTAATGGATACCCAATAACCTGTTCAATAGTCGATGTGATATTGAAGAAACGAATACAAAAAAGGCCAACGACAAGCGCTGACCTTAGCTATTCAAAACACACCTGAAGCGAGTTTAACTTGCTAAAACACAAACGGTTCTAGATAAACATAGCACTAAAAAGTACCAACTGTTTTCTTTGCACAGATAGCACGAGCTTTTTCTGCGCCCTCGCCTTTATTCTGATTAAAACATTGTCGATAAGATTCGACGTAACGCTCAAATAGCACTTTGGCTTCAGGTTGTGGTTTAGAGAGCAGTTGATTAACAAACTTCCTTGAGCCGACCTCAAAATGCTGAGTATCGATTGGGCTATTCCAATCCCCTCCCCAAATCATAAAGCCGTGATGGGCAAAAAGCTCAACCACATCTTCAGCCATGCCACTGCGTTCAATTTCATCACGCGCACGAAAGCGAGTACGGTTCACATAGCGGGTAGCCGATTGCGATGGCTTTACTGTGATGGTTCCGTTGCTATCGAACTCTAAGAAAGGGTTCTGAACCGGGTTGATGTCTATCGCCACACCATAGGCGTGTTTCGACCAACCACCTCCACCAGTGATAGGCCGAGCGTTAAAGGCACTGCTGTTGTTCGCATCCATTGAGGCGTTGTCGTCACCGTTAAACTCACGCATAAGGCGAGCAGAATGAAGCGGGAAATTGCGCTGTTTTAACTCTGAAAAGATTTGTTCAACTGAAGGTGCAATAACATCGAGCACAATCATATTGCCCTGTTGTGTTTCTCCTTTGAAGTTAATGAAATCGAAATCCACTTTGGATAGTCGCTCACAACCGACAGGCGCACCACTGCTCAAGACGTTGTTCTTTTTCATCATGTCGCATTGCCATTGAGATATAGGTGCAACTTGAGCATAACTCGCAGCACTGAAAACAATGGCCAGACAGCCGACAATAAAACGTTTCATATCAAAGACTCAAAATAATTAGAGTGGAAAGTAACAAGGGTTGGAAAATAGCATATTAAGCCAAGTGGAGTGCACGATTTGTTAACGCGGTTTATTCCAATAGACAATCTCTCGAACTTGTCCGTTCTGATCCGTGTCAGCTTCTCCACCAACATCAGAAGGCTCAGGTAAGGTCGATAATTGTGGAGCGTGATAGGCGATCAGCATAAGTACGAAAGCATCGTAAATATCATCTATCGCGACATCTTTACGTTTGGTGCTCGAAATCGCTAACGACAAGCTGTCACACCATTGCGGAGCCAGCCGTTGAATAACCGAAAGTCGTTCCTCTTTGCCCTCTTGAGTTCGCTTAGAAAACGCTAGCGGTTCCCCTTTCAAAGCTGCAAACACCACCTCAGGATGTGATTCCCTGATAGAAAGATTGGGATGAGTTTCAATGAGCTCATCAAGCTCGCGAACCTTGGGCACAATACCCCAAGTTTGCTTAGAGAACTTCTTACTCAGTTGCTCCACATTGGCATTACACGCCGCAATGTAATCGGTTTGGTAAACCGCCTCTCGGCACGGAACCGGAAACACAGAAGAACCGCGTTTACTCGTCAGGAATCGCCTTGCTGCTTTGTCGCATAATCGGTCTGGTGTGAGCGAGTCACTAAAACCAATAGGCATATCGATTAACGTTGTTGCTTCCGTAAGATCATCAACCAACTCATCTAGGGTCTTTACCACCTTGAACTCAGGTGGCTCATTGCCAGAGACAATCCAAGCGATCCAACCCGCCTTGCAGCCATCAATTCCGATATATTTCATTGTGTTCTCAAATTACGTGCTCATGTTATTTACGTACTGTCCCTAACTATCGGCTTTGAATCAACTTAACTCCGGTATATATACCCACAATGATACTCAACACAGAAAAAACACCCGCCAACGAGAGTACCGGCATCGCCACTAACAGCTGAGTATCATTCCCGCCACCAGCCATTACGGCGCCAAATCCCATGAGCACACCCGCAACCAAGTGTTTACCCAATCGACGTATAGAGCTCAACCTCAAAGAAAAAGATCCAGTAAACAACGCGGCACTGACCATTCCTACTAACAGCATGGCCATTAATATAAAACGCTCGCTGCTTGGCCAATCTTCAACTCTTCCATGCCAGAGTGAAGTTCCCATTGATTTCAATAAACCACTTGGCGTCCAATGCGGTTCATACAAGAAAACAAAGCCTGCCATTAACCCAATCCCCAACATTGAGAACCACAACTTGCGATTTACTGCATTCATGAAGTAGCAACTCACCACAATAATGAACGAAATGATCCCAAGGAATGCATATCGGGAAAAATCAGATAATACCAACCGAGATCCTTTTAACTCCGTCGGCAACACTGGAGCAAACAACAACCAAGCAACGAACCACCCTAATATGGTCGCCAACATAACCACTTCGCCACGAGCTAAACGACTCACCGTCGATACTCCACAACCACTGTTAATCGCCGCTCCGATACCAAACAAAAAACCGCCGAACAATGAAAACAGACTCGGCCAAAACGCAGAAGATAAAGATCGTCCTTCCACTGCCGATCCTAATGCCATAAACACCCAAGCCAATGAGCCACTAAACACAATCGCGACAATCAACATTGGTGATCCGCTTGTCGCCTCTTTAACTCCCCGAACCATGCAAAGGCCGGTAGTTTGGGCGAGATACCCCAACAAGAAGATGCAGAGTAAAGCGAGAATAAACAACATACATAGCCCCCGAATTGCATTGATTTTATTATTGTCGTTGGTTAAATATAGTCAGAACATCCAATAACAGCGTGCAAGGACAAGTCCGAACAGGGATAATTGTTTTGATAATTAACCGCCCTCAAGCACCCAGCCGATAAAAGACTAATGACCACATACTCGTACATAGACACCCCATTCAACCTGCGCCACACCTGTTGGTTTTGTGGTGAACCTTCCAATGATGTTGTTGAATTCCCTAAGACTGCACAGGCTATTGCCAAGATAGACTATTCACCGATTGCGCTGCCGGCTTGTAAGGAGTGCGCAAGTGTTAGGTATGCAAAAGATCTGACTTCAATTTGGGCTGTGCGCGATCAAATAAAACACGCACTCATCGATAAGTACGCAAAGCACTTAGGGATTGGTGAAAATTGGACGGAACAAGAGCTTATTGATTCTGACTTTTCAGGTTCAACACTTGGCGGGTTTGGGCGCAGTGCTTGGAAGATGTATCAAATCGCCAAGCAGCGAATCGACTATAAAGGCTGGCCTTTGTCGGTTGATGACATTGTAATCGAGGCCTACGACGAAACCTGTGGCTTTGAATTCGACGGTACTCGTTATGCTTCAATCAATTCGTGTATCGACTACTTCACCAAAGCTGCAGGGGTGGATAAAGAACTGTTATCGCAGCTTGTAGACATCGTTTCATCAGACCGTTTTAGCTACGCACTGCGAATCGCCAAGCTGAATAAAAACGTCTCCAATACCAAGCGCTCGGAGATCATCGAAGAGATTTTGCAGCAAGAGTCTGAACAAGAAGAGATACAGCTTGAGCAAGCCAATTCACTGTTCAACCCAAATGTCGAAGAGGTCAGCATTTCAGGTTCGACGGCTCCGGTGTTCGCTATTCAATGGGCAATGATGAATAACGTTAAAGATTTGGCTCACCTTTGCGCGCTTGAAGATGATTATTTTGACTATTTCGAGCATCTTGGTGGCCCAGCGGCTTTCATGTCTTATAACGGCCTACAACTCTACTTAGAGTCGCGACAAAACCCAGAATGGGTAGAAAAATCGGACCCAAATAAACAATATTGGTGATCATTAACCATTACTGGTGAACACGTGTAAGCTCGATAACCGTGTCAAACACCCATTGTTAGTCCTTGTTTTATATAAAGATCTAAAAATCACACCCTTTAACAGTTAATTGTTGCAATTCGGTTAAATAGAGTGAAAACTTCAAGCATCTAAAACTATTTAATCACTGCAATCTTGCGGTGAGTAAGGAGTGAATTGTGCTTGCTGTTCTTCGTATTATTTTGGCTACGGTGTTTATTATTTTCACCACCCTCTGTGCTTTTGTTTACTGCTTGTTTAGCCCCAAGAACCCTAAGCATGTGTACGTTTTCTGCCGTTGGTTCAATCAACTACAAAAGATCGTCGGTGTGAAACTGGTACAGCGTGGCCTAGACAATGCGCCGACGTCAGAAAAAAGCGTCTACATCTCTAATCACCAAAGCATATTAGACTTTGTGACTGACCCTGGAATGCTAAGACCTCGCACTGTTTCATTGGGCAAACGTGATTTGTTGTATGTGCCTTTCTTTGGTCTGCTGTATTGGATCACCGGTAACATCATGATTAACCGCGAAGATAAATCCAAAGCACGCGATACGATCAAGCAAGTGGCAGAAGCAATTCATCAGAGAGATCTGTCTGTTTGGGTTTACCCTGAAGGAACGCGCAGTAAAGGGCGTGGACTACTGCCATTCAAAACGGGCGCTTTCCGAATGGCGATTGAAGCCGGCGTGCCTATCACTCCGATGTGTACCAGCACCACGCACAATAAGATTGACCTCAACCGAGTTAATAATGGCATTGTGATCACCGAGATGCTTGAGCCTATCGATGTGACTGGGTACAAGCTCAGCGACGCAAGAGAATTGGCGAATCGCTGTCACGCATTGATGGCCGAAAAAATTGCACAGTTAGATGCTGAAGTCGCTCGTATAGAAGCACAGCAAAACCCAGAACTGGATTCAGACGGTTCTTCTACGAACTAACTCGCAACGAATACACTGAGTCATCGCTCAGTTACTTAAAAAGACACTCAACGATCGCAACTCTCATTGTTCTTGTTTTACATGCCGGCGCTTATCCGCAAAATAAAAACAGGCGTTAATGGCTTTATTGAGCAATGGGAGTAAACGATGGAAGTGATTCACCATGGCGGCAAACGTACTGTCACAGGATCTTGTCACGAACTAAGAGATTCAGGCCAATCGGTGCTCATCGATTGTGGCTTGTTTCAAGGTAAAGAGTCCCAAGGTTCGGACGCACGTCCTCTTGATATTGAATTTGAAACTTCCCACCTCAACGCTCTGCTGCTGACTCATACTCATATTGATCATATTGGTCGGTTACCTTGGTTGCTCGCCAGTGGCTTTAACCAACCGATTTATTGCACTCAGGCGACGGCTGAACTCGCCCCTTTAATGATTGAAGACGGACTAAAACTACAAGGGCTCAGCAATAAACAATCGAAGCTGATACTCAAAAAGATTCATGCTTTGATAGCTCCCAAGCCTTACGGGGAATGGTTTCCCATCACCTCCGCACAGCAAAACAACGGAAAGGATCATCATAGGCCAAATACTCTGTATGCTCGTTTTCAACCTGCTGGGCACATCTTAGGTTCGGCCTATATCGAGATTAAATTACCCAACCAAGAGGTGGTGGTCTTTTCTGGCGACTTAGGTCCAAGTAACACGCCACTGCTGCCCGATCCTAAATCACCACAACAAGCCGATTACCTATTTATTGAGTCGACTTACGGCACCAGTACACATGATGATATTGCTACACGCTCTGAACGTCTCAAAGCGATCATTGATCGGTCACTACTCGATGGTGGCGTCATCCTGATCCCGGCATTTAGTATCGGCCGAACACAAGAACTGTTGTTTGATATTGAAAACCTGATCTTTGAGCATCAACTCAGCAGCGATATTCCTATCATCCTCGATTCGCCTATGGCAGAAAAGGTGACGCGATCCTATCGACGCTTTAAAGAGTTATGGGGGCAAGAAGCCAAGCATCGCCTTGAACTGAAACGTCACCCACTCGCCTTTGAACAATGCATTACCGTTGATGGGCATCGAATGCACAAGAAAATCGTCAATCGCCTGCGTTCGACAGGTGAACCCGCGATTGTGGTCGCAGCCTCTGGAATGTGCCAAGGCGGCAGGATAATGAACTACTTATCCGCCTTACTTCCCGACAAACGAACCGATGTCATTTTAGCGGGGTACCAAGCACACGGAACGCTCGGGCGCGAGATCCAACAAGGCGAAAAACAGGTTTCTATTGATAACAAAGACGTTGAAGTTAATGCTCAGATCCATGGTATGTCTGGCTATTCTGCTCATGCTGATAAAGAGGACCTTAATCGATTTATAACAGGAATTCCCGTTCCACCAAAAGAGCTGCATTTGATACACGGAGAGCCAAATACTCAGTCTGAGTTCGCTCAAGAATTACTTAAACAAGGATTCAAGGTTGTTTGAAGTTGCGACCAAATTCGCGACTTCCCCTCTGATAAAGATTAAAACTGCCATAATCACATCCTCAAAAACGCAGCCACTTAGGCCTGCCCATAGATACGATGTCGGTGATATGTTCCAGCTTGCTCCATCCCACCACTCACATAACAGCCGTTCATGCTAAGCGGCCTTCACCGTTGTTTTTCTCAATTTCGTTTCTTCTTTACGCCTCAAATTTCCCTTTTTGTATTAATCACTATTTATTCACTCAGCCAAACGCCTAAAAATACAATCGATTGCATATACAGCTAAATAGAACGATTATCGAATTAGCACTAAGCGTTAACAAACACCCTCTGTAACTTGCTTTATGTCACAGTAATCCTAATGCGCAGTTAAATAATTTAACACTTGGGTTACAAGTGAAGTATTGTGTTGTTCGAAAAACAATCATAAGCAAAACTAACAGGGAAAATACTCATGCAGTCATTCGTTGATTTTTTGAATGGAATAATCTGGAGTCCAGTACTTATCTACCTATGTTTAGGTGCAGGTTTGTTCTACTCCATCATGACTCGATTTGTTCAAATCCGTCACTTCTTTGAAATGTGGCGCTTGCTACTATCGGGTAAAAGCTCATCAAAAGGCATCTCGTCTTTCCAAGCTCTAGCCGTTTCGCTATCTGGCCGTGTAGGTACAGGTAACATTGCTGGTGTTGCAGCCGCTATCGGTTTCGGTGGCCCAGGTGCAGTATTTTGGATGTGGGTTGTAGCCTTCTTTGGCGCCGCGACTGCTTACGCAGAATCTACGCTAGCGCAAATCTACAAAGAAGAAGACGAAGGCCAGTTCCGTGGTGGTCCGGCTTACTACATTGAAAAAGCAATGGGTCAAAAGTGGTACGCATGGATCTTCGCTATCGCGACTATTTTTGCATGTGGTATTTTGCTTCCAGGTGTTCAGTCAAACAGTATTGGTAATGCTGTAGAAGCTGCATTTGGCTCAGGCGACATGATTGAAACAGCTATCGGTACATTCAGTTTCGCTAAAATTTTCACTGGTACTGTTGTTGCTATCATCCTTGCTTTCATCATCTTTGGTGGTGTTAAACGTATTGCGAACTTCACACAAATCGTTGTTCCATTCATGGCATTGGCTTACATCATCATCGCGTTCGTTATCATTCTGCTAAACATCGGCCAAGTGCCAACTGTTTTCGCAATGATCATCGGCGATGCATTCACACCTATGGCAGGCTTCGGTGCTGCAATTGGTTGGGGTGTTAAGCGTGGTGTTTACTCAAACGAAGCGGGTCAAGGTACTGGTCCTCACGCGGCGGCGGCTGCAAGTGTTGATCACCCAGCTCAGCAAGGTTTGGTACAAGCGTTCTCTATCTACATCGATACTCTTCTAGTATGTTCTGCTACAGCGTTCATGATCATCATCACTGGTGCTTACAACGTTCACGGCGGCGCTGAAGGCGTGTTCCTTGTTCAGAACCTAGCAGCAAACATTGGTGCGAATGGTCCTGTATTTACACAGCTTGCTATTGAAAGTGCACTACCAGGCATTGGTAAGCCATTCATCGCATTTGCTCTGTTCTTCTTCGCATTTACAACGATTCTTGCTTACTACTACATCGCAGAAACGAATATTGCTTACCTACGTCGTACCATCAAGATCCCAGGCATGATGTTCGTACTTAAGCTTGTTCTTATCACTGCGGTTTTCTATGGCACAGTCAAAACAGCGAACCTTGCTTGGGCAATGGGTGATGTTGGTGTTGGCTTGATGGCATGGTTAAACATCGTTGGTATTCTGATCATCTTCTTCATGTCTAAGCCTGCGCTTAAAGCACTTGCTGATTATGAAGAGCAACAGAAACAAGGCGTAACTGAGTACACGTTCAACCCTGTAAAACTAGGCATCAAAGGTGCTACTTACTGGGAAGAGAAGTACAAGCGTAAAACAGGTAAGTCTCCTGAAGCAGAAGCTGCAGACACTAAACCTGTAGAGCAACCTTCATCGTAAGATTGCCTTAACAGATAGATTGCTTTAATAAGTAGCTCGCTTTAACTCGCGCTATTAATAACGCATAAAAAAGGGGTTAGCCATTTCGGCTAACCCCTTTTGTTTTGTTCATAACAAATCGCTGTTTATAACGATCTCATTATTTATAACGAACTAACTGTTCCCAAGTTAGAGTATTAAGCAGCGATTTCTTGTGTTGCCATTTGCGGTGCTTTCTTCTCACCAACAGGCAGTACTGTGCGGCCGTATTCGTTGTTGATTACTTGTGCCATTGCAAAGTAGATAGCTGAAGCGCCACAGAAGATACCTTCGAAACCAGCGATAGTGCCGATCAGTGAGCTGCCAGTGAAATTATGAGCTGCAAGTAGGAAGAACAAGATAGTTAGTGAACCGAATACTACCTGCTTCGCTACTGGGTAGCATAAAGAACCAATGAACATGAAGCCTGTGAAGATGCCCCATAGTAGTAGGTACCAACCCATGAATGCTGCAGGGCTTGCTGGTAGGCCCATGTAAGGCATTACAATCAAACCAACCAAAGACAACCAGAATAGGCCGTAAGAAGTAAACGCAGTTGTACCGAACGTGTCACCACGTTTGAAACACATAGTGCCCACGATAACTTGGCTCAAACCACCGTAAAAAATACCCATCGCAAGGATCATTGAATCCATTGGGAAGAAACCTGCGTTGTGGATATTAAGAAGAATAGTGGTCATACCGAAACCCATTAAGCCTAGTGGCGCTGGGTTAGCTAGTTTGGTCGACATTGCGAATTTACCTTATTAAAGTGGTTGATTAAAAAAAATCGATAAAATTTGTAAGAAAATTTTAATCTATAAACCGCCATAAAGGATAATCAAGTTAACGCAAACTAAGGTTGTCAAAATGATCTCATGGAAAATCAGTTTCATAATAAGGCAGATTGATTCATAGAAACTATCAATGAGCAGATTCCCTGCCACGCTCGTTCCTCACCCTGAGAAAGATGCAAGTAACGAGATTCGGGATACGAAGAGAGTCTGTAGATTCGAGTAAGCGGGATACGAAGAGCGTGTTGAGATTGAAGTTAGTGATATGCATATGAAAAAGATGCGGGTAACTAGATTCGGGATGCGAAAAGAGTCTTTAGATTTGAGTAAGCGCCCCCTTAATAGCAAACGTAGGCAACAGAGGGCGAGCTTTTCGTTACCCGTTTACTCGCATCCCGTATCTATTCATTAGATCGTCATTCCAGAATCGAGGAACGAGATATCAGGAATCTCGCCCTTAGACATAAGCACCGCCAGCCAACACAGAGATTCCCTATCACGCTCGTTCCTCGCTGTAGGGAATAACAGATGTTTGCTTAGATACGAGTAAGCGAGAAACTAAATAGCAAACACGAGTAATAATAGGGCGATATTTTCGTTACTCGTTTACTCGCATCCCGTATCTATTTCATTAAATCTCGCCCCTCAGTTGTAGTCTAAATTACGCTTGTTGAACTTTAGAATCAGAGACTTCAGATTGAACTTCTGCAGAAGCGTTTTTACTAGCATCACGCTTAGCTAATAAAGTCACAATAATTAGCTGAGCAATCAGTGCACCTAACACGACTAATGGACTACCCGTGAATCCTGCCACGACAAAGCTGACCAAAGCGATTGAACCATTCATTAATGCGTAAGGAAGCTGAGTTTTAAAGTGCTCAAACTGATCACACCCAGCGCCAGTCGAAGACAGAATGGTAGTTTCAGAGATCGGTGAGCAGTGATCACCAAACAAGCCACCAGAAAGTACCGCACCAATCGCAACCAGAAGCGGAGCATCTATTGCCACAGCCGTAGGGATAACCAATGGCATCATTATCGCGAAGGTTCCCCATGACGATCCAGTAGCGAATGAAATGATAGCCGATAATAAAAACGCAACCGCAGGCACTAACCAGTAAGGGAAGCCGCTCTGTGCTTGCTCTGCGATATAAGCTGCTGCACCCAACTCTTTACCAACTGTGCTTAACGCCCAAGCCAACACCAAAATGATCGCAACTGGCATCATGTTTCCCATGCCTTTTAAGTACACAGAAACACCGTCAGACAGCTTTCTTACACCGTAGTAAGCCATTAGCGAGATCAAGGTAATCGCAGCAAAAAAGTAAGCCGATGATAGAGCTGCTCTGAATGATGAACCCGCGACCTTTTGAAATGGGAAGCCTTGCGGAACCAACATGGCACACAACACAATCAGCATCACTAACAACGGCGCCCAAACAAAAGAGGCCTTTGCATTTTTATGCGAGAACGGATTCAGAGAGTCGCTATTCACGCCAGTATCGATTCCCGCTTGGCAATCACGTTCCGCTTTCGCCATTGGTCCAAAATCTAAACCTTTGACTGACACCAAAGGCACGATGAAGATCGCTAGGAATGCGTAGAACTGAAAAGGAATCGCACCAATGAAAGCATCCCAATCAGACATGTTAACGCTCAACGCAGTAAATTCTTTCTGGATCAGGCTCATGATGTAAACGCCCCATCCAATGAAAGGAATAAGAATGGCAACTGGCGATGAGGTTGAATCAATGATGAATGCTAGCTTCTGTCTAGAAAGTTTCAGTTTATCGAAAAGAGGACGAAAAACAGGGCCAACAATTAAAGGGGTGCCTAAGTCTGAGAAAAATATAACGATTCCACCAAACCATGCTGAGATTTGAGCTTGGCATTTATTGCTTACCCATTGAGTAACACGTTTTGCAAAAGCAACACCACCACCTGACTTCTCCATCAAAGCGACAAAGCCACCGATGAACACCAACAGCATGATCACACCAGCGTTATAGCTGTCGGTAAGTTGAGGGACTAGGTAACCTTTAACCATGGTACCAAACGTATCAAGCGGGTTAAGTTCGCTAAACATACCAGTAAGCATCGCTACGCCACTTAGTACACCAGCAAAAAGGCCTATCACCACATTCCTTGTCGCCAACGACAACACCAAAGTAATCACAATGGGGATGAGTGACGTGATATCTGTCTGTTCCATAGGTACACCTTAACCCTAAAATAAAAGAATAAATATAAGTTAAATTTGAATATAAATTCACAACAGGTATTTGTACAGAACTTTATCCTCTAACTGGATAATTAGTCTTTAAATGCGCTTCAACATAGCCCAATAGACCAGTCGACCTTCTTAAATAACCAAGTTCGAAACGAAAAAAAGCCGAAAGTAGAAACTTTCGGCTTTTGATTATTTATATCATTATAGTCGTACGACTGACCTCGTAACTTAGGTCATGTCCTCAGTATTCAGACTATCAATTACAACTGATTTCATCCCAGAACCAATTCGATTGAACAGGACTTTCCCAAACACCCGGACCGTTTTTAGCTACGAAGCACTTGCCATTATGTGTCACCTTGTCGCCATTACTCACTTGGCTAACACCCGCTTGCCACGTGATAAACACCGATGGATCAACAACGACAGGCGGCTCGGTAACAGGTGGTTCAACTGGGGTTGGGTCTACCGGAGCAGGATCGACAGGTGCAGGGTCAACTGGCGATGGATCTGTCACTACCGGTGGTGTTGGCTCTCCAGCAACCAATTTCCATGGGTCGCCATTGGCAGGGTCATCCCCTTGTGTCCACCATTTCGCTTCGTAGGTTGCACCGTTGTGAGTAACTTGGTCACCAACGTTGTAAACCTTGGTCGCACTCCAACCATTACCACCCGGATCTGTCCCAGGGTCTACCGGATCAAGCTTATCGACCACTTTTACTTCAGGCCAGCTCGCATGAGACCCATAAAAGTTGGTCACACACTTCTCGTAATCGCCCGCTACTAACGCTGAATAAGCAGTTTGGAAACCAACAAGTTCACATTCAAATGAGTAGCCTTCTGGGCGGTCTGCGTAGTATTTCCAGTTGCCATCCCAGTTGGTGTACAACACATCGGTTGCGCCATTCAGATTCAAACTTCCATAAGGCGTTTGTTGCCAACAAGTATTGGCTTCATCCGCCTCTACAGGAATTTCATAGTGCGCTGCTAACCCTTCCCAATAACGAATACGGTTAACGGGTTGGCCTTTGTCTTTATTTTGTTCACCACACTCAATACCACCGTTGATCACGTTGATCGTGGTACCAAAGCCATAACCAATACCCGCATCCAATTCACGTTGAGAGGGAGTCCAAGTACGGTCAATAACATGCAGCATTGCAGGCTTAGGTGCTTGTGGGGTAAGGAAGAACCAGATAGCAGAAGCCAAGTTCAACCATGAATCAGCAACCAAACCTGGATTATTCAATAGAACCGTTGCATCGCCATCGAACATCACTTCTGAGAACGCGCCATAGTTAAAGTGATAAGAAAGCTGTTTAGCACCACGCCCGAAGTAACCCTGCCCTGCGGCACAAGGCCAACGCGCATTTTGCCAATCGTTCTGGCCACATCCCGTGGTGTAACCTTCTTGACCTTCAGACCAACCCATCTCACGAACATGCACCAGCGCTTGCTGCCACTCTTCTAGCGCTAATGGGTTATCAGAGGTGTTGTCTATTGCGATGTGGCCGCCCGTCTCTTGTGAGAAATGAGCAAAGGCCGTAATGATGGATTTTTTACAGATGGCATCAGAATCACGGCCATCGGTGTACTCTCCACAGAAGGCTGGGAATTTACCAATCGCACGTAAGAAGCGAGTGTATGTGTATTCAGGTGCCGCCATCTGAGTGAGGAAGTCCCATTCAGATTGAGGGAACACACGCTCGACTCGTTTCACGTTTTCAGGGTTCGAGGCTAAACCCGGCTCAATCGCTTCAACGATACTGTTGGGACGAGTTTGTAATGCTTGTGACCAGATCGTATACATAGGATCGGATGTTTTCGCTTGTTCTGCAGCTTGTAATGCCGACTTTTCAACAAGGTAGCCATTCGGGTTTTGCGGATCAGGTTGAATGTTCAAAGACGCGTAACTGTGTGCTGCTAAAGTGCAGCCAACTACTGTCGCCAAATATTTGATTTTTAACATGATGGATTCTCTTATCTGTCCTTAATAAGTCCATCAAAGAGTATGCGGCGCGTGGGAAATGACCTAGTTGTTGCGGTATGAATTTATAAAAAGTGCGAGTGATAGTTTTATGTATAGTTAAACGTAACAACGCGTCTCATACTTTCTTGAGCTGATATCTAGTTTCCAACTCATTTGGTTTCTAGCGGTTATATATAGCTCTTAATACCCTGAATCAGAAAGAAAAAAGCCCCGAACTGAGTTCGAGGCTTAAGAGCTTAATCAAAACTGGTTAAATCTCTAAGAGATTATTCCCACTCGATAGTTGCTGGTGGCTTACCAGAAATATCGTAAACAACACGTGAAATGCCGTTAACTTCGTTGATAATACGGTTAGATACCTTACCTAGGAAGTCGTATGGTAGGTGTGCCCAGTGAGCAGTCATGAAGTCGATAGTTTCTACTGCACGTAGAGATACAACCCAATCGTACTTACGGCCATCGCCCATTACGCCAACTGAACGTACTGGTAGGAATACCGTGAATGCTTGAGATACTTTGTGGTAAAGGTCAGCAGCGTGAAGCTCTTCAATGAAGATAGCATCAGCACGACGCAGTAAATCACAGTACTCTTTCTTAACTTCACCAAGTACACGAACACCTAGACCTGGACCCGGGAAAGGGTGGCGGTAAAGCATGTTGTATGGAAGACCAAGCTCTAGGCCAATCTTACGTACTTCATCTTTAAACAGCTCACGTAGAGGCTCAACAAGGCCCATTTCCATATCATCAGGAAGGCCACCAACGTTGTGGTGAGATTTGATTACGTGTGCTTTGCCAGTCTTAGATGCTGCAGACTCGATAACGTCTGGGTAGATAGTACCCTGAGCAAGCCATTTAGCATTCTTCAGTTTCTTAGACTCTTCATCGAAGATATCTACGAAAACGTGACCGATGATCTTACGTTTCGCTTCTGGTTCAGCTTCGCCTTCCAGAGCGTTAAGGAAACGATCTTCAGCATCAACTTTAATGATGTTAAGGCCGAATTGGTCACCAAACATGTCCATAACCTGCTCGCCTTCGTTTAAACGAAGAAGGCCGTTATCAACAAATACACATGTTAGTTTGTCGCCGATAGCGCGGTGAGCAAGCATCGCAACTACTGATGAATCAACACCACCAGAAAGACCAAGGATAACTTCATCGTCACCTACTTGTTCTTTAATACGTGCAACTGCATCTTCAATGATAGATGCTGAAGTCCACAGACCTTCACAACCACACGCGTTAAGAACGAAGTTCTCAAGCATTTTTAGGCCGTTTTTAGTGTGTGTTACTTCTGGGTGGAATTGAACGCCGTAGTATTTCTTATCTTCGTTTGCCATTGCTGCGTATGGGCAAGTGTCTGTCTCTGCGATTTTTGTGAAATCAGCAGGGATTTCAACCACTTTGTCACCGTGGCTCATCCAAACGTCTTGAGTTGTCTCAAGGTCAGCGAAAAGTGCAGATTCACCCGTTACTTGTACAGCAGCGTAGCCGAACTCGCGCTCAGTAGACGTTGCTACTTTACCGCCAAGTTGCTCAGCCATCGTTTGCATGCCGTAGCAGATACCGAAGACAGGAACACCTGAATCAAATACGTACTGAGGTGCACGTGGAGAATTTTCTTCCGTTACACTTTCAGGGCCACCAGATAGGATGATACCGTCTGGATTGAATTCACGAATATCCGCTTCTTCTACGTCCCAGCTCCAAAGTTCACAGTAAACACCGATCTCACGAATACGACGAGCTACTAGCTGTGTGTATTGAGAACCGAAGTCCAGAATTAGAATACGTTGGTCATGAATATTTTTAGTCATTGTAAGCAGTCTTATTGGCTATGTGATAAAACGGAGGCGAGTTTACTCACCTCTGATTAACTCTTCAAGAAATAAAGCAAACGTTTTCGTTAGATATCTTTAACCCCATGTTTTGTGAGAATCACTCTCTAAACAAAACAGGCGGTAGATATAATACCAATCACAGTAAGTAAGTGTTCAGGAATAGCGTAGGAAAAAAGCTTGAGAACGAGGCAGAATTTTCTGATAAGTAGTTATTCTACAATCAAAAATTCTAACGAAGTTATCGAGGTTTTTAACAAGCTAGGATGACCAGTTATTTACTACGATTGGTATATTAATGTGCCGACTAAATCAGCACATTATTCAAACGTTTGGACGTATTATTAACCTAAACGGTAGTTAGGAGCTTCTTTCGTGATTTGAACATCGTGTACGTGAGATTCTTTCATGCCCGCACCAGAGATACGAACAAACTCAGCTTTAGTACGCATATCTTCAACAGTTGCAGAACCCGTTAGGCCCATGCTTGAGCGTAGACCGCCCATCTGTTGGTGAACGATCTCTTTTAGACGACCTTTGTATGCAATACGACCTTCAATACCTTCTGGAACAAGCTTGTCTGCAGCGTTGTCAGATTGGAAGTAACGGTCAGAAGAACCTTGAGACATAGCGCCAAGAGAACCCATACCACGGTAAGACTTGTAAGAACGACCGTTGTAAAGGATAACTTCACCCGGTGCTTCTTCAGTACCCGCGAACATTGAACCAACCATCACACAAGATGCGCCAGCAACGATAGCTTTACAGATATCGCCAGAGAAGCGGATGCCGCCATCTGCGATTACTGGAATACCGTATTCGTTAGCTACTTCAGCTGCGTCTGCGATTGCTGTTACTTGAGGAACACCAACACCAGTAACGATACGAGTCGTACAGATTGAACCCGGGCCGATACCCACTTTAACCGCACTAACACCCGCTTCGATAAGAGCACGAGCGCCAGCGCCAGTTGCTACGTTACCACCGATGATTTGTAGATCAGGGTATGCAGCACGCGTATCACGGATACGGTTAAGTACGCCTTCAGAGTGACCGTGTGAAGAGTCGATAAGTAGAACGTCTACGCCAGCTTCAACAAGAGCAGCAACGCGCTCTTCGTTACCAGCACCAGCACCAACAGCTGCACCAACACGTAGGCTGCCGCGCTCATCTTTACAAGCGTTTGGTTTGCGTTCTGCTTTGTGGAAATCTTTTGCAGTGATCATTCCCGTTAGTTGGAAGTCATCATTTACAACAAGAACTTTTTCAACACGCGCTTCATGCATTTTCTCTTGAACTTCTTCACGAGTTGCACCTTCTTTAACAGAAGCAAGGCGAGCTTTAGGCGTCATTACTACGTCAACTTTCTTAGAAAGGTCAGTCACAAAGCGAACGTCACGGCCAGTAATAATACCAACAAGTTCGTTTGTTTCAGTAACAACAGGGAAACCGGCGAAGCCGTGCTTTTGAGTAAGGGCTACAACATCAGCGATTGTCGCGTCAGGGTTTACAGTAACAGGGTGAGAAACCACACCTGCTTCGTAAATTTTAACCTGGCGAACCATTTCAGCTTGTTGTTCAATAGACATGTTCTTATGAATGAAGCCTATTCCGCCTTCTTGTGCCAGTGCAATCGCTAGGCGAGCTTCTGTCACAGTATCCATCGATGCAGAGATCATTGGGATGTTTAGGGAAATATTCTTCGTCAGCTGAGTGCGAAGATCAGCTGTATTAGGGAGAACGGTGGAGTGTGCTGGCACTAGCAGTACGTCGTCGAATGTCAGCGCTTCTTTGGCAATTCTTAGCATTTGCAATATCTCACAATAATAGGAGTAAAAAGAAACAATCCAATCTCATCGTTTCGCCTAATGAGGGCAGCCAATTAAGGAAAATCAAACTGCATTTGGATTAGATATTGCGGACGGATTATACGGCCAACGAAATCGCTTGGCTACACATTTTTGTATTTTTAATTTGCATTTACCCCCTTGCTATGTATTATATTGCCGCTATCTTCCATACTCACGCCCTGTGAGATTCCAAGAAAGACCTTCCTTCAAGGAAAGATAGTGCTTCTATGACTAATCCAAACATCTTTACTGTTTCTCGCCTCAACTCAGAGGTTCGTCTCCTATTAGAAAACGAAATGGGAATAGTCTGGCTCGTTGGTGAAATCTCAAACTTCTCTGCACCTGTATCTGGTCACTGGTACCTCACACTTAAAGACTCTCGCGCTCAAGTTAAGTGCGCCATGTTTCGCGGCAATAACCGTCGTGTGACTTTTAAACCCCAGAACGGTAATCAAGTTTTAGTCAAAGCACGTCTGTCTCTTTATGAGCCGCGTGGTGACTATCAACTTATCATCGAAAGCATGCAGCCAGAAGGTGACGGCAAGCTTCAGCAAGAGTTTGAAAAACTTAAGATGAACTTGGCGGCGGAAGGCTTGTTTGCTCAATCCAGTAAACAAATTCTGCCAGAACATCCTAAGTGCGTTGGTGTCATCACCTCTAAAACCGGCGCTGCACTGTTTGATATTCTAGACGTACTGAAAAGGCGCGATCCTTCATTGCCAGTCATCGTGTATCCGACCATGGTACAAGGTGAAGGAGCTTCGATTCAGATCGCTCAAGCGATTGGACGTGCCAATGAGCGCAACGAATGTGATGTATTGATCGTGGGTCGTGGCGGCGGTTCATTAGAGGACTTATGGTGCTTCAATAACGAGATCGTTGCTCGCACAATTGCAGCAAGTCAGATCCCGATTATCAGCGCCGTTGGACACGAAGTTGATGTCACTATCGCCGATTTCGTCGCCGATATGCGTGCTCCAACGCCATCAGCAGCCGCTGAATTGGTTAGCCGTGACAACAGTCATAAAGAGCAAGCTTATGCATCTAAACGTGCTCGTTTAGTGAGTGCGATTCGTCATGTGTTAATCAAACAAGCGCAATCAACTCAAACGTTGAAATACCGCTTAGAGAAACAACACCCGAGCTACCAACTGCAAAAGCAGAGTCAGCAGCTTGATGACTTAGACATGCGTTTGCGTCGTGGTATGACTCAATACTTAAAGCAGCATGCACAGCGTGTTGAACGTAAACAGCACCAGCTTCAGTTGAACTCACCAGTAAAACGCCTTGGCGAACAGAAACTGCATCTGCAACGTTCAGAGCAAAAACTACTTGATGCGATGGATAAGACATTACTAACCACTCGCCACCAGCTAGCTATGGCTGCCGAAAAGTTAGAGACCGTAAGTCCATTGGCAACCCTAAAGCGTGGCTACAGTATTACCCATTCAGCATCGAGCAAGACCGTGTCATCGATTAATGACGTAGAAGTAGGTGAAGTGATCACCACTCAAGTTGAAGATGGCGTGATTGAATCGCAAGTGACTACAAGAGTCGCGAAGAGCGAGCTTTAGCTTCTACTAGAACGTTAAAAATCATTTAAAACCAGAAAGCCCTATCGATAATCGATAGGGCTTTTTTTGTATCTATTAGCTTAGAAAGAAAACGAACGGATTCAAACCTTACTCCTTACTCATGACTCAGTCGTAGAAGGCTCCTTCATCGTTAGCATGCCTTCCGTCACAATAAAGTTGATGATGAAATCTAAGCCTTGGCTCTCTTTTAGGTTGGTGAACACATATGGCTTGGTTGGTCGCATGCGCTGCGTGTCTTGCTCCATCACCTCAAGCGACGCTCCTACATATGGTGCTAAATCGATCTTGTTGATAACCAACAGATCCGATCGTGTAATACCCGGACCACCTTTACGTGGGATCTTTTCTCCTTCCGCTACATCAATCACGTAGATAGTAAGATCGGCTAACTCAGGGCTGAACGTCGCACTGAGGTTATCGCCACCACTTTCAACGAACACTACATCAAGGTTTTTATGCAGCTTGGCCAGCTCTTCCACTGCCGCGAGGTTCATCGAGGCATCTTCACGAATCGCCGTATGTGGGCAACCACCCGTTTCAACACCAATAATACGATCCGGTTCCAGAGCCTCTGCTCGCGTGAGTATCTTGGCATCTTCTTGGGTGTAGATGTCATTGGTTACTACGGCAATGTTTAGCTTGTCACGAATCGCCTTACATAGCACCTCTAACAAGGCTGTTTTACCAGACCCTACCGGGCCGCCAATACCAATTCGAAGTGGTTGCTTATAACTTTCCATTATCTACTTCCTTATATTCTTTTTACTACATCGTTTGTGCTTACCGCTACGAACGAAATAGTCGTGTGTATTGTGTTTCGTGCAGTGAACTCGCTAATGCCATCGAAGGCGAAAAGCTCCCTATCATCCAATCTTCTATCGTGCGTGCTTTCTCAATGATCTCGGGAAAGGTGTTGGTGATATTAATCAGTGCCAACTGCCCATCGGTTTGCCCTAAAGGCACCAGTTTCACGCCTGCGGTAACGATATTTTCAAGCCAGCTCCATAAATACCCTTGCTTGAGGCTCTCTAAATCAATATCCCAATGTTGAGCTGCCATACACATTCCCAGCAATTGGTTTGGGTGACTATCAACAGAGTCCACCAGCGAAATATCGATATCTAAGCGCTTCAATAAGGTGTTCAATGCATGCCCGCGCTGCTTTTCTTCCGCTCGTAATTCACTGGTTTCACGACTTGAGTATAAGTAGTTACACCAATGCTCAATCTCATCGATTTCACCCTTTTCTAGAGCATGATAAAGACGCTCTAAGATGGGTAATTCCAAAGTCGCCACACTGGAACTGACGATGGTATTAAGCCACTGTTCCATGCTATCGCGATCGGTCACCCACCCCGCTTCAACCGCCAACTCAAGACCTTGCGAATAAGTGAAACCACCAATCGGCAGCGATGGGCTGATCAGTTGAAACAGACGATAAATGGCGACATTTTCTGTTGTGGTCATACTCTTACTCTCTGTCTTCTAGAATCGAAAAGTTCGAGAGCTTACGCGCCTAACAACAATAGTGCGCTTGCTGAAGCCACACCGACCGACATCCATTTAGAGAAAACCGCGCGGCCAACAAACGTACCGATAACCATTAATGCCAGAGCAGTGATGCTCATACCGATTGCGAATTGAGTCAGATTACTCGCGGCCTCAACACCGTGTGCGTAACCATGGAAAAACAGCATAGCAATAGAAGCGACTAATACGCTGTTTACACGCTTGGTTGATGGTGAGAACACGTGCCATAAACATAAGCTGACGACGAACAGAGAAGCGATAATAGCTGGCTCAACAATCACAGAGAAACCTAAGGCTTGGCCTGCGATAAGCCCTACTACCAAAGACGCTAATCCGCCGCCAATCAGAGCGGCTTTTATCTTGGTTGAGAACGACAGTGCGCCAATTAATAGACCGAAAGCGATCAGCATGATCAGGTGATCCATACCTGTCACTGGGTGAGTTAAGCCAGACATAAACGAGTGAGACTCATGAACCGAATGCGCTCCATGTCCTGGGTGAGCGAAAGCCAATGTTGATGTTGTTAGAGAAGCTATTGTGAAAGTGCATAAGCCTGCAGCTGTTTTAAAGTTCATCGCGTGTTCCTTGCGTTTATAGTTATTAATATCGTGGTTGTATCTATAAATGGGTGAGTCTCAAATGACTCGATTAATGATGGTGATGATGCCCACCTGAGCGACCACCATAAGCGCCACCTTCAGGTTCAAAGGGTTGTTTCTCGGTCGTCACTTTAGCGCCCAAACCTTCAACCATTTCATCCAAAACATGGTCATGTTGATAACGCACCCAGCCCGCCTCCACTTGCAACGGAACATGACGGTTACCAAGGTGGTAAGCCACTCGTGTTAACAGGAGCATGTCTTCACAGTAAACAGTCGAAACGGTTTCTGGTGCCGCTTTCACTTCGACGACTAAACCGCATTCACTTGAGAGTTGTTCACCACCACGCAAGATATGACCTCGTGGTAGAAACAGTCCGGCATTGCGCCCATCATCAAGCATCACCTTAAGACGGCTTTTAATGCGGCTATCGATCGGCAGGCTTAAGTAGCCGTCCGGTGCATTTTGTATTTGAGTATTCAGTTGAGTCAGTTCAATCATGCTATTACCTCAATCTCCTTGTGAGATTTATAACGTTCAAAATAAGAGCCCTCAATTAAGAGCTAAAACAAGAGCCTCTGCCGAGCTATTAAAATAGAAAATATCTCTGAGCCATTGGCAACTCTTCAGCTGGCTCACATGTCAGCAGTTCCCCATCGGCGCGCACTTGATACGTCTGAGAATCGACCTCAATTTTTGGCATCCAATCGTTCAACTTCATGTCGGCTTTACTGATGTTTCGGCAGTTACTCACTACGCCAATCAAGCTCTGTAAACCCAATTGCTTATCAATGTTCTGCGCTTTGGCTTCTTTAGAGACAAACAGCATCGATGTGTTCTGACATGCTTTACCGTAGCTACCAAACATAGAGCGATAGTGAACTGGCTGAGGGGTTGGGATTGAAGCGTTTGGATCGCCCATCGGTGCCATGGCGATCATGCCGCCTTTCAAAATCACACTTGGCTTTACACCAAAAAAGGCGGGCTTCCACAACACTAGGTCAGCTAATTTCCCTGCTTCTATAGAACCGATTTCATGAGACATGCCATGAGTGATCGCAGGGTTGATGGTGTACTTAGCGACATAGCGTCTTAAGCGGAAGTTATCGCTGTAATCTGAATCTTCTTTTAGGCTGCCACGCTGCACTTTCATCTTGTGCGCAGTTTGCCAAGTACGGGTTACTACCTCGCCTACACGACCCATCGCTTGCGAGTCCGATGCGATCATCGAGAATGCACCTAAGTCATGAAGAATGTCTTCTGCGGCAATGGTTTCACGGCGAATACGCGACTCAGCGAACGCGACATCTTCAGCAATTGACGGTGACAGGTGATGACACACCATCAACATATCTAAATGCTCGTCTACCGTGTTGATAGTGTAAGGTCGTGTTGGGTTAGTCGAAGAAGGCAGAACGTTCGGTTCGCCTGCAGCGCGAATAATATCGGGAGCATGACCACCGCCCGCACCTTCGGTGTGATAGGTATGAATCACGCGATCACCGATTGCGCCAAGTGTTGATTCAACAAAACCAGACTCGTTCAGAGTATCCGTGTGAATCGCGACTTGTACGTCCATCTCGTCAGCAACACTCAAGCAGGTATCGATTGAAGCAGGGGTTGTTCCCCAATCTTCGTGTAACTTCAAACCCACTGCACCTGCCGCTACTTGTTCGCGTAGAGCTTCTGGCTGACTGGCATTGCCTTTGCCTAACAAACCAAAATTCATCGGGAATTGATCGAGCGATTCCAGCATGCGATGCATGTTCCAAGGGCCCGGTGTACACGTGGTTGCATTGGTACCCGTGTTTGGCCCAGTACCACCGCCAATCATGGTTGTCACACCCGACGCCAAAGCTTCTTCAATCTGTTGCGGGCATATAAAGTGGATATGTGAATCGATACCACCAGCCGTGAGAATAGAACCCTCACCCGCCAATATTTCAGTGCCCGGACCAATAACAATATCAACGCCCGGTTGAACGTCTGGGTTACCCGCTTTACCCAATGTTTGAACTCGGCCATCTTTGATTGCGACATCCGCTTTTACGATGCCCCAGTAGTCCAACACAATCGCGTTGGTGATCACCAAGTCAGGCGTTTCGGCACTTGGTCGTTGGCTTTGCCCTTGTCCATCACGAATCACTTTACCGCCGCCGAACTTCACTTCATCGCCGTATACGGTGTAATCCTTTTCAACTTCTAGCCATAAATCGGTGTCAGCAAGACGCACTCGGTCACCGACTGTTGGGCCAAACATTTCGGCGTAAGCCTGTCTGGATATCGTCGCCATGATCAATCCTTTGTTGTTTTAATTGTTTCCGTGAAGAGCGCTTAAAGCTTGCCCATCACCTTTCCTTGGAAGCCGTAGATCTCTAACTTACCGGCGTAACGCACTAACTCGACGCTGCGAGACTGACCCGGTTCAAAACGGGTGGCGGTACCTGCGGGGATATTGAGTCGGAAGCCTTTAGTGGCTTCTCGGTCAAAGATCAGCGAAGGGTTTGCTTCATAGAAGTGGTAATGAGAGCCAATTTGCACGGGACGGTCGCCAATGTTTTGAACCTTAACGGACGTCGTATCTCGGCCTTCATTTAGAGTGATGTCTCCGGGAGCGGTTTCTACTTTTCCGGGAACTAAGCCTGAATATTGTTTGGTGGAGCCAGCCATACTTCTTCTCCCTACACGATAGGTTCATGAACGGTCACCAACTTGGTGCCATCAGGAAAAGTAGCTTCGACTTGTACATCTGGGATCATGGAAGGGATCCCCTCCATTACGTCATCGACGGTAAGCAGTGTGCGTCCAAAATCCATCAATTCCGAAACGGTTTTACCCTCACGGGCACCTTCAAGAATGGCACTGCTGATCAGCGCAATAGATTCTGGGTAATTGAGTTTTAAGCCTTTTTGTTTGCGCTGCTGTGCCAGCATTCCTGCGCAGAAGATAAGTAGCTTATCTTTTTCTCTTGGTGTTAATTCCATTTAGCCGCCCGCTGTTAGTGTTGTTTTCTTATTGCTCAGAAACGCATGAGCAGTAAGTGGGATTCAAACACAGCAAGCTTGAAAAAATGTACCTAGAGCCGGAAGTCACCCTAGGTACAAAAGGGCTAATCGCTAAGTCGCCCAAATCCTTGGTAAATCCGGAGTCGTACCACATAAATGAGAGCGAGTTGCTTGCCATATCTGACCAAAGGCCTGGAGGATGTCTTCACTCCAATTACCCAAGGCTCGCACTACAATCAATCCTTCTATCTGCGTCGCGCCCATTATTAATGTAGGTTCACTCGACATTTTTGATGTAACTGATTGCTGTGAAGCTTGCTGTGTAATAGATAAGAGCAAGCTCTGTACCAACTCTAAATCTTGCTTCTCATTTGAGGCGAGATAAAAAGTCCCCATCATTGAGAAATCAAGTAACCCCATATTTATCATTAACTTATCGCCACCATGAAAATTAAAACCTTCAGTCAGAAGCCTTTGATTATCAAGATAGATTTCTGTTTTCCCAACGAGGTGACCATGCTCAAATCCCTCATTCTGTGCAGGTCGCCCAAAACAGTGCATCTCCCAACCCCAAAACTGTGCACCCTTTTCAAGACGAATTTCTGTGTCTAAACGAACGTGTGCATTGGGAAAAAAGATGTTCTCTTGCGGCATCCATTCTAAGCGCGCACCTTGCTTCACTCGAAGGGTTTGCTTCTGCTTGGCGTACTTGTTGTTAGAACGATAGAACTTGGTCGCGCCGGGTGTGGTAATCAACGTATGAGCGCCGCTTTCTACAGTTGCCTCAATATTGAGAGTGTCGCCACCCACTACTCCGCCGGGGGGATGGAGTAAGTAGGTGTGACACGTTTCCCCATCAGGATACAAGGGGCGTTGCACCGCAAGCGGACCAGACTGCTGACGATTCTTTAATACGGTTTTGTCACCGCGGTCGACAAAGGTGAGGTTTAAGCTCGCTTGCCAACCGTCTCGAATATCTTGTTCGATGGTGTCATTCAAAGATAAGGCTTCAACTAAAGAAGCGTTCCTGACTTCATTCGGAGAAAATAGAGAATTCATACGGTTAGGTACTCCTTAATCAAGGACTCATCGAGCCCTGTCATTTCACCTTCAGCCACCTGACGCCCACGATCGAGAATACAAAAACGGTCACCGACCTTTCTCGCAAATGGCAGCTTCTGCTCAACCAACAGAACCGTAAGCCCCATCTTCTCGTTGAGCATGCGAATGATGTCGCCAATCTCTTGCACAATATTGGGCTGAATACCTTCGGTCGGCTCATCCAAGATCAATAGCTTGGGATTAACCACCAGCGCTCGACCAATCGCAAGCTGTTGCTGCTGACCACCGGATAAGTCACCACCACGGCGATGCAACATCTCTTTTAACACTGGGAAGATATCGAAGATGAACTCGGGGATCTTACGATCGCCCTTCTCTCTAATCGGTAAGCCAACTTCTAGGTTTTCTTGAACGCTAAGCATCGGGAATATCTGGCGACCTTGTGGCACATAGCCGATCCCTTGGCGAGAACGATCCTCGGCATCGGTTTTCAAAAGTGACTCGCCCGATAAAGAGATGTCACCACTTTCAACCTTAACCAGCCCCATAATGCATTGCAGCAAGGTGGTTTTACCAACACCGTTTCGCCCCATTAACACCGTGCATTTGCCCTCCGGGATCTGCATATCCAAATCCCACAAGGTGTGGCTCTCACCGTAATATTGATTAACTGATTTAACCTCTAACATCCTATTCTCCGAGATAAACTTGTTTAACTTCAGGGTGAGCCTGCACTTGATCCATGGTGCCTTCTGCCAACACGTGACCTTGATGAAGCACGGTTACATGGCTAGCGATCGAACGAACGAAATCCATATCGTGTTCAACCACAACCACCGAGTGCTTGCCTGCCAGTGAGTTGAGTAGCTCAGAGGTGCGATCCATCTCTTGGTGAGTCATGCCTGCGACAGGTTCATCCACCAGCAACAACTTAGGGTTTTGCATCAGTAACATGCCGATCTCTAACCACTGCTTTTGTCCGTGAGACAAATTACCCGACAAATTCGCGGCTTCGTCTTTGAGGTGAATCAACTCAAGTACCGAGGTCAGTTTGTCTTTCTGTTCGCCAGACATCACGGCAGTGAAAGTTGCCCACACCGAGCGGTCGCCCGCCATGGCTAATTCAAGGTTCTGCCACACGGTTAAACATTCAATCACGGTCGGCTTTTGGAACTTGCGTCCAACACCTGCATTAGCAATTTCAGCTTCGTTCATCTTGAGTAGATTGATGTTCGAACCTAGCCACACTTCACCAGTATCCGGCTTAGTTTTCCCGGTGATGATATCCATCATGGTGGTTTTACCTGCGCCATTAGGGCCGATGATGCAGCGTAGTTCGCCCTCTTTGATATAAAGGTTAAGATCGTTTATCGCTTGGAAACCATCGAAGCTTTTATTAACGCCTTCCACATACAACAACACGTTGTGACGGGTATCGATGGCAGGATGAACATCAGGTTTAAGGTAATCAAACACTTCATCTCGACGAGTGAACGCCTGAACCGATTCCTTTACGCTATTAAATGTGGTCATGCGATCACCTCCTTGGCTTTGTGCTGATCATCCTTATCTTGCCCTTCGCCTTTTGAATTCGATGCTTTGCGTAGCTGTTGCCATTTTTCACTGACAAAGCCAATCACACCTTGCGGGAAGTACATGGTTGAAAGTACGAATAGTCCACCTAGGGCGAATAGCCACACTTCAGGGAATTCAACCGTAAACCAGCTCTTGGCGTAGTTGATGATCAGCGCCCCAACGATAGCGCCAAACAGAGTGGCACGACCGCCCAAGGCAACCCAAACCACAATCTCAATCGAGTTAAGCGGTGCAAACTCACCAGGGTTGATGATGCCGACTTGAGGAACATATAAAGCACCAGCAATACCCGCGATAACCGCAGACAGTACAAATACCCATAGCTTGATGCCATCGACGTCGTAACCCATAAAGCGAGTGCGTGACTCGGTATCACGAATCGCCAATGCCACACGCCCTAATCGACTGGTCACTACCAGGCGACACGCGATGTAACTTAGGATGAGTGAGATACCTGTCGCGACAAACAGACCAATCTTAACCGCATCACTCTGCAAGCTCAGACCGATGATGTCTTTAAAGTCCGTGAGTCCGTTGTTGCCACCAAAGCCCATCTCGTTGCGGAAGAACGCCAGCATCAAAGCGTAAGTTAACGCTTGAGTCATGATTGAAAGATAAACCCCAGACACTCGAGAGCGGAAAGCCAGATAACCGAATAAATAAGCCAATGCACCCGGCACCAACACCACCATTAAACAAGCAAACCAGAACTGATCGAAGCCCTGCCAGAACCATGGCAACGCAGACCAATCAAGGAACACCATGAAGTCAGGTAGGACTGGATCACCATAAACCCCACGGTCACCAATCTGGCGCATTAAGTACATACCCATGGCATAGCCACCAAGCGCAAAGAAAGCGCCATGGCCTAGGCTCAGTATTCCGAGATAACCCCACACAAGATCGAGTGCCAATGCCAACATTGCGTAGCTCAGGTATTTGCCCATTAGTGAGATAGTGAAAGTCTCAACATGGAGCGGGTGTCCACTTGGCAGCATGGTATTAGCCAGTGGGATAAGAATCACGGCCGCAAGAATGGCAAGGATGGTCAGTTGCCCACCTTTATCACCACGCATCGCCGAAAGTACAAATGATTTAGACTGCATGATGTTGTCCTTAACCTTCAGCCGCACGACCACGTTGCGGGAACAGTCCGCGTGGGCGTTTTTGAATAAATAGAATGATGAAAACCAGTACTAGAATCTTGGCGAGTACTGCGCCAGCCCAAGGCTCTAAGATCTTATTGAACAAACCAAGACTCAGACCTGCGACGAGTGTTCCCCACAAGTTACCGACTCCGCCGAACACCACCACCATGAACGAATCGATGATGTACGCTTGCCCCATATTCGGGCCAACATTGGTCAATTGAGACAGTGCTACACCTGCGACACCCGCAACGCCGGAACCTAAGCCAAAGGTCATTGCATCGACACGTTCAGAACGAATACCCATCGCTCGCGCCATACCACGGTTTTGAGAAACCGCACGAACTTGCAAACCTAGTGGTGTCTTTTTCAGAACCATCAATAAGCCCATAAACACCAAACCACAGAACAAGATGATATATAAGCGGTTGTAGGTCAGAGACAACATTGGGTTTAATTGAAGTGCGCCAGACATCCATTCAGGCGTACTTACCGAGCGGTTCAATGGAGAGAAAATAGAGCGAACGGCTTGCTGGAGGATCAAGCTAATACCGAAGGTGGCGAGTAAGGTTTCTAATGGGCGACCGTAAAGATGACGAATCACGCTTCGCTCAATCACAATACCGACCAAGCCAGACACAATAAACGCCGCTGGAATAGAAAGTATCAGTGCCAAACCAATGTGATTGGGCATCAACAATTGCAATACATAGGTGGTGTAAGCGCCAATCATGATTAGCTCGCCATGGGCCATGTTAATCACGCCCATCACACCAAAGGTGATCGCCAAGCCAATTCCTGCCAACACCAATACCGAACCTAAACTCAAGCCAAAGAATACGGTCTCAACACCCGAGTAAAGTGCTTGGCTTTGTTGATAATCGTCCATCGCACGCTCAGCTGCAGCTAAGACTTTCGGATCTTGCTCACTGCTCAGCAGTTTATTCAATGTTTTCAGAACCACGGAATGTTTGAAGTCGCCAACTCGTTCAATTGAAGCCACACGATCTTCAGTGGTGGCACTGTTATTAAGAGAGGTGAAAATGGCTAACGACAAGTCCATTAGCTCGGCCACTTTGTCCTCTGATTCATTTGTTCTGAGTTCAGTTAGTCGTTCGATGATGGCAGGATCTTTGGTTCCTAACAGATCCACAACCGCTTTATAACGCACGTCTGTGTTACTGCTATTAAGTCCAATCGACGCAATTTCCCCACGTAAGATGCCGCGCAGTTTGTTGTTCACGCGAACCTTTTTAAACAGCTTAGCATTCTCGATACTGAGGCTTGATTCATCCCATACCGACTGGGCCGAGGTTGCCGTTTTAATACTTTGAATCAGATAGAGCTGTTGATACTGCTCGCTCTGTTTGTCATTAAAGTAATAGAGATTACCGTTTAACCAGCCATCCAAAATAGGTTTCGACACATCTCCCGTCTGTGCCTCAATCACCCAATCAATAGCTAATTCTTTATCCGATGTTTTCTTACCAACTAGCGCCTTGGTAAAGCTAGCTTCATCCGTTATTCCAGCAAAAGCCAACTGAGCACTGACTGCCATGAGCAATAGCGCCTTAAATACGTTCAATACGTTTTTCATCCCTGCTTCCTTAACCAACCAAGTTAGATATTGTTATTTTTACTTGGAGGATGTGTGGATAGTGGTTGTTACCTGAAACGATGAGCCCTCCGTTCGCTTCACCCCTTATACAGAGGCGTTCTTCCCAAACAGGAAGGCTCAGTATTCCTGACTTAACGATCTAGTTACCGCCAGAACACTTCTTAGTTTCGACGTTAAACGCACCACATGAGAATGGCTTCGACCAGCTAGAGAACAGCTTCGCTGATTCAGGTAAGTAACTCGACCAAGCATCACCCGCAACAAGGCCTGTGGTTTCCCAAACAATATCGAATTGACCATCGTCTTGGATTTCACCGATCAGGACAGGTTTAGTGATGTGGTGGTTTGGCAGCATGGTGGAGTAGCCGCCAGAAAGGTTAGGAACAGACACGCCAATCAAGGCATCTTGTACAGATTCAGGATCGGTTGTACCCGCGTTGGTTACTGCTTGCGCCCACATGTTGAAGCCAACATAGTGCGCTTCCATTGGGTCATTGGTAACGCGTTTTTCACTCTTGATGAACGACTGCCACGTTTCAACGAACTCTTCATTGGCTTCGGTATCAACACTCATGAAGTAGTTCCAAGCCGCTAGGTGACCAACCAGTGGTTCTGTGTCCATACCTGATAGCTCTTCTTCACCAACAGAAAACGCGATAACTGGGATGTCTTCAGATGAAATGCCTTGAGCGCCAAGCTCTTTGTAGAAAGGTACGTTCGCATCGCCATTCACGGTAGAAACCACTGCAGTTTTCTTGCCTGCTTCACCGAACTTTTTGATGTCTGACACAATAGATTGCCAATCAGAATGACCAAATGGCGTGTAGTTGATCATGATGTCTTCTTCTGCGACACCTTTATCTTTTAGGTAGGCTTCAAGGATCTTATTGGTCGTGCGTGGGTAAACGTAATCGGTGCCTGCTAGTACCCAACGTTCAACTTCAAGCTCTTCCATCAAGTAATCCACTGCAGGGATCGCTTGTTGGTTTGGCGCAGCGCCGGTGTAGAAAACGTTTTTCGAAGACTCTTCACCTTCATACTGAACTGGGTAGAAGAGGATGCTGTTGAGCTCTTCAAATACTGGCAGCATGGATTTACGCGATACCGATGTCCAACCACCGAAAACCACATCAACTTTCTCTTTCTCGATAAGCTCACGCGCTTTTTCAGCAAATAGAGGCCAGTTAGATGCTGGGTCAACAACCACAGGCTCTAACTTTTTACCAAGCAAGCCGCCCTTTTTGTTCTGCTCTTCAATGAGCATCAGCACGGTATCTTTTAGCGTTGTTTCACTGATCGCCATAGTGCCGGACAGTGAATGTAGAACGCCGACCTTGATGGTCTCGTCAGCCGCAAGCACTGATGCAGAAGAAAATGAAAGTGTTGTACACAGTGCAGCTAGCGATAAATTGAACACCTTGTTCATGATATTACTCCATAATTGTATTTTTGTTATTCAATTACAGAGTTACAAGAAGAGTGCCAAACTTAAAAATTAACTACTAAATTTATAAGTCATTGTATTGATAGTATTTAAAAACAAATCACACCAATAGAGTGCATAGCAATCATGTAACTATGTTTCATACTGGTGCAGTAGCGATAAGAATGAACCAAGATGACACATACCTATTCATCAGATACAAAAAAGACCCAATACTTTAGTATTGAGCCTCTGGTATAACATCACTGACAGTCATTTAAGCGCTCGGGCTTAAGACTATTCCGCAGGTTGGAATTCGAACTTTACTCTCGACTTCGATTTAAGCTCGTTGCAATCGCCATTACAAAAATAGCTGGCAGCACCACAGGCTTGAAGTTTCTCTAATTGGCTGCTGCACTCAGGGCAAAACCCAACTTTGGTAAAGTGAGCCTGACAACTTTCACAGTGGTACTTACCATCCCAAGCCAGTTCAGACTGACACTTAGGGCAGATATTTTCACTCATTAGCATTTCCTAATTCACTACTATTTTTACAATCTACTACCGCTGAGACTTGGCTTGCTTGATTTGGTACATGTTCTTATCAGCTTGTGCGATCAAGGTTTCTAATGACTCCGGATCTTTCTCATAAAAAAGTCCAACACTGACGGTGAACTGAGTATCGTTGATAAAAAGGGCTTGTTCCAAGGCTCTTTCTAAGCTGCGGTAAAAGCCAAAAATGCTTTCTTTATCGTCGAAGCAAGAGAACACCACAAACTCATCGCCACCATAACGCCCGATCTTGGCGCAGGCTGTCGTTGCCTCATCGAGCACTTTTGCAACCGCTAACAACACATCATCACCAAAACTATGGCCGTAGGTATCATTGATCAACTTAAATTGATCGACATCGACAAACAGACACGCCATCACTTTTTCAGCAAAGCAGCGCTTGGTTAACACCTGCTCAGCTTCTCTCAGCAGTGCTCGGCGATTCAAACTGTGTGTCAGGGAATCTCGATTGGCAAAAAAGTTGAGTTGATTCTCCAACTCATATTTCTCTAACGCCACAGAATATAAGGAAGCCAATAACTCTAAGATCTCGAGTTCAAATTCATGGGGTTCAGAGATGTATTTGCTGTAAATCGCAAAGGTACCTAACACATGGCCATGTGAAGAGATGATTGGTACTGACCAACACGCATGAAGATTAGCTTGATTGGTTAAGGCTAAGAAAGGTGCCCAATTCGGGTGTGCATTAATATTGGAGATCATAACGGCTTTTTTGAGAGCCGCGGCTTCGCCACAAGAACCAACCCCAGCACCAATCTCTACACCTTCTATCTGCTGATTATAAAAATCAGGCAGGTTCGGGGCATGTTCAAGGTGCAAAGTCTTTGATTTTGAGTTGAGCAGTAAAATTGAAGCCATGCGCTGCCCAAAAAGCTGCTCGGTAAGCTGAATAATCCTATGGTTTAAATCTTTACGATCCATCCCAAGAGCAAGCTTTCGAAGCAAACTGTTGACTGCTCGGTGGCCTTCTAATAAAAATTGTTGTTCCATTCACTAAAGCTTTCAATTGTGTAATCGGGTACAGCTTGTTCTTATGCAAGCTTGTTATTGGTTAATAATAACACACTAAATTAGTACGACACACAACCGAAGATCATAGGTTGATCTTTCGCTTTATCTATTTTGATCAGCGATCTACCCCAAAAAGAATATTTATATCACCACACACCGAAAGCATAAGTTACATGTGCTGCATTTCAATTTTAAATGGTCATTTATATCAAAAGTTACATCATAAAATAGAATAAACAGCACAAGCCATTTCGATCTGTAACCTAAATCATCGAATTACATGCGTCAGCATTTCAATATGTTGGTCATCTAACTGGGTTAACTTAACTGATAATGCCTTAAGCTCTGACGTATTCTCAATGTGAGTACCACCACACGGAATAGACACGAGAGTGTCTGCATTCAGCTGCCATTCCCAGTAACGAGAGTCCGTTAATGCCTCGCCTTCCAGTCTCATTGCGACTGAAGTAGACTCGGTTAGCCAGCCTGCAATCATTTGATTGATGTCGGCTTCAACCCCTTCAAGGTTTGCTAGCATGTCTGCGACGTTCAAGCCGCGCTTCTTCAAGGTTTTGCCCAAACGATACTTGTCGGTACATAGTTCTGGGGTCACAAAGCTTGTGACTTGTGCGTAGCTATTGAAGTCGTAACTACCAAGTGGATCTTTTCTATCCGCATCTTTGCGCCAGTAACTCTCAGCCAAGACTTTATTCAACGCTAAGAAAGCGATATGACCAGCACTATGCCCACGGCTCAAGCTTGCTTGGTATTCTTTATCAACCGATAACTCAACTTTATCGCCAATATTAATCATAGAAGCTGATGCAGGTAGTTGGTGAACAACCACAAACGCCCACCCTTCCGTATCACGCTTAACAGGAATATCTGCTGCGATACAAAGTTTGCCAGTAGATTGTTCTATTGCACCAACAAGACAATCTTCAACAATATACTGTTCACCATTTACGCTGACAAAGCCTCGGTCTGCAGGGTGATCGGGCCAAATATGACTAACAGGGTGAAAAGGCGTGACATCGGTGATCAAGTAGCTCTGACTATCATTGCTCTCAACATAAAGCGCTTTCGCATTAAGCTGCCAAGCCTGGTGACAGAATTGAGTGAGGGTTGGTGTGATTGCTTGCACAGATGTAATCAAATCGGTAGTTGTCATATTGTTCTTCTTTTGAAATCGAGTCTGATTCGTTAATCCATAACACTATGGAGACATGAAGTTATGGCTTAACGTAAATTTTGCTTAAAAAAATACCCGAGACAGGCTCGGGTATCAAATCGATTAGAAAGGGTTATTTACGGCCTTTCATCATGCTCATCATACGCTTACGTTTGCGTTCCTGAGAAATCGTTAGCTTGTTTGTTTTCGCTTCAAACGGGTTTTCGCTGTTCTGGAATTGAATGCGAATCGGTGTACCCATGATCTCTAGTGAACGACGGTAGTAGTTCATTAGGAATCGTTTGTACGAATCTGGCAAGTTACGAACTTGGTTACCGTGGATAACGATAATAGGTGGGTTGTAACCACCAGCGTGCGCGTATTTTAGTTTCACACGACGGCCACGAACCATAGGTGGTTGGTGATCATCGGTTGCCATTTTCATGATACGAGTCAGAACAGAAGTACCAACACGCGTTGTCGCTGATTTGTAAGCTTCTTGAACAGATTCAAACAAATGACCAACACCAGTACCGTGAAGTGCAGAGATAAAGTGAATACGTGCGAAATCAACGAAACCTAAACGGCGGTCTAGTTCTTTCTTAACGCGATCTTTAACATCGCTGTCTAGACCATCCCACTTGTTTACTGCAATCACGATTGAACGACCAGCATTCAACGCAAAGCCTAGCAAGCTTAAGTCTTGATCAGAGATGTTGTCTCGAGCATCAATAAGCAGTAATACAACGTTAGCGTCTTCAATCGCTTTCAGTGTTTTAACTACAGAGAACTTCTCTACGGTTTCATTGATGTTTTTACGACGACGAACACCCGCAGTATCAATCAGAACGTATTCACGCTCATCACGCTGCATCGGAATGTAGATAGAATCACGAGTTGTACCTGGCATATCGTAAACAACAACACGTTCTTCACCAAGAATACGGTTAGTTAGTGTTGATTTACCTACGTTGGGACGGCCAATGATCGCTAGCTTAATCGGTTGATCTTGAAGGCGCTTGAATTCTTCTTCCGCTTCTTCTTCAGTGAAATCAACTTGCTCTTCTTCTTCGTCTTCAAACTCAGTCAAATCGCTTACTTCACCATTCTCAGCTTTTAGCGCTTCAGCGAATGGGTTCAGTGCAAGGTCAATCAGTGCGGTTACACCACGACCATGCGCCGCTGCGATTTGATACATGTCTTCAACGCCTAACTGCCAGAAATCAGCACTTGCAGCATCAGGGTCGATACCATCAACCTTGTTTACTACTAGCATTGAAGGCTTTTCTAGTTGACGAAGATGCTTAGCAATAGCCACGTCTGAAGGTGTTAGACCCGCACGACCATCTACCATAAACAGAACGACATCAGCTTCATCAATCGCCGCTAGCGACTGTTCAGCCATTTTAGTTTCAACACCTTCTTCGGTACCGTCGATACCACCAGTGTCGATAACAATAAAGTCATGCTCACTAAAATGAGCATGGCCGTATTTACGGTCACGCGTTAAGCCAGGGAAATCCGCAACCAATGCATCACGAGTTCGAGTCAATCGGTTAAATAACGTAGATTTACCTACGTTCGGACGCCCTACTAGAGCAACAACAGGTACCATAACAACCTCTACAATTTCTTCTCTAAATGTAGTTATAGGTAAGCACTTGTTCGCAAGTTTAAACTCTTACCTATAACCACATGGTTTATTAATTTATAACAACAAAACGGCTCCTAGCTGTTACCAACCAGGAGCCGACTGTGAATTGTATCACGCTTTTATTGGCTAATCGTTAGTTTCTTTACATCGCCATTGCGAGTAGTCACTAAGTAGCCTTCAGGCAGTTCAATAGGCGCAACCGCAAAGCCGCTATCGTTAACTAACTGCTGGGCAACAAACTCACCCGATGAACGATCTAACCAGTGCAGATAACCTTCAGTATCACCAACGACTACATAACCATTAATAATAGCAGGTGCGGTCAGTAAGCGGTTTTCCAACAATGGAGTGCTCCATAGTTCAGTGCCGCTACGCGCATCGACTGCAACCACGTGGTCTTTGTCTGTTACTACGAACAAACGACTACCATCGCTCGCCAAATCAATCGCTGACGAGTAGTTACGCTTCCAAACTGGCTTACCAGAACGAAGATCGATTGCAATCAACTGACCATTGATACCAACGGTATACAAGGTGCCGCCAAGAACAACAGGTGACGCATCAACATCAACCAAGCGATCAATTTCCGTTGCGCCTTTTGGCGTGCCAACCGGTTGTTGCCAAATCAGCTGACCACGGTCAACGATAGCAGCAGCCAAACGACCATTTGCCGTTCCCCAGAAAACACCACCAGAAACAGCAACAGGAGCGCTATCACCACGTAATGTTAGGCTTGGAACTTCAGTGCTAATCGTCCACTTCTGTTCGCCGCTTTCTTGATCCAAAGCGATCATCATGCCGCGACTGGTATGAACCAGTACCATGTTGCTTTCAGTTGCAGGAGATGCAAGCACCTCACCGTTGACTGATACACGCCACAGTTCTTCACCGGTCGATTCGTCTAACGCGATCACTTCGCCATTTTCAGAACCTAGGAACACTTTGCCGTAAGCCGCTGTTAGGCCGCCTGATAAGCGTGCGAGCACTTCTTTTTCAAGATCGGTTTCCCACAGCTTTTTACCCGTTTCAGGGTCAAGCGCTTTAACAATACCTTCGCGACTCGCGACAAATACTTTGTCGTAAGCAAGCTCTGGCGTTAATTTTGAAAAGTAATGACCAACACCATCACCAACCGACGTAGACCATTCCTGCTTAGGAGTGAACTCGCTGTTTACTGTAGGTACTGGAGCCATGATTACGGTGTCTTCTTCACCCGCACAACCCGCTAACAGGCCAAGAGCAATCGCACACAACGCCGCTTTTGGAAACATCTTCTTCATTCAAAGCGCCTTATTTAGCTAGGTCGTCAAGTTTGATTTGAAGCGTTTGGCTTGCATCAGCAGCTTGTTGAGCTTCAGAGTAAGCACTGTAAGCCGCATCTGTGTCGCCTTTACGAAGTGAGATATCACCACGTAGTTCAGCAACACGGCCTTTCCAAGATTCGTCAGTCATCGCTTCAAGATCAGTCAACGCTGCATCAAATTCACCTTGCTCAGCTTTGATACGAGCAACACGGTAAGTCAGTAGTGGCGCTAATGCCGCATCCTTAGTTGCCGATTTTGCCCACTCAAGCTGTTCAAGAGCTGCAGCAAGATCACCTGCTTGAACTTGTGCTTTAGCTAACTGCATAGCAGCAAGAACAGAGTATTCAGCGTCTTTGTTTGCGTCGATGAAAGCTTGAATATCAGATTGAGCATCAACGCCCTTAGTATCAAGAGCTGAAATTACAGAGGTGTAGCTTTCTGAAGCTGCTTCACGCGCTTCAACGACTGAATCTTGGTAATAGCGCCAGCCAAATAGACCACCTAAACCAATAACCGCACCAAAGATTACGGCTTTACCGTTCTCTTTCCACCAATCTTTAATGGCTTCAACTTGTTGCTCTTCGCTATCGTAAAGTTCCACTTCCTGTCCTCTTTAATTCTTTAAACGCCAGCATAGTGCTGACGTTAATATTCATGATGAGCGTTTGCTCAATGGCTAACTAGATTAGCGCAGCTACTTTCTCTGCAACTTCCGTTTGAGACACGGTTTCTTGCACGCCGCCAACCAAATCTTTTAGCACAACTGTATTGTCAGCAACTTCGTTCTCACCAAGCACTAGCGCCACAACAGCACCTACTTTGTCAGCACGCTTGAATTGCTTCTTAAAGCTACCACCACCGAAGTGGTTCATCACGCGTACGCCTTTAACGGTGTCACGTAATTGATTCGCTAACTGCATGCCCGCGATCATTGTACCTTCGCCAGCAGCAACCATGTATACGTCAACGCTACGACGAACTTCTGTAAGTTCTAGCGTTTCCATCATTAGAACTAGACGCTCTAGGCCCATTGCAAAACCAACAGCATTAGTTGCTTTACCGCCTAGTTGCTCGACAAGACCATCGTAACGGCCACCGCCACATACTGTACCTTGCGCGCCGAGGCTGTCAGTGATCCACTCAAATACTGTGCGGTTGTAGTAATCTAGGCCACGTACTAGACGCTCGTTAACTTGGTATTCGATACCAACAGCGTCAAGAAGTTCACACAAACCAGCAAAATGTTGCTTTGACTCTTCACCTAGATATTCAGATAGTCGAGGTGCGTCACCTAAGATAGCTTGAACGTCTGGGTTCTTAGTATCCAGTACACGAAGCGGGTTGGTGTGCATACGACGTTTACAATCTTCATCTAATACATCAATGTGTTGCTCAAGGAAAGCCACTAACGCAGTGCGGTAGCTTACGCGATCTTCTTGAGAACCGATTGAGTTCAGCTCTAGGCGAACGTGCTTGTCGATGCCTAGCTCACGCCATAGACGTGCAGTCATCATAATCAGTTCAGCGTCAACGTCTGGACCATCTAGGCCAAACACTTCCACACCACATTGGTGGAATTGACGGTAACGACCTTTTTGAGGACGCTCGTGACGGAACATTGGACCCATGTACCATAGGCGCTGTTCATCACGGTTGATAAGGCTGTTTTGAATACATGAACGTACACAACCTGCTGTGCCTTCTGGACGCAGCGTTAGGCTATCGCCATTACGGTCATCAAAGGTGTACATCTCTTTTGAAACAACGTCAGTTTCTTCACCAACCGCACGGCTAAATAAGTTCGTTTCTTCAACGATAGGCATACGTACTTCGTTGTAACCGTATGCGCTCACCACACTTTTAACTGCGCTTTCTACTTTCTGCCACAGTGGTGATTGAGTTGGAAGGCAATCGTTCATGCCTCGAATTGCTTGGATATTTTTAGCCACAGTATTTATTCCGTAATTTCTCACGACCAGGTGTTAGTGCGAATAGACAATCACACCCCATCGCGTTGTATTAATCTTCTAAGTTTTCTACATCAATGCGATTTGCTTTATCAAGCACCGATGCTTTTGCTCGGATCTTCGCTTCAAGCTTGTCGACAAGGTCATCGTTGTCAAAACGCTCTTTCTGACGTTTACCGTCTTCGTAGAAGGCACTCTTGCGTGCACTACCCGCTAAACCTAAGTGAGACACTTCAGCTTCACCAGGGCCGTTCACCACACAACCGATGATTGATACATCCATTGGAGTAATAACGTCTTCTAAGCGCTCTTCAAGAGCGTTAACGGTGTTAATAACATCGAATTCTTGACGAGAACAGCTCGGGCACGCAATGAAGTTGATGCCACGCGAGCGAATGCGCAAAGATTTAAGAATATCAAAACCAACTTTGATCTCTTCAACAGGGTCAGCCGCTAGCGAGATACGCAGCGTATCGCCGATACCTTCAGAAAGAAGCATGCCCAAACCTACCGCTGATTTCACAGAACCAGCACGAGCACCACCCGCTTCGGTAATACCAAGGTGCAAAGGTTGATCAATCTGCTTAGCCAGCAAACGGTAAGAACCGACGGCTAGGAATACATCAGAAGCCTTAACGCTGACTTTAAATTGATCAAAGTTCAAACGGTCTAGGATATCTACGTGACGCATTGCGGATTCAACCAGTGCTTCTGCTGTCGGCTCTGTGTATTTCTCTTGGATCTCTTTTTCAAGAGAACCGCCGTTAACACCAATACGAATCGGGATATTCATATCACGAGCACAATCCACAACAGAGCGAATGCGGCTTTCGTTACCGATGTTACCTGGGTTAATACGCAGACAGTCAACACCGTACTCTGCCACTTTAAGGGCAATACGGTAGTCGAAGTGAATGTCAGCCACCAAAGGAACAGAAACCTGCTGCTTGATTAGCTTAAATGCTTCAGCGGCATCCATAGTCGGTACAGATACGCGAACGATATCAGCGCCAACTTTTTCCAAAGCTCTAATTTGAGCAACGGTCGCGGCGACATCAGTTGTTCTTGTGTTGGTCATGGATTGCACAGCAATTGGTGCACCATCACCGATCGGCACATCACCCACATAAATACGGGTTGATTTGCGACGAATAATAGGAGATTCGTGTTGCATATAAACTCTAAGGTAAGGTTATTCTAGCTACTTTGCCTGAAGTATACCCAGAAAGGTCAACGGGTTCACTTGCAAATGTCATTGATACGCCCTCTGGCGCACCTAGAATCACTTTGTATGGCGCAGTTCCTGAAAGATTAAGTGTCTGACCTGCTTTTTTGATACCAGTAGACAAAGTCTTGCCTGCCGCATCTTTAACTTGGATCCAACAGTCTGCAGAGAACTGCATCACGAGCTCGTTGGCTACAGGTTCAGGCGTCACTGTCTCTGATTCAGCCGCTACAGGGGTAACCTCTGCAACGTCTTGTGTCTGTTCTGCTTGCTCGATATTCTCTGAAGCCTCAGCCGCGCTAACCACTGCAAGTTCATCCGTACTTTCAGTCGCTGAAGGCTCCACAGTGTTTTGCTCAGCTTCAATCACTTCTAATGACGTAAATTCTGGCTCTAGAGACTCTTCCACCACAAGCTCTTCTGAGCTTTCTGTATTGGAGAGAGATTGAGATAAGGTGTCTTGCTGCTGGTTCTGCCACCACCAAAGTGATGAGATACCCGCAATCACAGCAAAGATGCTCCATGTAAGGATCATAATACGGCTGTTATGTTTCTCTGTTTTTGTCTTACGAGAAAAACTCAGCATTTCTTGTTCTTGATGTTGAGCATCACCAGAATGATGAAGCGCGTTCAACACCACTTTTTCATCAAGATTAACGTATTTCGCGTATGAACGAATGTAACCACGCATAAAGGTGGCAACCTGATCGGACTCGAATTGGTTTTCTTCAATTTGCTGGATCAACGTAACGCGCAGCTTCAAACGATCAGAGATCTGCTTTTGTGTTAAACCCAGAGATTCTCGTTTATTTTTGAGCAGCGTTCCCGCTTCAATTGCTGGAGCGACAGTTTCTTTCGGTTGTGCTTGTGTTTCGTGTTCTGTGTTCATAGAGAGTGAACTTCTAAATAATTATCGCAGGTTGATGAGAGCATTTTTTATTTTCGTTTAAGCTCAATCTTACAACCTACTATGTGGAATTTTTCCTGCAACCCAGTTCATCAACCCTTAAAGTAGAAAACCACACGCTGTTGGTGAGCGATTTTCTCAGGAAGCTAGTTTATCAAGTAGCCAACCTAAATAGACACATTGACGATTTTCGGGTAACAAGCGAGCACTTAAATTAATTTAAGATTATTTAATCATAAGCTAATGCCATTACAAGGCAAAAACACTTTCGACAAAATTTACCGTCAGCTCATGGTTTTGTCCAAAATTTAACGAAAAATGTAAGAAAGCGTGGGGAAAAAATCCAATTCTTGGAAATTCACCTTCCAGAAAAGCAACAAGCCAGAAGGAATCCTTCTGGCTTGTTTCGTTCTAAATGGTATTTAAACCGCTTTTACTTGAATCACATCACCTGCGATTAAGTTAGCTTCAGAGGCGGCTTTCAGCATTTTAGTACGCTTGGTTCTATCAATAACATCACCAACCAGCTGACCACATGCGGCATCAATAT
Organism: Vibrio sp. FE10; assembly: GCF_030297155.1. Lineage (NCBI taxonomy): Bacteria > Pseudomonadati > Pseudomonadota > Gammaproteobacteria > Vibrionales > Vibrionaceae > Vibrio > Vibrio apostichopi. The sequence continues at coordinate 671,708 of NZ_AP028067.1, read as the reverse complement.
CATCACCACGAGTTTTACGAACAGTTACTGTGTAGTTGTATTCCATCAGCGTTTTTTGGAAGCGATCAATGCGAGAGTTGCTTGGCTTCTTGTAAGGCGAACCCGGATAAGGGTTAAATGGAATCAAGTTGATCTTACAAGGCGTATCTTTCATTAACTCAGCAAGTTCACGAGCATGGTCCATATCATCATTCACATGATCCAATAGAACGTACTCAACCGTTACTTTACCGCGGTTAGCATTTGAAGAAGCAATGTAACGACGAACCGATGCTAGGAAATCTTGGATATCCCAACGGTCGTTGATTGGCATGATTTGGCTACGTAGTGCATCGTTTGGTGCGTGTAGAGAAATCGCCAAAGCTACATCGATATTGTCTGTCATCTGATCAAGACCAGAAACAACACCAGATGTTGATACTGTTACACGACGCTTAGACAGTGAGAAACCTAGATCATCAAGCATCAGCTCTAATGATGGAATTAGGTTCTTCATGTTCAGCAGAGGCTCACCCATACCCATCATTACGACGTTAGTAATTGGACGACGACCCGTTTCTTTCTCTAAACCGATTTCACGTGCAGCACGCCAGATTTGACCAACGATCTCTGAAACTTTCAGGTTACGGTTGAAGCCTTGTTGAGCGGTAGAGCAGAATTTACATTCAAGCGCACAACCTACTTGCGAAGATACACATAGCGTCGCACGGTCACCATCTGGGATGTATACCGTTTCAACGTCTTGGTCACCAACGCTCATAGCCCATTTAATGGTGCCATCCGCAGAGTGCTGAGCTTCAGAAACGATAGGTGCAACAATCTCACAGCGATGCAGCAGTTTCTCACGTAATTTTTTGTTGATGTTGTTCATTTGTTCGAAGTCATCGACACCGAAGTGATAAATCCACTTCATCACTTGCTCTGCTCGAAACGCTTTCTCATTCAGTTCTTCTGTGAAAAATTTACGAAGACCTTTACGATCAAAATCGAGTAGATTGACTTTAGCTGTGGTCATGATGCCTCTCAATGACGGAACAATAATTAAGGGCGCGAATTGTACAGCCTTTACGCAACTTCAACAAGCACTGTAAAACCTTGTGTTTACTAAGACATTCAAACTTAAGTGATTAAAATTCACACAGCCAAATTTACCTGCTTAAGTTTAACCAATTCAAAGCGAAATTCCGATTACGCTCCTCCGTCGCTTTCGGAAGTGACGGTCTTAAACCACCTAATATTCGCGCCTTTCTCCGACCTCCAGCTTACGTTATTCGTTACCTTCTCAGCCTTCCAACTAACGCTACTTGCTCGTCATTCCAGAAACGAGGTATCTGGAATCTCCGACAACACTCTCAGATTCCCAACCACGTTCCTAGTCACTACCGAATGACACTAAAACTCACCAGAAACGAAAAAGGCTTCACCGAAGTGAAGCCTTTGTTGATACTTGCTGTTGTCTGCTTATTCAGCTGGACGCGGGCAAATTTCAGATTCTGGGAAGAAGAATTCGATTTCGCGAGCCGCAGACTCAGGGCTATCGCTGCCGTGTACTGAGTTGTAACGCATGCTGATTGCGTAGTCAGCACGGATAGTGCCGCATGCCGCTTCTTCAGGGTTAGTTTTACCCATTAGTTCACGGTAACGAGCAATCGCGTTTTCGCCTTCAAGTACTTGAACCATGATAGGACCAGAAGTCATGAACTCTTTAAGTGGTCCAAAGAACTCTTTACCTTCATGCTCTGCGTAGAAGCCACTTGCTTGTGCTTCTGTAAGAGAAACCATTTTAGCGGCAATAATCTGTAGGCCAGCCTTTTCAATGCGGTGGTAGATTTCACCGACAAGGTTACGCTTAACTGCATCCGGCTTAACAATTGAGAACGTTCTTTCTAGAGCCATAGGGATTCCTTCACTTCATTTTTTTGTTATTAAATACTGAAATTACTAAGATCATTCGATCTGAGTTTTTGAATAAGCGGTATCGAAATACCGCTCACTCTTATTATTATTTTGCTTGGTCGATAAGAAGACGAGCCAGTGTACGAACACCCATACCAGTCGCGCCTGCAGCCCACTTGTCACTTGATGACTTACGGTAAGTACCCGCGCAGTCCATGTGAATCCAACCTTTTTTGTAGTCATCTACAAAGTAAGAAAGGAACGCAGCAGCTGTACTTGCACCCGGTGTGTAATCACCAGAGCTGATGTTTGAAAGATCAGCAAAGTTTGAAGGCAACATACCACGGTGGAAATCAGCAAGAGGCAATGGCCATAGGCCTTCCTTCTCTTGGTTTGCAGCTGTTAGTGCTTGGTGAGATAACTCATCATCAAAGCTCAATAGTGCGTGGTAGTCGTTACCTAATGCGTTTTTAGCCGCGCCAGTTAGCGTTGCACAGTCGATGATCAACTCTGGATTCTGCGCGCTTGCGAACATCAGGCCATCAGCCAAAACTAAGCGACCTTCCGCATCGGTATTCATGATCTCGACAGTCTTACCATTTTTGTAAGTAATGATGTCGCCAAGCTTCAATGCACGACCAGAGATCATGTTCTCTGCACAACATAGGATAAGCTTGATACGCTTATTCAGGCCACGTTCAATCGCTAGACCTAAACCACCCGTAATAGTTGCTGCGCCACCCATGTCAGCCTTCATTGCTGTCATGAATTGACCTGGCTTGATGCTGTAACCGCCTGAGTCGAAAGTGATACCTTTACCCACAAGACAAGCAAACACGGGTGCGTTTTCATCGCCAGTTGGGTTGAAGTCCAGTTGAAGCATTGCTGAAGTACGTTCAGAGCCGCGGCCTACCGCGTAGATGCCTTCCCAACCTTCAGTTAGGAGATCTTTGTCTTTAACGATTTTCGCTTTAACAGTGCCTGCTGGTGCCACTGACTTGATGTATTCAGCTGCCATTGTCGCTAATTGACGAGGGGCAACTTCTTCAGCCGTTTTGTTGATGATGTCACGAGTCCAATCTGTCGCGCGGATACGTGCTTCTAATTCAACTTGATCAGCTTCAGCTAGAGCATCCCACTCCAATGCATTCTTTTTCTTTGGTCCACGGTAGCCTTGGTAAAAAGCCCAAACACTTTCTAGATCCCAGCCTTCACCGCTAAGTGCAACCAATGCGATACCTTGTCCGTCAAGCGTACGACCAGCACGTTGAACCGCACCTAAATCGTGGCCTTCACCAATGTGAATTGTCGCTCCGGCTTCCGAAAACGATAAGATAGCTCTTGCTCCCCACTGAGGCTGGGCAGCTTCTTGACTTAAAAATACTGACATCTGTGTAGACATGATTTCTCCTTGTCTTTGAACCACGTTGAGTGAGTGATTCTGATTATTTTTCATTAGCGCTCTGATGTTAGCATTATGTAGAAGTAAAATGTCATTTTGATAAAAAAACGGACCATAAGGTCCGCTTTTTTTAGTAAGAATTGTTAACTTGGCTGTGTTTTATATTGGGTAAATTCCAACCAACGGCCAAATTATAGAACAAGAGGGTTAGTCCATCTCATCCATCCAGCATAAAATAATGGCCTCTAGAATTTTCTCATTCGAGTGATTCGGCTCATCATCAAAATCTTCAAGATCTAACACCCATTGATGCAAGTCCGTAAAACGTACGGTTTTAGGATCAGTCTCTGGGTATAAATCACATAGCTCAATCGCAATATCTCGCGAATCAATCCATTTCAAGCTCATAACACTTCCTTATCTTTATCAGCGACGATTTGTCATCTTAATGATTTATATTCTATGCCAGTTTTACTAACACGTTTAGTCGAGCTGAGTTCTTAGTGCTCTTCAGAAGCTAAGTTCAGTGTGTACTTTGGAATTTCAACTACTAGGTCAGTATCAGCGACTTTAGCTTGGCAACCAAGGCGAGATTCCATTTCCAGACCCCATGCTTTATCAAGCATGTCGTCTTCTAGGTCATCACTTTCTTCTAATGAGTCGAAACCTTCACGAATCACGACGTGACATGTAGTACATGCACACGACTTCTCACATGCGTGTTCAATACCAATACCGGCCTTCAATGCAACATCAAGAACCGTCTCACCAGTTTTTGCTTCTAAAACAGCGCCTTCTGGACATAGATCTTCGTGAGGTAAAACAATAATCTTTGGCATGTTTATCTATTCTCTAACTATTAAATATTATCGACTGACTGACCTGACAGTGCAGCTCGAATTGATTTATCCATACGACGAGAAGCAAAGTCTTGGCTCGCTTTGTCGGTATTCTTAATTTCTAGTTCGATGGCATCAGCGCTTTCGCCATTGCGCACTTCAATCAGTGCCTCAATAGCTTGCAGAAGTTGCTGCTTTTCTTGCTCATCAAGTAGCTCATCACCATCAGCTTGCATTGCTGCAATAAGGCCTTCGATAACACGATCCGCTTCTACACGTTGTTCAGCTAGAGCACGCGCTTGCATGTCTTCTTTAGCAAACGTCATCGAATCTTTCAGCATGTTCGCCACTTCATTATCGCTTAAGCCGTAAGACGGTTTAACCTGAATTTCAGCTTGAACACCTGTGCTCTTCTCCATAGCGGTAACCGATAGCAGGCCATCAGCATCCACTTGGTAAGTCACGCGAATATGCGCCGCGCCAGCCGCCATTGGTGGAATGCCTTTCAGAGCAAAACGAGCCAATGAACGACAGTCATCAACCATCTCACGTTCGCCTTGCACGGTGTGCACTGTCATTGCAGTTTGACCGTCTTTGAACGTGGTAAATTCTTGTGCGCGAGCAACAGGGATCGTGGTATTGCGTGGAATGATCTTTTCGACCAAGCCACCCATAGTTTCGATACCTAGGGAAAGCGGGATAACATCAAGCAGTAGCATTTCAGAGTCAGGCTTGTTGCCGACTAAGATATCCGCTTGGATAGAAGCACCAATCGCAACCACTTCATCTGGGTTAATGCTGGTTAATGGCGTACGACCAAAAAAGTCACCGACCATTTCGCGTACAAGCAAGGTACGAGTTGAACCGCCGACCATCACGACTTCTAGAACATCATCCGCGTCAACTTCGGCATCTTTCAATGCACGACGGCACGAAAGCAGTGTTTTCTTAACCAGTGGCTTGATGATGCCTTCAAACTCTTCACGAGTTAACGAGCCAGACCAACCTAGCACTTCTACATCAACGCTTTCAGTTTCAGATAAACCAATCTTAGCGTCTGTTGCTGCATCCAAAAGGATACGGTTCTGTTCTGCTGTAAGCTCTGTTAAGCCCATTTGCTCTTGGAAGTGTTCTGCGATCAAGTGGTCAAAGTCGTCTCCGCCTAATGCAGAGTCACCACCTGTTGCTAATACTTCAAAGACACCTTTAGACAGGCGTAGGATAGAGATATCAAACGTGCCACCGCCAAGGTCATAAACCGCAATCACGCCTTCTTTGCCTGAATCCAAACCGTAAGCAATCGCCGCCGCAGTAGGTTCATTAAGAAGACGCAACACGTGAAGACCAGCAAGTTGAGCCGCGTCTTTCGTACCCGCACGCTGTGCATCATCAAAATACGCAGGAACCGTAATCACGGCGCCAGATAATTCACCGCCTAGCGTAGACTCAGCACGTTGGCCAAGCGCTCGTAGAATATCAGCAGAAACCTGGATTGGGTTCTTGTTGCCTTGTTCTGTACGGATCACAGGTAGACCATTATCACTTTCTTCAAACTGATATGGCAGAGACGGGTATCGCTGTTGAATATCCGACAGTGAGCGACCAATTAATCGCTTTACTGAGATAATGGTATTTTTAGGGTCAGTCTGCGCGTTAGCACGAGCTTCATCGCCAGTCGTATAAGATTCCGACTGGTAGTGAACAACTGAAGGTAAAATGCTTCGACCTTGTTGATCAACGAGTGTGCTCGCCTCGCCACTGCGTACTGCAGCAACCAACGAGTTTGTTGTACCTAAATCAATACCCACTGCAAGCTTGTGCTGGTGAGGAGCGGCGCTTTGCCCTGGTTCTGCAATCTGAAGTAGTGCCATGGATGTGTCCTTGTTATACAAACTAGCCGATCAAACGATCTTCAACTAATTCGATTTCATTCTTTAATTTTGCAATAAACTTAAGCTTTCTTACTCGGTCTGCAGCTTCTAGCCAAGCTTCGCTTTCGAGTTCTTGTTGGATAGCACTTAATTGTTGTTTATACATTTTGCTAACCTTGCCTTCAAATGCAAATAGTGCATCTTCAGGATCAGAACTGTCTGCGATGTCTTCCAGCTCTTCACGCAATTCCATTTGCTCCATCAGGAACATCGGATCTTGCATGGTTTGTTGTTCACCACGAATGTCTTCTCCGTGTTGAACCAACAGGTATTCTGCTCGGCTGATTGGATTCTTCAAGACCTGGTACGCATCGTTGATTTGTGCCGCTTTTTGCACGGCTAATAAGCGGTCACGCTCAGAAGCTATCGCAAATTTATCAGGATGGAATTGGCGTTGCAGATCTCTAAACTGAGAAGAAAGAAGGCTACCATCCAGTTGAAACTGAAGTGGTAGCCCAAATAATTCGAAATGATTCATGTAAAGGTGGTCCTAAGTTTAGGCTCTTTGTTCAGAGCCTAATTTTATTCTTCGCTTACAACGCTTAACGATTCAAGCGTTTAAACATTGAAGCTCTCACCACAACCACATTCGCCTTTCGCGTTCGGGTTGTTGAATTCAAAACCTTCGTTTAGGCCTTCTTTTACATAATCAAGCTCAGTACCGTCTAGGTATACTAGGCTCTTTGGATCAATGATGACCTTAACACCTGAGTGCTCAAACACTTCGTCTTCTTCGTTGAGCTCGTCAACGAATTCCAGTACATACGCCATACCCGAACAGCCAGTAGTTTTTACTGCTAAGCGTAACCCGAGACCTTTACCACGGTTATCTAGGAAAGCTTGAACTCGGCTTGCTGCCGTATCTGTCATGGTGATGGCCATACTACAACCTTGTGTTTTATATAAATTGAGAACTCAGGTGGGAGCACAAAGGGTGCTCCCAAATATTACTTATTTTGTCGACGTGATTACGGTATTGAAGCGATTAGTGCTTCTTTTTGTAATCCGCAACAGCTGCTTTGATCGCATCTTCAGCAAGAATTGAACAGTGAACTTTCACTGGTGGCAACTCAAGCTCTTCTGCGATTTCAGAGTTTTTAATAGCAGCTGCTTCATCAATACTTTTGCCTTTAACCCACTCTGTAACTAGTGAGCTAGAAGCGATTGCGCTACCGCAACCGTAAGTCTTGAATTTTGCGTCTTCAATAATACCTTCTGCAGATACTTTGATTTGCAGTTTCATTACGTCACCACAAGCCGGTGCGCCAACCATGCCGCTACCTACACTTGGGTCTTCTTTATCAAACGAACCTACGTTACGTGGGTTTTCGTAGTGATCAATTACTTTTTCGCTATATGCCATGATAGTTACCTCGAATCCTCTATTTCCGTGAGATTAGTGATGAGCCCACTCAACAGTGTTCAAATCAATCCCTTCTTTATACATATCCCATAGAGGAGACATGTCGCGTAATTTGTTTACCGCTACACGGATTTGTGCAATCGCGTAGTCGATTTCTTCTTCCGTTGTGAAACGGCCGAATGAGAAACGTACTGAGCTGTGTGCCAGTTCATCATTAAGACCAAGAGCACGTAGAACGTATGAAGGCTCTAGGCTTGCTGATGTACATGCAGAACCTGATGATACTGCTAGGTCTTTTAGAGACATAAGCAGAGACTCACCTTCAACGAAAGCGAAGCTCACGTTTAGGTTGTGTGGTACACGTTGGTCTAAGTCGCCGTTTACGGTTACTGCTTCTAGATCTTGAACACCTTTAAGTAGGCGTTCACGAAGAGCTAGTGCGTGATCGTAATCTTTCTGCATATCTTGTTTAGCGATTGCAAAAGCTTCGCCCATACCCACGATTTGGTGAGTAGCAAGCGTACCAGAACGGAAACCACGTTCATGACCGCCACCGTGCATTTGCGCTTCTAGGCGAATACGTGGCTTACGACGAACGTACAAAGCACCGATGCCTTTAGGGCCATATGCTTTGTGCGCAGAAAATGAAATAAGGTCTACTTTCATCTCTTTTACGTCTAGTGGGATTTTACCCGCAGACTGAGCCGCATCAACGTGGAAGATGATCTTGCGTGAGCGACATAACTCGCCGATTGCAGCGATATCTTGGATTACACCAATCTCGTTGTTCACGTGCATGATAGAAACAAGAACTGTATCTTCACGCATTGCAGCTTGTAGCTTGTCTAGATCGATGATGCCGTTAGCTTCTGGCTCAAGGTATGTAACCTCAAAACCTTCACGCTCTAGTTGGCGACATGGATCAAGAACCGCTTTATGTTCTGTTTTACAAGTGATTACGTGCTTACCTTTCTTCTCATAAAAGTGCGCTGCACCTTTAATCGCAAGGTTGTCTGACTCTGTAGCACCTGACGTGAAAACAATTTCACGTGGGTCTGCATTTAGTAGATCGGCAATTTGCTCACGAGCATTATCTACTGATTCTTCTGCCTGCCAGCCATAACGGTGTGAACGAGACGCAGGGTTACCGAAGTTACCATCCATCGTCATACACTGAACCATCTTTTCAGCAACACGTGGATCGACTGGACATGTAGCTGAATAGTCAAAGTAAATAGGCAGTTTCATTTTCTACTCCAATGTAAAAACTGACCGCTAAGAGCGGGCATTAACACCGTGAGGTGCTGCACTAATCGTTGTAGTGCTCGTATTTTTTTGTGCAAAACCATTATTAACCGCAAGATCGATATCTTGACGATCAGAAATCTGTAAGACTTCGTTATCTTTCATTAGCTCACCGAGCGTAATGTCATTTAAGAAGCTGCTAATACGGGAGCTTAAATCACGCCATAAGGTGTGAGTTAAACAACGACTACCACCTTGGCAATCTGCTCTACCGTGACACTTAGTTGCATCAACTGATTCGTCTACTGCAGCAATCACAGTTCCGACAGCGATGTCGCCCGCTTCAGCACCTAGGCGGTAACCACCACCAGGACCACGAACACTAGCAACTAAGCCAGCTTTACGTAACTTAGAAAATAGCTGTTCTAAGTAAGATAACGAAATACCCTGTCGCTCTGAAATGTCAGCCAGAGGAACTGGGCTTTTTTGCGAATGCAGTGCTACATCTAGCATAGCTGTTACCGCATATCTTCCTTTAGATGTAAGTTTCATATCACACCGTATCCACATTGTTTATGTGGTTGGAATTTTCCCATACCCGACTAAATTGGTCAAGTATTTAGTTGACTATTTTAGTCAGGTATTCACCCCTACCTATTGCATGGGCTTTATTTATCTTTATTACTCTTCTCAATTGAGGTCAAAATACCACGTAGAGTATTGATCTCTTGCAGTTCTGGACGAGCTCGACTGAATAGACGACGTAGCTTGTTCATCACCTGACCAGGCTTGTCCTTAGAGATAAATTGGGTATCGATGATCACTTTTTCAAGGTGTTCGTAGAACATTTCTAGTTCTTCGTGACGAGGATAGTCATCTTGTTGCTGCGGCTGATATTGGCTAGCAACCATATCAAGGTGTGCCACGCGAACTTCATAGCTTAGCGTTTGTACCGCCATAGCTAGGTTCAGTGAACTGTACTCAGGATTCGCGGGGATACATACATGGTAATGACACTTTTGCAGTTCATCATTTGTTAGACCAGTACGTTCACGGCCAAAGACTAACGCTACCGGGTGTTTTTGACCTTCAACTGCAAACTTTTCACCACATTCACGCGGCTCAAGCATTGGCCATTCGAGCGTACGTGAACGCGCACTCGAACCTACCACCAAACCACAATCTTTTACTGCTTCATCCAGTGTAGAAACAATCGTCGCATTTTCTGCGATGTCACCTGCACCCGCTGCCAGTGCTAAGGTCTGCTCGTCAACTTCACATTGAGGATCGACAAGAACCAATTGACTCAAACCCATCACTTTCATTGCGCGAGCTGCTGATCCGATATTTCCCGAATGAGACGTACCAACCAGAACGACTTTTACATTGTCTAACATGCTATATGACACCACTTTAAAAATAATCGCGAGATATTAACACATAGCTAAGTAAAATGGTCAGACCCTTCTCGTAATGTGAATTCAAGAGTTCAAAAAACAACCACTTCCCTTTTGCAAAAAATTTGGTATACTCGCCGCCGCTTTAAACTGTTCTTTAACATCTTGTGGGAAAAACCTATGCATCCAATGCTAAACATTGCGATACGCGCTGCGCGTAAAGCTGGCAACCATATTGCTAAATCTCTAGAAACAACTGATAAGATCGAAACATCTCTAAAAGGTAACAACGATTACGTTACTAACATTGCTCAAGAAGCTGAGTACATGATTATTGAGACAATCAAATCATCTTACCCAGAGCACAGCATTATTTCTGAAGAGTCAGGCCTAACTGAAGGTAAAGACTCTGACGTACAATGGATCGTTGACCCACTAGATGGCACCAACAACTTTGTAAAAGGTTTCCCTCACTTCTCAGTATCTATCGCTGTTCGCATGAACGGTCGTACAGAAGTTGCTTGTGTTTATGATCCAATGCTAAACGAGCTATTCACAGCTCAACGTGGCGCTGGCGCACAACTTAACAACGCTCGTATGCGTGTTACTCAACTTAAAGACCTTCAAGGTACTGTTCTTGCTACTGGCTTCCCATTCAAGCAAAAACAACATTCTGAATCTTTCATGAAAATCATCACTGGTCTATTCGTTGACTGTGCTGACTTCCGTCGTACTGGCTCTCCAGCTCTTGACCTATGTTACCTAGCGGCTGGCCGTGTTGACGGTTACCTAGAACTAGGCCTTAAGCCATGGGATCTAGCAGCTGGCGATCTAATCGCTCGTGAAGCTGGTGCTATCATGACTGACTTTGCTGGCGGTACTGATTACATGACTTCTGGTAATGTTGTTGCTTCAAGCGCACGCGGTGTTAAGTCTATTCTTAAGCACGTTCGTGAGAACGCAAACGAAGGTATGCTGAAGTAATTCAGGCCTTACGTTAGAGCTCTCTTATAGCAGAGCGTAGAAATTCTAAAGCCTCGCGATTGCGGGGCTTTTTTGTATCTGCTCTTCGAGATACGAGCTACGAGCTACGAGCTACGAGCTACGAGTAGGATGGCGCTTAGTTATCACTTCAACGTTAAATTGTATTGAACTCAACCACAAAATACAGATGTAAAAAAACCGCTAGTTGCCTAGCGGTTTTTTTGGTTTATCGAAACAGTTTAAGCCAAGGCTTAAGGCATCTCGTTAAACTCTTCACCTTCTTTTTCCACTTGTGGTGGCATTAGGTGTTCACGCGTGATACCCAACTTCATAGCTAGTGCTGATGCAACGTAGATAGAAGAGTAAGTACCAACCGTAATGCCCAATAGAAGTGCAGTCGCGAAGCCGTGAATCATAGCACCACCCTGTACAAACAGAGCGATAACCACGAACAACGTCGTACCAGAAGTAATCAAAGTACGGCTCAATGTTTGCGTGATTGAGCTGTTCAACACTTCAGGCGCTTCGCCTTTACGCATCTTACGGAAGTTCTCACGAATACGGTCAAATACCACTATGGTATCGTTGAGGGAGTAACCGACCACCGTCAGCAAGGCTGCCACGATAGTAAGGTCTACCTCAATTTGCATTAGAGAGAACACACCTAATGTGATGATAACGTCGTGCGCTAGGGCTAATACAGCACCTGCGGCCAATCGCCATTCAAATCGCACTGATACGTAGATCAAGATACAGATCAGAGAAACTAAGATCGCAAGACCACCAGCTTCTGTTAGTTCATCGCCCACGTTTGGACCAACGAACTCGATACGACGCATCTCAACTTGCTCACCAGTACCATCTTTAATTGCAGACAGGATTTGGTTACCAAGCGTTTCGCCCGCAACACCATCACGTGGACGTAGACGAACCATTACCTCACGCGCAGAACCAAAGTTCTGAACCGTAGCATCACCAAAGCCTTCTGCTTCTAGTGCACTTCGAATGTCAGGTAGGTTTGCTGGCTCCTCAAAACCCACTTCAATCAGAGTACCGCCGGTAAAATCTAGACCCCAGTTCAACGATTTCGTTGTTAGGGTGAAGATAGCCGTACCAATCATCAAGATAGAGAATACAAAGGCAACCTTTGACCAACGCATAAAGTCGATCATTTTTTCTGCTTTTAGAATCTGAAACATATTAATTCCTAGCCTTAGATCGACAGTTTCTTAACACGTTTACCGCCATACATCAGGTTCACGATACAACGTGTTCCGATAATAGCTGTAAACATTGAAGTCAAGATACCGATTGATAACGTTACCGCGAAGCCTTTAATCGCACCTGTACCGACAGCAAATAGAATGATTGCTGTTAGTAGTGTGGTGATGTTGGCATCGGCGATTGTACTAAATGCGTTTGCATAACCTTGGTGAATCGCTTGCTGTGGACTGCGTCCATCTCGAAGTTCTTCACGTATACGCTCAAAGATAAGAACGTTGGCATCGACTGCCATACCGACCGTCAATACGATACCGGCAATACCTGGTAGCGTCATTGTCGCGCCAGGAATCATCGACATCACACCAATAATCAACACCAAGTTAGCCATCAGAGCGACGTTCGCAATCAAACCGAAAGTACGGTAGTAAAGCAGTGTAAACAGCATTACTGCAGCCATACCCCAAACCATCGCCATGATACCCATATCGATGTTTTGTTGACCCATAGATGGACCAATCGTACGTTCTTCTACAATCGAGATAGGAGCAATCAATGCACCAGCACGCAGTAGAAGTGCCAAGTTATGAGCTTCAGCCGTTGAATCGATACCTGTAATACGGAAGTTACGGCCAAGCGCAGATTGAATCGTCGCTTGGTTAATCACTTCTTCGTGCTTACTTAGGATCACTCGGCCTTCAGGTGTTTTACGACCGCTGTCTTTGTACTCTGCAAATACGGTTGCCATTAGCTTACCGATATTTTGACGAGAGAACGTAGACATCTTGCTACCACCTTCGCTGTCTAGCGAGATGTTAACTTGTGGGCGACCATATTCATCAACACTTGAGCTTGCATCTGTAATGCTAGAACCGCCTAAGATAACGCGTTTCTTGAGTACCACAGGGCGACCATCACGGTCTTGCTTGATTTCACTACCAGCAGGAGCACGACCAGAAGCTGCAGCGGCCAAATCGGCACTGCTGTCCACTTCACGGAATTCAAGAGTTGCGGTTGCGCCTAAAATTTCTTTAGCACGAGCCGTGTCTTGAACACCTGGCAATTCCACTACGATACGGCTAGCGCCTTGACGTTGAACCAAAGGTTCAGCAACACCAAGTTCGTTAACACGGTTACGTAGAATGGTAATGTTTTGCTCTACCGCGTAGTTGCGGATTTCTTGAAGGCGAGTTTCAGTGAAGTTAGCAATCAAAGAGAAACGACCGTTAGATTCTGAATCTACGAACGTCATATCTTGGTGCTTAGATTGCAGTAGCGATTTCGCTTCAGCAAGCTGCTCTTCGTTACGCAGAATCACTTCTACGGCATCTTTACCCGATGGGCGAATAGCACGGTAACGGATTTTTTCTTCACGAAGTTCGCTACGGAACGCTTCTTCTTGTTGGCCAACGAGCTTTTCCATTGCAGCGTCCATATCCACTTCCATTAAGAAGTGAACACCACCACGCAGGTCAAGACCCAGTTTCATTGGTGCAGCACCAATAGACTCGAGCCAATCAGGAGTTGAAGCAGCTAGGTTTAAAGCAACGATAACGTCATCGCCTAGTGCTTCTGTGATGATATCACGGGCACTGATTTGCGTATCTGTATCGTTAAAGCGAACAAGAATGGAACCGTTCTCTAGAGCAACGGATTTAGTAGAAAGGCTCTTTGCTTCAAGAGCGTCGGTGACAGCATCCAGCGTAGACAGATCTACAGAGGCGCCGCGCGCCCCTGTAACTTGAACTGCCGGATCTTCACCGTATATATTTGGAAGTGCGTACAACGCAGCGATAGCGATGGCAAACATCACCATCAAATACTTCCATAACGGATAACGGTTTAGCACAGCGAGGATCCTCTAGCTGTTTATAGAGATTTCAGAGTACCTTTTGGTAGCACTGCTGTAACGAAGTCTTTCTTGATAACAACTTCGTTGTTTGCGTTCAGTTCGATAGCAACGTAGTCGCTGTCTTCTGCAATCTTAGTGATCTTACCAATCAGACCGCCGCTCGTTAGAACTTCATCGCCTTTGCCCATAGAAGACATAAGGTTCTTATGCTCTTTTACGCGCTTAGCTTGTGGACGGTAGATCATGAAGTAGAAGATCACAGCGAACATACCTAGCATGATAAGCATTTCGAAACCGCCGCCTGCTGGTGCACCTTCTGCTGCTGCGTGAGCTTGAGAAATAAACATTAAAAACATCCTCTATTATATTTTAGTAATTGTTTGTCTAATTGGGTTGCATCCCTTTATTTTCAAGCCCCATCACTCGGAAGAGAGATAGGGCTCGCAAAAAAGAAATACTAAGATTCTTTACCTAGTGGTGGCACTTCACGCCCCATTCTTGCGTAGAACTCAGCAACGAACTCTTCAAAACGGTCTTCATCAATAGATTGACGAATGTCTGACATGATTCGTTGGTAGAAACGCAGGTTATGGATAGTGTTTAGTCTTGCACCTAGGATTTCATTACAGCGATCCAAATGATGTAAGTAAGACTTACTGTAGTTCTTACAAGTGTAACAGTCACAATCTGAATCTAGTGGTGTTGTATCGGTTTTATGCTTCGCATTACGGATCTTGATCACACCTTCAGTCACAAACAAGTGGCCGTTACGTGCATTTCGCGTTGGCATAACACAGTCAAACATGTCGATACCACGACGAACACCTTCAACTAAGTCTTCAGGTTTGCCTACGCCCATTAGGTAACGTGGCTTATCTTCAGGTAGTTGAGGACATGTGTGCTCAAGAATACGGTGCATGTCTTCTTTTGGTTCGCCTACTGCTAGGCCGCCAACAGCGTAACCATCAAAACCAATTTCTGTTAGGCCTTTAACGGATACATCACGAAGGTCTTCGTATACGCCACCTTGAACGATACCGAATAGTGAGTTCGGGTTTTCTTGCTTATCAAAGTGATTGCGTGAACGCTGAGCCCAACGAAGAGACATCTCCATTGAGTCTTTAGCTTCTTTATGCGTCGCAGGATAAGGCGTACATTCGTCAAAGATCATTACGATGTCTGAACCTAGATCCTTTTGGATTTCCATCGACTTTTCAGCGTCCATGAAGATCTTGTCACCGTTTACAGGGTTACGGAAGTGAACACCCTCTTCAGTGATTTTACGTGTAGCACCTAGGCTGAATACTTGGAAACCGCCTGAATCAGTCAGAATCGGGCCTTTCCAGTTCATGAAGTCATGCAAGTCACCGTGCAGTTTCATGATTTCTTGACCAGGGCGTAACCATAGGTGGAACGTATTACCTAGTAGGATTTCAGCACCGGTGTCTTTCACTTCTTCAGGAGTCATGCCTTTAACCGTACCGTAAGTACCTACTGGCATGAATGCTGGTGTTTCAACGCTACCACGTTCAAACTGAAGTTGACCACGACGTGCGCCGCTGTTTGTTTTTTTAAGTTCGTATTTTAATTTCACGAAGCCTCCAATATGCCAGAGAAACAATCTGACTGATAATTCAGAACCTTAAGCTAAACATAAGTTCAATCTAGCGAGTTCTATGAGGAGCGGTCGCGTATTCCTTGCGAGAGATTAGACAGTGACCTGCCCGACTCCTAGCCTACTGCTAGCACCCGTAAATATTTTGGAGCTAATGGTGAATCTATTAGCTCACCAAGCTTTGAGCTTTAAGACCAAAGCTATAAATTATGCTGTTTTCTTGTTGATGAACATGGCATCACCGTAGCTGAAGAAACGATATTCGCTCTTCACTGCGTGATCGTATGCGCCCATCACATTGTCATAACCAGCAAATGCACTCACCAACATAATCAGTGTTGATTCTGGTAAGTGGAAATTGGTAATCAAGCAATCCACTAGCTGATATTCATAGCCAGGGAAGATGAAGATTTCTGTATCACCAAAGAAAGGAACGAGCTCAGTGCCTTTTTTCAATGCGTCTTGCGCTGCACTTTCTAGTGAACGCACAGATGTTGTACCAACAGCAATGATACGTCCGCCACGAGCTTTTGCAGCCGCTACGGCATCAACCACTTCTTGCGGCACTTCAACGTACTCTGCATGCATGTGGTGATCATTGATGTTGTCCACTTTAACGGGCTGGAATGTGCCAGCACCAACGTGGAGTGTCACGTAAGCAAACTCAACACCTTTTTCTTTCATGCCAGCCATTAACTTGTCATCAAAATGAAGGCCAGCTGTTGGCGCAGCAACTGCACCTGGCTTTTCATTATAGACAGTCTGGTAGCGCTCTTTATCGGCGTCTTCATCTGGACGATCGATATAAGGCGGTAATGGCATGTGACCGACATTGTTTAGAATATCTAAAACGCTTTGATCGGATGTGAAATGGATTTCAAATAACGCATCATGACGCGCCACCATTTCAGCTTCGTATTCATCGTTCTCACCAAGGAACAACTTAGTGCCCGGCTTTGGTGATTTAGAACAACGAACATGCGCCAGAATGCTTTTCTCATCCAACATACGCTCAACAAGCACTTCAAGCTTACCGCCTGATGCCTTACGACCGAATACGCGAGCAGGAATAACACGAGTGTTATTGAAAACGACAAGATCACCTGGTTCAACCAAGTCTAAAACGTCTTTAAACGAACCATCAGCTAGGTTGCCATTATTACCGTCTAATTTAAGCAGTCGGCTTGCTGTACGCTCTTCTTGAGGGTAGCGAGCAATAAGTTCATCTGGTAGGTCAAAGTGAAAATCTGAAACTTGCATGTGTCTAATCTTGTCTTAGTTGATGAGGTTTGTATCGTTGACGAATCATAAATCGCTGCCGCCAATAAACCGTTACCGTAAGGAAATAGCTACCGTAAACATATCACAGGCGCGACTAAAAATTTCGCAGTGGGCTAGTATAGGCACACGAGCCGCAATAGCAAGGTTTACAGCCATGGATTATTGTAAAGAGGCGTAAAATAATGCTACCGATTCACCTCTTAAAGTTCGAGAATTAGTTGCATAAAACTCCCCCAAAAATGCGTCAGCTCTCAGTTATTTTTTGGATAAAAAACTATAGTAATAGCAACAAATTAAAAAATAAGGAGGTTCGTATGATCAAGGTTGAAGATATGATGACTCGCAACCCTCATACTCTATTGCGCTCACATTCACTGGCCGACGCTAAGCACATGATGGAAGCGCTTGATATCCGCCATATCCCAGTCGTTGATGCCGACAGAAAGCTACTTGGCGTCGTCACACAACGAGACGTTCTTGCCGCTCAAGAATCCAGCCTACAAAATATCCCACAAGCTCAATCTTTTACTCTCTCAACACCACTCAACGACATCATGCACAAAAGCGTTATGTCAGTAGAGCCGCGTGCAGGATTAAAAGAGTCGGCTATCTATATGCAGAAACACAAAGTGGGCTGTTTACCTGTTGTAGAAAACTACGAATTAGTGGGGATTATTACAGACAGCGATTTCGTCACAATAGCGATCAATTTGTTGGAACTGCAAGAAGAAGTAGAGCCGGAAGAAGCTGAAGTAGAGTAACGCTCGGAAGCTACAAAAAGAGCGGCTTAAATAGCCGCTCAAAGGTAGGGGGAATACGTAGGTGTCTACGACAGTTTTTACAGCAACTCAGAAACCACATCGGCTAGTTGATGGAAGGTTTCGCGACGTGATGAACTTGGTCGCCACACAAGGCCGATATCTCGGTACGCTTGCTGACCAGGGGGATCAATAACCACTAGATTTTGGTTTTCCAATAAACCGTGGTCAATAGCCATCTGCGGAATAAAGGTGGTTCCTAAACCATTTGCTACCATTTGCACCAATGTGTGTAGGCTTGTCGCGGTAAATGGGTTTATCTTCTCTTTATCCGTTAACTTACAAGCTGATACCGCGTGCTCGGTTAAGCAGTGTTCATTTTCTAATAGAAAAACAGATTCATCCGGCAGGTCGTCATATTTAATTGGGACACGAATACCATCGGCTTGATTGCGACTGATCACCATACGGAAAGGGTCTTGCCCTACAACTTTACTCTCCATGTTGTCGATATCGACAGGCAGAGCCAGAATCAACACATCTAACTCACCATGACGCAGTGCAGCCAATAAGTTGGTCGTCGTGTCTTCACGCAATAGTAAGTTTAGCTGCGGGAAACGATGGTTGGCTTCTTGGACCAAATCACATAAAAGGAATGGTGCTATGGTAGGAATACACCCCACTCGCAGCTGACCTTGCATCGCATCACCATTGCATAGATTTCCGAGCTCAACCAAGTCTTGACCTTTCGCCAATAACTCTCGACCGTGCTTAACTACCAGCTCACCCGCTTGAGTGAAAACCAATGGGCTCTTTTTATCTTTCTTCTCATATAGCGGACAACCAATCAGCTCTTCGAGGTTTTGAATGCCTTTACTTAGTGTCGATTGACTCACGAAACAGCGATCCGCTGCATCACTAAAGTGACGAGTTTCGTGAAGGGTAACAAGATAGTGAAGCTGCTTAAGACTTGGCCATTTATTCATGAAATTACTTTGTAATATGAGTAGGATAAGTTATGTAAAGGTCAGCAGACCTAAGGACTGGGCAAAGATTAAGCTCATCGCTTTTTTCGATTAACTTAATCTATTTAATTCGCTTTTTTCTATAGTACCGATTGTACTATAGTTTGTCCCGTAGAAACGGAGCCCAAACAAAGATGTGTTGGGCCAACTAATTTTTTAGGAGATTCCAAATGGTACTAGTAGGTCGTCAAGCCCCTGACTTTACTGCAGCAGCTGTTCTAGGTAACGGTGAGATCGTTGATAACTTCAACTTCGCAGAATTCACTAAAGGTAAGAAAGCTGTAGTTTTCTTCTACCCACTAGACTTCACTTTCGTTTGTCCTTCAGAGCTAATCGCTTTCGACAACCGTCTAGAAGATTTCCAAGCTAAAGGCGTTGAAGTAATCGGTGTTTCTATCGATTCACAATTCTCTCACAACGCATGGCGTAACACTGCTATCGCTGATGGCGGTATCGGTCAAGTTAAATACCCTCTAATTGCTGACGTTAAGCACGAGATCTGCAAAGCATACGATGTTGAGCACCCAGAAGCAGGCGTTGCTTTCCGTGGTTCTTTCCTAATCGATGCTGACGGCCTTGTACGTCACCAAGTAGTTAACGATCTTCCACTAGGTCGTAACATCGACGAAATGCTACGCATGGTAGACGCACTAAACTTCCACGAGAAGAATGGTGAAGTTTGTCCTGCACAATGGGAAGAAGGTAAATCTGGTATGGACGCATCTCCACAAGGTGTTGCAGCATTCCTATCTGAGCACGCTGACGACCTAAGCAAGTAATTACCTCTTAAGCCTGAACTCAACTCAGGTTAATGGTTGGAAGACTCTCTATAAAGAGAAATAAAGCATAAGCTAATAGCGCAAAGCGCACCGCCAATCAGTTAAGAAGTAAAGTCCTATTAAAAGCCCGAAGTTAACGCTTCGGGCTTTTTTCTTTTATATCTCCAGCGTATTTCCTTTCACACTCACTTGTCTCTACGGATGCGCAATTGAGGTAGTTGCAAACTCAAACTTTACCCCTATTTTCCGCTACCGACACCTATTCAGATTCGTATCTAGATTGCTATTATTTCATCAGTATCTCTTAGAACGAGTAAATATGATGAATACCGAAATTGAAGTCTGTATCGATAACCTAGAATCTCTCCATAACGCACTATCTGGCGGCGCGAATAGAATCGAACTCTGTTCGTCATTGGCATTAGGTGGACTAACACCGAGCTTTGGAATGATGAAGCAAGCGTCTCGAATTTCCTCGGTTCCGGTATACGCTATGATACGCCCAAGGCAAGGCGACTTCATTTTCGATGATGATGATGTGTTGTGTATGCTTGACGATATCCAAGCCACTGCCGATGCTGGTTTAAATGGCGTGGTACTCGGTGTATTAACACCCGAAGGGGAGATTGACATGCCTTCGATGCAAACCCTAGCAACCAAGGCTCATCAACTCAAACTAGGCATCACCTTTCACCGAGCAATCGACCAACTTCAGGATTATAAAGTAGCATTAGAACAGATTATTGAGCTTGGTTGTGAGCGTGTCTTGACGTCTGGGTTAGCGAGCAACGCAGAGCAAGGGAAAAACATTCTAAAAGAGATGGTATCACTCAGCCAAGGACGATTAGATATCATGGCTGGGGCCGGTGTTACCGCTGACAATGGTTATGAAATTCTTAAGCATGCCAAGGTTCAGGCTCTGCACTTGTCTGCAAAATCAACAAGGCCGAGTCTAATGACACAAGCTTCAAAAGCTCAGATGGGACACGATGACGTGGACGACTACTTAATTCCGATCACGAGTAGTCAAAAGATTAAAGAACTCAGAGCGACCATCGATAAGTAGAGAGTCTCCGAGAGCTGACTAAACACTGAAATTGCGCCCCTAGTAAAAACAGGGAACTCAAGTATATTGGTAGGTTCAATATAGCGACATATGGAACGTTATGGCTAAGGATCTATTCAGCTCTCTCGATTTAAACTTGTTACGTACCTTTCTGATTGTTTACCAAGAGAAAAATACCAGAAAGGCTGCGGAGCGTTTATTCGTTTCTCAGCCAGCGGTTAGCCAAGCTCTGCAAAAGCTACGTTATCATTTCTCCGATGATCTGTTTGTTAAAGTCCATGGTGGATTGCAATCAACGACCTTTAGCGATCAGCTAGCCAATGAGATCACCCCTCATTTAGACGGTTTGATGACAGCCGTTAACTCCTCAACAGCATTCGATCCAAAAGCCATTGATTACCCGATAAAAATAGCCTTATCTCCAGTCGTACTTTCTTGCTTATCTGGCACCTTGTACAAAGAGATCATGACCCAAGCTCCGAACTCAAAGCTAGAGCTTACAAGCTGGACGACATCGTCAGCCGAAGATATTCAAAAAGGGGAAGTTTTACTCGGGGTTGCGTATCAACTGCCAAACCAATCGAAGGAAATCTATGCCAAGCAAATGGTTGAAGTAACGGGCCGTTTGATAGTGAGAAAAGATCACCCAATCAAACAATCTTTGGTAACACCACAAGATTTGGCGGGCTACGATATCGCATCGATGATATCACCGGGTTGGAACGATAACTTCAGTCGAGCTTCACAGATTTTAGACGACCTTTCTGTCCCTCATAAAATAGGTTTTCGCTCTGAGATCGTGATGGCCATTATCGACGTTTTAAACCACTCAGATATGTACTTACCACATTCAAACTTATTCCCCATAGACAGCTACCCTAGCCTTAGAGCCATTGATATCTTAATTGCAGATGAATATAAGAAAGTTGCTGTCTACAGCCATATCCATACCAAAAATCGGAACAACCCGCTTTTTCACTGGTTATTCAATGTTATTCAAACCGCATTGGAGAAACAGATTAATAAGAATTACTTATTATAGGTATATAAACACCTACTTAGAATAACAATAAAACACTGTTTAATATTTACTTCATAGACACGGAGTCAATCAATTCAACCATAGTAAGGATGCTCAATATCAAGTTTATTGAGAGTGTTATGAAGTTATTTAAAATTGCTACGACAATCATTGCCCTATCTACAGCGACCGCAGCTTATGCAAACACAGACTACTCGGGTCATCGTGTGGGACTAGGTTTTACCTCTAGTGAAGTTGACCACCTTGATTCCGATTACTCTAACAGCGACTTAGGCAATGGCCTGAAGTTAGAGTACGGCTATGACATCAACCGAATTGTTGGTGTGAATATATCGATGGACACAAGCAAAGACGATGAGAATTATGGATATGGCTATGGATACGACTCTAAAGTATCAACGCTGAAAATTGACTCAGATATTGGTTACGCATTTTTACTAGATGGATTTAACATTAAACCTTACGGTGCTATTGGTATTGCTCGTGTCGAGGAAAAGCTCACTTTAAAAGAGCCAGGAGGCAATATTAACCTCAAAAATACAGAGACATCACTTTTGCTCGGTACTGGTGTTAGAGCAAATTTTGATTTTGGTCTATACAGCGATCTTCGCTTCAACTTCATCATGATGGACGATTACGATATCGATCAACTGTCCATCACCTTTGGTTACAAGTTCTAAGACCAATCTATTAGAATCAAAATTCATTGCAGCCACGGACGGCTATATGCTCTAGGTATTGTTATGAAGATAAAAACTCCCCTGCTTTTACTTACCCTCCTTTCCTCTTCCGTTTCGGCAAGTGGGCTTCATCTTTCTCCCGAAATAAAAGTCGGGGCCTATCATGGCTTTGGTATTCAAGCTGGAATGACTCAGGTTGCTGAGCTTGGAGCAATCTATTTGAGCTACTCGGATATTTGGTATGAAAGTGGTCGTTATGATGAAACAGTGAATTCATATCGCGTTGGAATCCAAAACATGTTTGGTGCAAAGCAAATACACGGATTCCAGGCTGAGATTGGTTTTGCTGATTATGATGGTGAAAAGACACGTTCTGGTATCACTGAAAAGAAAACAGCGACGGGTTTGAGTTTGGGTGGTGCTTATGTGTATCAAGCCAATTCATTCTTGGCTTTGAGAGCGGGTGCAGACGTAAATATGTTTGATCACAATAAGACTTTCGTGCCTTATAACACCACCGTCAACATCAACCTAGGTGCGATAGTAAGCTTCTAGATTGAGTAGGATTTTAAGAATTACAACTATCGTAAAACGTCATCTAAGCTTTGATCACCTAGGTGGCGAACATCTTTGCCTTTCACGAAATAGATGATGTATTCACAAATATTCTGACAACGATCGCCCACTCGTTCAATCGCCCTCGCAGACCACATCACTTGTAAGATGTTAGGGATGTTCTTAGGGTCTTCCATCATGTATGTCATCAGCTGACGAATCACCGCTTCGTACTCCGCATCAAGCTTGTCATCTAGCTTGTGTACTTCTGCCGCGGCATCTACATCCATTCGCGCAAAAGCATCCAAAACTTGATGAAGCATAGTGATCGCTTGTCGACACAGTGGTTCTAGCGATACATGGAATTTCTGCTCTTTCGTTGAAGGGATCTCGATAGCACCTTGCGCTATTTTTGAGGCAACATCGCCGATTCGCTCAAGATCGGTAATGGTTTTGATGATCGCCATAATCAAACGTAGATCTTTTGCGGTCGGCTGACGCTTAGCGATAATACGAGTACATGCTTCATCGATTGAAACTTCCATCGCATTCACTTTGTGGTCATCACGAATCACTTTTTTGGCCAGTTCCGCATCATCTTTATGAAGCGCTTGCATCGCAAAGGACAACTGCTGCTCTACCAACCCACCCATGGTTAATACGTGGGTACGGATAGATTCCAATTCGACATTAAACTGTCCTGAGATGTGGCGACCAAAATGCATGTCAGCTCCTTAAAAGAAATGAATAAAGTCATTTATTTAAGAGTGACTTAGCTCTAGATGGCACGAACTTAGACGTTAGCCATATCTACCTGTAATGTAGTCTTCTGTTTGATTTTTCAATGGCGAAGTAAATATAGAATCGGTATCTGAGTACTCGATCAACTTACCCATATGGATAAAAGCGGTGTGGTCACTCACGCGAGCAGCCTGCTGCATGTTATGAGTAACAATAACAACGGTGTATTGAGTTTTCAGTTCGTTGATCAACTCTTCAATCGTCAGTGTCGAAATCGGATCGAGTGCCGATGTCGGCTCATCCAACAACAACACTTCAGGTTCAATCGCGACCGCACGAGCAATCACCAAGCGCTGCTGTTGGCCACCAGATAATCCAAATGCGTTTTCATGCAGTCGGTCTTTAACCTCATCCCATAACGCAGCTGCGCGCAGAGAGCGCTCAACCGCATCATCAAGATCTCGGCTATTGCTTACGCCTTGCAGTCTCAATCCATAAACTACATTTTCATAGATGGATTTAGGAAAAGGATTCGGGCGTTGGAATACCATGCCGACACGACGTCGTAGAGTCGCGACATCAACCTTAGGGTGATACACGTTCTTACCATGAAGCTTCACTTTCCCAGAAACCTTACAGCCTTCAACTAAATCGTTCATTCGATTAATGCAGCGTAGCAATGTCGACTTACCGCAACCCGATGGGCCGATAAAAGCCGTCACCTGCCCTTTAGGGATCTGCATAGAGATATCATCAAGTGCTTGGCTCTCTTTATAATAGAGATTCAGCCCTTCAATCGAGATAGCAATTTGCTCATCCTTCAGGTTGTGAACATCAAGTGGCGCTTGGTAGCCCAAGGTTTCATTAATCGAGAACATCTAATCTTGTCCTAAGGTTCGGTATTTTTCACGTAAGTTATTACGGATATTGATTGCCGTTAAATTCAAGCCGACGATAACGGTAACCAATAGAAATGAAGTCGCGTACACCAATGGGCGGGCCGCTTCTATGTTCGACGTTTGGAATCCAACATCGTAGATATGAAAGCCTAAATGCATGAACTTTCTATCCAAATGTATGTATGGAAATTGGCTATCAACTGGCAGGCTTGATGCTAATTTAACGACGCCCACCAGCATCAATGGTGCAACTTCACCTGCCGCCCTCGCGATAGCCAATATTAAGCCAGTAATAATCGCAGGGCTTGCCATAGGTAAAACAATGCGCCACAGGGTCTCAAATTGAGTCGCTCCCAGTGCTAGAGAACCATGTCTCACCGCGCTAGGTATACGTGTTAAGCCTTCTTCCGTGGTGACAATCACAACGGGAAGAGTTAAAACAGCCAAGGTCAGTGCGGACCATAACAGACCTGGCGTACCAAATGTCGGAGCTGGCAATCGCTCGGCATAAAACAATGAATCGATCGAGCCACCGATGGTATACACGAAGAAACCTAAGCCGAATACGCCATACACAATCGACGGAACACCCGCCAAGTTAATCACCGCAATGCGAATCAAGCGTGTCAGTGCATTATTTTTTGCGTACTCGTGTAAATAGATCGCGGCAACAACCCCAAGAGGCATCACCACAATCGACATCAATATTACGAGTAATACAGTACCGAAAATTGCCGGAAAAACACCACCTTCCGAGTTAGAATCTCGAGGGTTTTCAGATAAGAACTTCCAAACCTGTTTCCCCCAATGCACAACCTTTTCAGGGTATGACATGTTATTGGGATACCAGTAATCAAGAATATGACTGAGCGATATCTCGACCTGCTCACCCGTCATATCTTCAACCAACAAGCTTTCCACATTTAACTGCGTTCTAAGGTGCTCGAGTTTAATCTCAGCATCACCAAGCTGACTGTTTAACTCAAGCTTAGTCTTAGTATAGGTTTTAAGATATTCATCACTGACCGACTCATTGAGCTCGAGTTTGCGCTTTTCTAAACGCAGGTTTTCCAACTGCCAACTGATATTGCGAATTTCTTGATCCACAACTCGTGACGTTTCTTCCCGTAAGGTATCGGCAAACGCCAAGCCTTCTTGGAGTTTTTGGTCTATGTTGGTTTGGTATGTCCCTGAAGCCGTTTTAAAGCCAACCGGTTTCCCAAAGAAATAACCACCACGACTGCGCTCGATCACAGCCCATTCTGACGGAGTGGTCGGTTCACGCAGATTCACATCAAGTATTGAAACAAAATCGGCTGGGTAAAGCTCTCTATTAGCGACTTTGATACTTAAGCGTTGAATTAACCCCGTGGCAATATTTTGAGGCGACAGTAAGTCATGAGCTTGTGGCACTTGCTCTATCGGGATGTACTTTCGTTCGTAAAGTTGACCAATCAACACATCCTGCTGTGAGACCGTTTCATCAAGATCGACAACTAACGATAGATCTTTAGAATCAACTTGCCATTGATAAAGAGGAGCAGGCCAAAAATAGGTTAAACCTTTCCAACCGATCAGCAGCATTAGGCCAAGTACTGAGAGCATACTAATACTCACCGCACCGCCAGTTAACCAGATCCAAGGGGAACCAGATTTAACCCAAGATAATAATGATTTGAGTTTGTTAAACATGATTCACCTGCCCTTTAACTGTATCAGCTAGGCAACACGTGCTTTCATGACAGACACAAACCGATGATTCAGCCATATTAGCAAGACAATGAGACATAACTTCAACACTACAAAGCACGATATTTATCTCTTAATCTTTGTCTTACCCACTCTGCGACAGAGTTTACTGCGAACGTGAAAATAAACAGCAACAGTGCCGCTAAGAACAGTAATCGGAAATGAGAGCCGCCAACTTCTGACTCTGGTAATTCGACGGCAATCGTAGCAGAAAGTGTCCTCATCCCTTCAAGGATATTCCAATCCAAAATTGGGGTGTTACCGGTTGCCATCAACACAATCATGGTTTCACCCACAGCTCGTCCAAGTCCCATCATAACGGCTGAAAATATACCTGGACTTGCGGTGAGCAACACAACATAAATCAGAGTCTGCCACGCTGTTGCGCCTAGAGCTAATGAACCGTCCGATAGGTGCTTTGGTACAGAGAAAATCGCATCTTCTGCAATCGTAAAGATGGTAGGAATAACCGCAAAGCCCATCGCAAATCCAACCACCAGCGCATTACGTTGGTCAAAGTCGATGCCATAGCTAGCAAGGAAAGTGCGTATATCACCATCAAACAATAAGGCTTCAATACCGTTTCCGCCTGCAAATACCGTAATCACGGTAATGATTAATACCGGAATCAATATCAAGGCATGCCAACCATTAGCAAAACGGCTCGTGATGACTTTAGGTAAACAGAACCAAGCTAATCCGGTCAATAAAGTACTTAATGGCAACATCACCATTAAAGAGAAAACAGCAGTGAGGTGCGTCTCTACAATAGGGGCGAACCAAAGGCCAGCCAGAAAGCCGATGATCACAGTCGGCAATGCTTCCATCAGTTCGATTGAAGGCTTAACCACTCTACGCATTCGAGGCGACATAAAGTAAGCGGTATAAATAGCGCCTAATACCGCCACAGGCACGGCAAACATCATCGCAAACAAGGCCGCTTTAATAGTGCCAAAAGTAATAGGGACTAAGCTGAATTTTTCTTCAAAATCGTCATTAGCGGACGTGGATTGCCAAACATATTGAGGTTCTGGGTAGCTCTCATACCACACCTTTTGCCACAACGATGAGAATGAAATCTGAGGATACTCATTGTCGACTTTAGCCACGCTGATTTCGCCATCAATAAGCGTCGCAAGATGCAGTTCATTAGCCGACATTGCCGCCAATTGTGGTGACTTATCAAATGCTCGTTCGAATAGGGATAGCTTTTCACTGGTCGTATAATGGCTTTGCAACGTGCCATTTTTATAGAAGCTGTAGAAACCTTTTCTATAGGTATCTGGCAAGATAAATTGCACTTCTTCCGCGAGCTGGAAGTCTCGAATGTGTGTCAGGCTACGCTGTTCATCTTTAAGCACATCAAACCATTGAGAAACCTGTCCATCTTCATGCGTCACCAATAGAGAATAGGCGCCCGACAACAAGTCGATGCTTTTCACCGAGTGTTTCTCATCATTCAAACTAAGATCGATCACTTCGCGAACATTGAAACCAGTGTCAGACAGCTTCAACACCGCTAGATCCGATTGAGATCTAAGGTATATCGTTCTTCCATCCGGAGTGACTATGAGTTGCTGCTGTAAACCTAGTTTGTCCGATAACCACTGGCTGTTCTTAAATACATAGTCACCAGCAAGATCGCTTTGATACCACTTAACGATAACTCGTTGATCACTTAACTGCGCAACAACGGTAATTCCACGCGCATTCTTAGAAAATGCGAATTGATCGATGATCGCTCCGTTCGATTCGTCACTCTTCAAAAACGGTTCAGGTAATTCGATCTGTGTGATCTTAGGTTGTACAACGCTGTCCTTTTGAAGCACAGGCGCACTATACTCTGGATAAAAGAAGGTCATGTTGCTGGCGCTGTCAGCAAAAGCAAACCAGTTTTCAGATGGGGTGTTACGAGAGAATGCTATTGGGTCATCGAAAACATCACGTTCAAAGTAAGACTGTGTATTTTGAGCGTCTAAATCCCAAAATTGCACTAAGCCGGACTTTTCGATAGTAAAGGCATGTTGACCATATTCATCAACAGATAAAGCAATGGGCTGCTCAACATCAACGGTTTTAACGACTTGGTCGGTCTGAAGTCCAGTATCAGAAAATACCGGTAAAATGACCATAGCAAGGTAAACAAAGATCAAAACCAAACAAGCTAAAACGCTGACACCGCCACATGTCACCGAAAAACGGACGAGACGATCTTTCAACCATCTTTTTTTGTCGCGCTCTTTCAATGAAAATTGGGCTGAAGCCATCTGTTTATCTACCTTTTTTTAGCTACTGACATAATATGTACGTTAGATGACAATTATATTACAAGTTACTTTAAACAACTGAAACTAATAACAAGTTTCTTCGTCATATTTCTTAAAATAAGATCATTGTTTTTGTGAATAGCCACGTTCTCACTTAAAGTAACAAACTCTATAACCAGCGCCCAAGGAATAAGCATGACGATGGAAAAAGACTATGTTACTAAAGAACTTAGCTGGTTATCGTTCAATGAAAGAGTCCTACAAGAAGCCGCTGACAAGTCTGTTCCGTTGATCGAAAGAGTCCGCTTTTTAGGTATTTACTCCAATAATCTCGATGAGTTTTACAAAGTTCGCTTTGCTGACGTTAAACGAAAGATCATCCTTCAAGATCCACAACCCTCACCTCATTCACCGAAAACGTTATTGGCGCGAATGCAAAGTAAGGCAAGCGAGCTGGATCTTCGCTTTAATGAACTCTATAACGACTTACTGTTAGAACTGGCACGTAACCGGATTTTTCTCATCAATGAACAGCAAATCAATGCAGATCAAAGTGAATGGGTAAGAAAATACTTCAAGAAGAAAGTACTGCCACACCTAACGCCATTCTTGTTGAACGACGAAAGTCCATTGCTCAACATTCTAAAAGACGAACAAAGCTATCTCGCCATCGATATAAAGCATCAAGATAGCTCTCAATACGTGTTGCTCGAGATCCCATCAGAGAACCTTCCTCGTTTTGTGAAACTTCCTGACAACTCAGATTCACAACGTACGACTCTGATCTTATTAGATAATATAGTTCGGTTCTGTTTAGATGACCTGTTAAAAGGGTTCTTTGAATACGACTCTTTGAGCTGCTATGCGATTAAAATGACTCGCGATGCGGACTACGCGCTTCAAGAAGGGAATGACAGTAACATACTAGAGGCCATGTCATTAGGACTAGAGCAACGGCTCACAGCACTTCCTATTCGCCTCATTTACGAATCAGAAATGCCTCTTGAAATGCTGGATTTTTTGCGCAGAAAGCTCCAGCTATCCGACTATGACAGCGTCATTGCTGGAGGTCGTTACCATAACTTTAAACACTTTTCTGAGTTTCCAAGCCTCAGCCGTCGTGAATTGGTCCACCGCCCTTTACCGCCAATCAAATGTGCTCAGTTCGGCTGGTACCCCAACTATTTTGAGGCGATTAAAGCTCGCGATATCTTATTACACTACCCTTACCACACCTTCGAGCATATCACTGAACTCGTCAGGCAGGCGTCATTCGACCCTAAAGTAACGGTCATCAAAATAAATGTTTATCGTGTTGCAGAAGGTTCCAAACTACTCAGCTCAATTATTGATGCAGCGCACAACGGGAAAAAGGTGACCGTGGCTGTTGAACTTCAAGCTCGTTTTGATGAACAGGCAAATATCCAATGGACGAAAACACTTCAAAAATCCGGAGTAAAAGTCATCCATGGTATTCCAAGTTTAAAGGTGCATTCTAAGCTTCTACTGATCACAAGAAAAAATGGAAAAGCGCTCGAGCATTATGCTCATATAGGGACTGGCAATTTTCATGAAGTGACCGCTCGTGTTTATACGGACTTTTCTCTGCTGACGGCACGAGAAGAGATCACACAAGAGGTTAAACAGGTCTTTAAATATATTGAAAGCCCACATCAAAAGTCTCAATTTAAACAGCTGATTGTCTCCCCAAAAAACACCAGAAAACGCCTGTATCAGTTGATTGATAATGAAATTCAGAATGCCACTGAGAACAAACCAGCCAGCATAACCCTCAAGCTCAACAATTTAGTCGACCGTGAGATCATTGAAAAACTCTATCAAGCTAGCCAAGCCAACGTTACCATAAAAATGATCATTCGAGGTATGTGCTCATTAGTTCCAGGAATACCAAACATCAGCGACAATATTGAGATAATTAGTGTGGTCGATCGTTTCCTTGAACACCCTAGAGTGATGATCTTTCATAATGATGGAAAGCCTAGGGTATACATATCTTCTGCCGACTGGATGACTCGAAACTTTGACCATCGAATCGAAGTTGCGGCGCCGATCTTAGATCCCAAAGCCAAGCAAACGATCATCGATATCACAGAGTTTCACTTTGATGATTACAACAAAGCGAGAAGCCTTGACCAGGCAATGAGCAACCTTTACTTAGCGCCACCTTCAGAGCCGCTTGATTACTCGACGTCACAACTGGCGACATACCACTATATTAAACGTATAGAGAAGCACGCACGTAAAAAACATAAGAAAGAGAAAAAATCATGCAGCTAATCGATCATAAACGTTCAAGACGTATTGCCGCCATCGATTTGGGTTCGAACAGCTTCCATATGGTTGTCGCTCAGGTCTTTGAGCAGCACTTACAATTAGTGAGTCGCCACAAACAAAAAGTACGATTAGGTGACGGGCTCGACGCTAACCTACACCTATCAGAAAGTGCCATTCAACGGGGTTTAGACTGTCTTGAACTCTTTGCTGAACGACTGACCGATTTTGAACTCGATGATGTGAGAGTCGTTGCTACCCATACACTCAGGAAGGCAAAAAATTCCAGAGTTTTTCTGGATCGGGCAAAAAAGGTTTTTCCCTTTCCGATAGAAATAATCGCAGGCAAGGAAGAGGCCAGACTCATCTACAACGGTGTCGAACATACTCAAGCCACCTCTAACAGTAAACTCGTTATCGACATTGGTGGCGGCAGTACAGAAATCGTCGCTGGGCAAGGTTTTACACCAACAACTATGCATAGCTTACCTATGGGTTGTGTCAATTTTACCCAACGCTTCTTCGCAGATAAAATATTAAAGCCTGAAAAATTCGCCATTGCTAGCACCGCAGCGATTCGTTTAATTGAGCCTGTAGTAAATGAATATCGCGGCGTCACTTGGGAGATCGCTTTCGGCTCTTCCGGCACAGCGAAATCAATAAAAGAGGTCTTAATTGGATTAGGGTTTACTGACGGCTATGTAACTCCACAGCGGCTTAGCTACCTCAAAAATCGATTATGCGAATTTGACACCTCTGATGACATCAACCTTTCAGGTTTGAGTGACGAGAGAAAGGCCGTATTTGCCGCAGGAGTTTCAATTCTATCTGCCGTCATGGATACTCTCGATATCAAGGAGCTTCATTTTTCTGATGGCGCATTAAGAGAAGGGGTTCTTTATGATATGGAAGAAAGGTTTAAAGATATTGATATCCGCACTCGAACAGCCGAAACACTCATATCTCGCTATCACGTAGATTTAACTCATGGGGAAAGAGTAAAAAAACTAGCCGTCACCTTGTTGAAACAAGCTCAATCTCAAATCAACATACCTGTGCATCGCGAGTTGCTTGATCTTTTGGGTTGGTCAGCACTGCTTCATGAGGCCGGACAAAGTATCTCATTCCAAGGTTATCATCGCCATTCAGCTTACTTGCTTAAACATACGACGATGCCCGGTTTTAATGCTGAACAACAACGCTTGTTGTCGCTTTTAGCTCGCAATCAAAGAAAAGCCATTAAGCTTCGCGAGTTGCCAGAACTCTATTTATTTACCGAAGACCAAGTAACACTGCTCATTAGAGTTCTGAGACTGGCGATTATTCTTAACCGACAACGAAGCCAATCCCCAATCCCAGAGATACACTTAAGGATCGAAACAGGAGAGTGTTGGTCTTTGACCGGAAGTAATCTTGACTGGCTAACAGAGCATCAGCTAATTAGCTATGAACTTACAGAAGAGCAAGAACGCTGGAAAAGTGTGGGTTGGACGTTAGTGTTAAATTAACCATAACCAAAATGAAAACAGCCTGCATTAGCAAGCTGTTAGGGCGTTATTATCATGGCTGATGGAGCATTTATTTATCGTTCTATAACGACTGTGTCATAGCCCTATCTTCGCTAATTCTTGTTCTGCGAACTCAGATGGTATTGCCAAGTAACCATCTTTTTCCACCAACTCCTGCCCTTGCTTTGAAAAAACAAAAGTAAGGAATTCTCTCTCAACTGGTGAAAGTGGCTTATCTGGATGCTTGTTTACGTAGACATACAGAAAACGAGATAGTGGGTAATCGCCACTCAAGATGTTAGCTCTAGTAGGCTCTACATAATCAGAACCTTGTTCAGCGATCGGTATCAATTTCACACCTGCAACGCGATAACCAATTCCAGAATAGCCAATACCACTAATGGAAGAGGCCACGGATTGAACCACAGATGCAGAGCCAGGCTGTTCATTCACTCGGTTCTTAAAATCGCCGCCACACAAGGCATTTTGCTTGAAATAGCCGTAAGTCCCTGAAACCGAATTTCGGCCAAACAGTTGGAATCGATGTTTAGCCCAAGGCTGTTCAATACCTAGATCTTGCCAACTATTGAGTGGTTTCGTTGCACCGCAGCGTAATGTTTGAGAAAAGATCCCATCGATTTGTCGAAAGTTAAGCCCTTCAACTGGGTTATCACGGTGTACAAACAAGCCTATGGCATCGATTGCAACTCGAAGGGCTGTGGGTTTATATCCATGCTCTCTTTCGAATGCTTCAATTTCACGTAAGCGCATCGGACGACTCATCGGCCCGAGGTGCGCAGTACCTTCCGTTAATGCAGGAGGTGCAGTAGAAGAACCAGACGCCTGAACTTGAGCATTCACGTTCGGGTAATAAGACTTAAACTCTTCAACCCATAACGTCGTCATTCCCGCTAAGGTATCGGAACCAACAGACAACAAGCTGCCAGAAATACCCGGAACTTTAGAGTAATCAGGAAGCGACTCTACACCCTGCTCCGCATAAGCGTAGTGAGTTATAGCCAACGCGAGCGCAGAAACAATAGGAAGACGCATTGTGCGTATCAGCGCTTTCATTACACAGTCAATCGGCTTGGAAGTGTAAAATGGAAACGGCTACCAACACCGACTTCACTTTGAATTTCTAAGTGTGAGTCATGGTGGCTAAGTGCGTGTTTAACGATAGCTAACCCTAGACCACTGCCCCCCGTATCACGAGAGCGCGCCTTATCAACACGATAGAAACGTTCGGTGAGTCGATGCAAGTGCTGAGGTTCTATGCCATCACCGGTGTCTGACACATCCAAACACGCACCTTGACTGGTTTGATACCAACGGACCTTGACGGTTGCACCAGGCGGAGTGTACTTAACCGCGTTATAAACCAGATTCGATATCGCACTTCTCATCTGATCTTCATCAGCTAATACGCGCAGGCTCTTATCAATATCAAACTCCAGCTTATGTTCACGATCCCCACTTAGGCTAGCCGCTTCTTTTTCAAGAACTTCTAACATCGCAGGAACGTTAACCACCTCATCCAATTCATGCATTGGCGCCGCTTCAATCTTTGAAAGCGTTAGCAGCTGATTGACCAAACTGTTCATGCGATTCAATTGCTCAGTCATCACACCATGAGCTTTCGTCCACATTGGGCCAACAATCATGTCTGGGTCTTCCGTCATTTCAAGGTAACCTTGAAGTACGGTCATAGGAGTACGTAGCTCGTGAGAAACGTTAGCAAAGAAATTCCGACGCATGCCTTCCAGCTGTTTCAGCTGAGTAACATCACGTACTACCATCAAGTGCTCACCTTCGGTGTAAGGCACGATACGCAGCTCAAGCATACGTTCCACATTGAGTGGCGATGGCATTTCTAACGGCTCGGAGAAATCTTGTTTATTGAGGTACTTGATAAAATCCGGAGTTCGGATCAAATTCGAGATCGGTTGACCTGAATCGTCTGGCCAGCGAAAACCCAGTAAATACTGAGCAAGCTTGTTACACCAAACAATATTGCCTTCACCGCGAAACACCACAACGGCATCGGGAAGGGATTCAGCACCGTTTCGGAAACGGCGGATAAGGTTGGTCAATTCTTTGCGCTTGCGACGCTGTCTCTGCTGCATACGATAGATACCGTTAAACAGAGATTCCCAATTTCCTGAGCCTGAAGGTGGTGTTAGACGCTTCTCATCCCACAACCATGCGGACAAACGCATTTGATTGTGTAAATGCCAGCCGAGCTGCAATACCGTAGCAGCCAGCAGTAACCAAGGTAGGTAACCGAATATCCATCCGACTAAAACCCATGGTGCGTAAAAAAAAGCCAGCTCCCAAGCTAGCTTTTTCCAGGTTAACTTCTCAACCATTCAGGACTCCATAAACTGGGCAGTGAAGCCACATTAAGCCTTTGTAGAAAAACGGTAGCCTGCGCCGCGAACCGTTTGAATTAATTTATCATGACCTGCAGATTCAAGTGCTTTGCGTAGACGTCGAATATGAACATCAACCGTACGATCTTCAACGTAAACGTTGGTACCCCAAACGTTATTTAACAGTTGCTCTCGGCTGTATACTCGCTCTTGGTGAGTCATAAAGAAATGCAGCATTTTGAACTCAGTTGGTCCCATATCAACTGGACCTTCGCTTGCTGTAACACGGTGAGATACAGGGTCTAATTTAAGCCCTTGAACATCAATCACATCTTCCAATGCCGTTGGTGTTACACGGCGAATAACCGCTTTCAGACGAGCGACCAACTCTTTTGGCGAAAAAGGTTTGGTAATGTAGTCGTCAGCGCCAACTTCTAAACCGCGAACCTTATCTTCTTCTTCACCACGAGCCGTCAGCATCACCACTGGGATGTTGCGAGTTAACTCTTCACGCTTCATGTGCTTGATAAAGTTTATCCCGCTACCACCAGGTAGCATCCAATCTAGTAATACTAGATCTGGGAAAGGTTCACATAGCTTGTTTACCGCTGTATCGTAATCTTCAGCCTCTACTGCTTGGTAGCCTTTTTGTTCAAGTACAAAACACAGCATCTCACGAATAGGTGCTTCATCTTCAACGACCAGAATCCTTCTCGACATAATTGAATAGCCTTAGTATTTAATCAACGCATTGCATTATCTGGTTTAATTATGACACTTTTGTGACCTTTGAAAACAAATTTTCATATAACTGTCTCAAACATTTCACTTTTAATTTTTATTGCAGGTATAAGACAAATGGATCGAAATCTCCTATGATGAGCGTCTTCAGATAAAGGTATGAGAAATATTTATGTGGTTTAAGAATTGCCTCGTCTATCGCTTTAATCGTGATATAGACTTCAACGCAGATCAGCTAGAGAAACAACTTGAAGAGTTCCGTTTTACCCCTTGTGGCAGCCAAGACAAACAGAAGTTTGGTTGGGTAAATGCGATGGGTAGACACGGCGATATGATGACGCACGTATCAGAAAACCGCATTCTCATCTGTGCAAAGAAAGAAGAGAAAATGCTTCCAGCTTCTGTGATCAAAGATTCATTGAATGCAAAAGTAGAAACGCTTGAAGCAGAGTCTGGTACTCCTCTGAAAAAGAAAGAGAAAGACAGCCTAAAAGAAGACATCATCATCGATCTTCTTCCTCGTGCTTTCAGTCGCAGTAACTTCACTTACGCACTGATCATGCCGAAAGAAGGCTTTATTGTTGTTGATGCTAGCAGCTACAAAAAAGCAGAAGACGTACTAGCATTACTACGTAAAACAATGGGTAGCTTGCCAGTAGTGCCTGCTATTCCAGAGCAAGCGATTGATACGACTCTGACAGAGTGGGTAAAATCAGGTGATACACCTAAAGGTATCACTATGCTCGATGAAGCAGAGCTTAAATCAATCCAAGAAGACGGCGGTATTGTCCGAGTTAAGAAGCAAGAACTAGAAGCTGATGAGATTAAAAACCACATCGAAGCCAATAAAGTTGTGACTAAACTTCTGATCAACTGGCAAGATCGCATTGAGTTCATTCTTGCTGAAGATGGCAGCATCAAGCGCCTGAAATTCAGTGATGAACTAAAAGATGAGAACGACGACATTCCTCGCGAAGATCAAGCAGCGCGCTTTGATGCAGACTTCTCACTGCTATGTGGTGAATTCAGTGTTTTCCTACCAAACCTATTTGAATCATTAGGCGGGTTAACTCAACCTAACGCTTAATTGTTCCGATTTGAAGCTCAGGTGTCGACGATATCTGAGCTTGTTTTCTTCCCTGCTCCCCTTTATCAATACCTATCAACTCGCTTCTTAATACCATTGTTATCTTTAGGGCTATCAACCAAACTCGTTTTAGCGTAAAATTTGCGCCCCTTTGATATCACTTGGTGGTATCAACCTGACTTGAGATCAGATTAGAGAACGAAGCAATGACGACACAAAAACCATTTGTACCTGAACTATTATCACCGGCAGGAAGCCTTAAAAACATGCGTTACGCATTCGCCTACGGCGCAGATGCAGTATACGCAGGCCAGCCACGTTACAGCCTTCGTGTTCGTAACAACGAGTTCAATCACGAAAACCTACAAATCGGTATCGATGAAGCTCATGCTCAAGGCAAAAAGTTATATGTTGTATGTAACATTCAGCCGCACAACTCTAA